>DASZLR010000220.1:0-22587 GCA_035552275.1 Pseudonocardiaceae bacterium | reverse complement strand
CGGATGGCCACGGACAACCACAGCTGGGGCTACAAAAGGATTCAGGGTGAGCTGCTCAAGCTTGGACACCGGGTCGGTGCCTCGACCATCCGGCGGATCCCGCAGCGTTCCGGTTCCTCATTCGTGATCGCGACACCAAGTACGCCACATCGTTCGACGCGGTGTTCGCTGCCGACTGCATCGAACCGGTGAAGATCCCGCCGCGAACGCCCCGAGCGAACTGTTACGCGGAGCGGTTCGTGCGCAGTGTCCGATCGGAGTGCATCGACAGGATGTTGATCTACAACGAACGCCACGCCGTCACCGTGCTGGACGAGTTCGCCCGACACTTCAATGATCACCGTCCGCACCAGGGCCGTGAGCGCATGGATCTGCTCCCATTCTGCTCCCCAACCGTGCTCCCGAATGGGAAAAGAAGCCGAGCGGCCCCTGGCCACGTGATCACCCACTTGAGCCCTTGACCTCAAGGGCTTGAGGTGTGTTGTCCGTCCCGCGGAACCTGGTTCAGCCGGGGGAACAGGGCGGCGGCGGTGTTCCAGGCCATGGCCTGGCGCTGCCGCTCGTCCAGTAGCTCCGTGCCGGCCAGGTCCCGCTGCCACCTGTGCACCGGCTCGGCCGGCATGAACGGCAGGTCCGTGCCGTACACCAGATGGTCTGGGTCGGTGACGCCGAGCAGCGCGGCGAGTTGGCGGGGGAGCACCGGGCCGGCCAGGTCGTAGTACAGCGACCGCAATCCGGCCAGCACGTCGACACCGGTTGGTGACATGGCACGGGCCAGCACGTTCACCCGGTCGGCCAGGACGCTGAGCGTCCCGCCGGCGTGCGGCACGATCAGCCGTAGCCCGGTGTGGTCGGCCAACACGCCGGACAGCAGCAGATCGGTGATCGCCCGGCTGGTCTCGAACGGGAACTCCACCAGTGCGGCCGGCCGGCCGCGGCAGACCGCGTCGGCGTGCGGCGGCGACGTCGGATGCAGCAGCGCTGTGGCCCCGCGCCTGGCCAGCTCGGCAATGACCGGCCGGAATGCCGGATCGCCCAGGTAACGGCCCGCGTAGTTGCTGAACAGCACGAACCCGTGCACCTCGGGCTCGGCCGCCCAGTAGTCGATCTCGGCGAGGGCGGCGCCGGTGTCCGGCAGCGGCAGGCAGGCGAGCAGGCCGAGCCGCCCGCCCGAGCCCCGGACGATATCCGCCGATTCGGCGTTGAACCGCCGGGCCAGTTCGGGCGCGTCGGTCGGCGAGCCGAATGACACGCCCGGCGACGGCACGGACACCGCCGCCGCGTGCACGCCCAGTCGATCCATGCTGTCGATCGCGCCGGCCAGCGACCACGGCGGCAGGCCGGGCATCCCGTCCCGGTACGCGGCCGGCGCGGCCCGCCAGGTGTCGGCGAAGGCCGGCGGGATCAGGTGGGCGTGCACGTCGAGCCATCGCTCGCTACGCGGCATGGGGCTGGCCATCCTCTCCGATGCCGAGTGCCGCGCGCATGCTGCCCAGTTCGCGCACCGACCAGTGTTCGACGATCTGCCCGTCCGCGATTCGCAGTACATGCGCCGCCTGCACCCGCATGCCGCGGAACGTCGGCGCGGCGGACCCGAACGGGCCGGTGTTGGTGCCGGTGACCATCTCGTGCACCAGCACCTTGTCCCCGTCGGCGAGCACGTGCTCGGTACGGATCCGCACGTCCGGGAACGCGGTCTTGAACCGGGCCGCGGCTCGCTTGAGATTCTCCCGCTCGAAAGCGTTGGCGCCGAACATCGGGCTGTGGTCGACCAGATCGGCGGAGATCAGCTCGTCGATCACCGCCGTGTCGACATCCTGTAGCGCGGTGAACAGCCGGCGGGCGAGTTGCTTGTTGCGTTCGATCACGCTCGGCTCGGGCAGCCCGCTCACCGTGCCACCGCCCGGGGCCGAGGCTTGGGCTGCCAGCGGACCGGCTCGGGTTCGCCGACGGTGTTGGACAGCGCACCGATCCCGGCGATGTCCAGCCGCACCACGTCACCGGCGGCCAGTTTCCGGCCCAGCTCCCAGCCGCTGCCGTCGGCGACCGTGCCGGTGCCGATCACCTCGCCCGGCACCAGCGGTTCGGACCGGGAGGCGTAGGACAGGATTTCCTCGATGCTCCACACCAGCGATCCGCTGTTGCCGGCCGACCACTGCTCGCCGTTGACGGTCGCGGTCATCGCCAGGTCGGTGAGGTCGAGTTCGTCGACGGTCACCACCCACGGGCCGAGCGCGGTGGCGAAGTCCTTGCCCTTCGCCGGTCCCAGCCGACCGTCCATTTCGTACCGCAGCAGGTTGCGCGCGCTGAAGTCGTTGAACACCGTGACCCCGAACAGCGCGTCACGGGCCGTCTCCGGCGACAGGTCCCGGGACGGGCGACCGATCACCAGACCCAGCTCCAGCTCGTAGTCCAGGTGCTCGCAGCCAACCGGCCAGGTCACCGATTCGTCCGGGCCGATGATCGTGGACGGGTTGATCTTGAAGAACAGCGGCACCTCGAACCACACGTCCGGCGCGGTCGCCTCGTGGTTCTTGAATGCGTTGAAGTCCCGCAGCACCGGCGGGTCGACGGGGGCCAGCCAGCGCGCCTCGGACAGTGCGATCCCGTCGATCGGGTCAATTTCCTCGTGCAGCCGACGCACGGCGGCGGTGAAGATCGGGCCGGTCTCCAGCGCCTCGGTCAAGCTGCCGGGGAACTGCGCGCCGGCCAGCCGGGCCGCCATCCGGGGCGAGGCGCCGGCGTCGATCAGCCGGCGCCGCTCGGCCGCCGCCAGGTCCAGCACGGTCTCCGTCTCCGGATGCACCGAGACCAGCCGGGGCACCGGCCCGTCCGGACCGTCCAGCAGAATGCGTCCGATTTTCATCTGTCCTTACCTCCTTGTGTCGGGCCAAGCGGTTGGGTCGGGCCGAGCGGTTGGTTCAGGCCAAGCAGCGCAGCGGATGGCCAGCGAACTCGATCATCATCGGGGCGATCTCCTGACGCGCCAACGGAGTTCCCAGCGGCTCACCGCGCAGTTCGGAGTAGGTGCGGGCGATGTTCGCGACCAGCCGTTCGCTGTCGCTCCACGCCGCGTACTCGCCGAGATCGACCGCGCGGGCGGCCTCCAGCGGGGTTTGGCCGCGGGTGTGCCCGCGCTGGGCGGCGGTCTCCACGACATCGAAATAACGGGACACCGCGTCGAAGATCTCCGGCCCACCGACCGGGCCGTGTCCGGGGACGACGGTCTCCGGCCGCAACTCGCGTACGACGTCCAGCGCCGCCCGGGAGCCGACCAGCGAACCATCGGTGATCACCGGCGTGCTGCCGTTGAGTGCGATGTCACCGACGAACAGGACGCGCTGCTTCGGCAGCCAGACCACCACATCGCCGAGGGTGTGCGCGGGCGCGACCGGAATCATCTCGACCGTCACCGTGTCCAGCGAGATCGTCAGCCGCTGATCGGTGCAGACCGTCGGCGGACTGATCCGGATATCACCCCAGTCGATAGTGAAGTAGGGGACCACCGCGAGGCCCTCGGAGATGATTTTCTCCCGACAGTAGGAATGCCCGATGACGGTGGCCTCGGGAAACTGGTAATTGCCGAACGTGTGGTCGCCGTGGTGGTGGGTGTTCACCAGGTACCGCACCGGTTCGCCGCTGATCCGCCGGATCTCCTCGCGCAGCCGCGCCGTCCGCCGCTCGGTGAAGCAGGTGTCAATCAGCAGCATCGCGTCCTCGGTGACGATCAGGCCGCTGTTGTTCAGCCCCCAGCCCCATTCCGGCTGGCTGAACACGTGTACGCCGTCCGCGATCCGGGTCAGTTCGCCCAGTGCGGCGGGCGTGATCGCTTCTGGCATTACCGAACCCCCCGGGTCAGCGCTGACAGGAATCCGTCCAGCAGGTCCAGGCCGTCCTTGGCGCCGGTGCTGGCGCCGTAGACGTGGTAGTCCGGTCGGACCAGCACGGTGTCGGCGTCCAGATCGGACAGCCAGCGTTGGTAGGCGCCGTCGACATCGGTGATCTCGGCACCGAGACGCGCGATGGTCACGCCGACGTCGCCCAGCGCGGAGGCGCGGTCGGGATCGATGGCGCGCAGCGTGTCGGCAGAGGTGCTGATCAGCACGAAGCCATGGCCGACCAACTCGTCGAAGAGCCCGGTGCGGTCACCGATCGCCACGCGCCCCTGCATGCCGCCGGCGCCGGCCGTCGGGTCGCCGACCCGGGCGAACGCGGTCGGTCCGGGCGGCGCCGGTGGTGCGGCGACCGCCTGCTCCGCCAGCTGTGCCCGCATGGTCGCGTTGCGGGCCTCGATCTGGTCCGGGTCGAGCATGACGCACGGTTCGCCGACCGCCCGCGCCCGGTCGGTCCACGCCCGCACGTTCGCCATCCGGTCGGCGGTGAACGTGTCCAAGATGGACTGATGGGCGATGCCCCGGTAGAGCAGGTGCAGCCGCCAGGCGAGGGTCGCCGCGTCGCGCATCCCGGAACACATGCCCTGGCCGGCGAACGGCCACATGGTGTGCGCCGCGTCCCCGATCAGGAAACACCGCCCGCGCTGCCAGGTGTCCGCCATGGTCTCCTGGAACCGGATCACCGGCCGCTGGCACAGCGTGAAGTCGTCGGGTCCACCCCACGGCTCCAGCAGGTCCCACAGCCTGGCTTCGGTGAAGTCCGCGCGGCTCTCGTGGTCGAACACGTGGAACTCGAACCGGCGGTGCGACCGGCCCAACCGGAACAGGCAGCCCGGCCGCCTCGGGTCCAGGAAGTGCCCGTTCTCCAGTTCGAAGGACTTCGGACGCCGCTCGGCGACGTCGATAACCAGCCGCTTCGTGCCGCTGGCGCCGGCGGTCACCGGGACATCCAGCGCCTGGCGCACGAAACTGTTCGCGCCGTCCGCGCCGACCAGGTGGCGGCCGCGCACGGTCCGCTGTTCGCCGGTCGCGGTGTCCCGCACGGTCGCGGTCACCCCGTCGGCGTCCTGCGCCAGCTCGATCGCCTCGGTGTTGAACCGCACCAACACCCTGCCGGTAGCCCGCGCCACCCGGTCGATCGCCGCTTCCAGATGCGGCTGGTAGAAGCTCCAGTGCGCCTGCCAGCCGTGCGGACCGGTGGCGCTCCAGTCGAATCGGCGCAGCAGTTCACCGCCGAACGCCGCCGTCCGGGTGTCATAGGTGGCCCAGGTCGCGGCGTCCTCGCGGATCTCCGGGCCGGCGCCGATCCGCTCCATCAGCCGCATGATCTCGTCGTCGCAGTGGATCGCCTTGGCCGAGCCGGCGATGGCGCCATTGCGCTCGAACGCGGCGACCGAGTAGCCGGCGTGGCCCAACAGCGCGCACAGCGTCTGCCCGACCGGGCCGTACCCGACGACGATCACGTCAACGGTGTCCATCGGATTCTCCCTGGTTCTCGGTGAGCCGACCGACCAGGCCGGTGTCGTGTCGGCCGTTCCGGAAGTCCGGGTCGGCCAACACTGTCCGGGTGAAGTCGACGGTGCTGCTCAGGTTCTCGCCGTGAATGTCGAATTCGGACAGTGCGCGGTCGGCCCTGGCCAGTGCCTGGGCCCGGTCCGGCGCCCAGACGATCAGCTTGGCCAGCAACGAGTCGTAGAACGGCGGCACCGAGGCGCCGGCCCGCGTGGCGGTGTCCACCCGGGTGAACGGGCCGCCCGGCACGGCGAACCGGTCCAGCCGGCCGGCGGTCGGCCGAAAGTCGTGTGCCGGATCCTCGGTCTGCACCCGGATCTCGATGGCCGCGCCCCGGTTGTGGATGTCCTGCTGGCGCAGCGACAGCGGTTGGCCGGCGGCGACCAGGATCTGCTCGCGAATCAGGTCGATCCCGGTCACCGCCTCGGTGACCGGGTGTTCCACCTGAATCCGGCAGTTGATCTCCATGAAGTAGAACTCGTGCCGGTCATCCACCAGGAACTCGAACGTCCCGGCGCCCTGGTAGCCGATGTGCCGGGCGCCGGCCACGGCGGCGGCGGTCATCCGGTCCCGCAACCCGGCCGACAGGCCCGACGCCGGGGTCTCCTCGATCAGCTTCTGGTGCCGGCGCTGCACCGAGCAGTCCCGCTCGCCCAGGTGGACGGTGTTGCCGTGGTGGTCGGCCAGGACCTGGACCTCGACATGGCGGGGTCCGGTGAGGAACCGCTCCAGGTACACCCCGTCGTGCCCGAACAACCTGCGGGCGTTCGCCCGATTCTGCCAGTACGCGTCCAGCAGTTCCCCGGCCTCGTGCACCACGCGCATCCCGCGTCCACCACCACCCGCGGTGGCCTTGATGATCAGCGGATACCCGGTCCTGCCGGCGGCCCGCCGAACGTCGTCCTCGGTGGCCAGTTCGCTGACGCTGCCCGGCAACATCGGCAGGCCGGCCTCGGCCATCCGAGCGCGGGCGACCGCCTTGTCCGCGATCTGCTTCATCAGTTCCGGCGACGGCCCGATGAAACCGACGCCGTCGGCACGGCACGCCTCGGCGAAGTCGGCGTCCTCGGACAGGAAGCCGTAGCCGGGGTGGATGGCGTCGGCGTTCGTCTGCGCCGCCGCCTGCAACACGGCCGCCATGTTGAGATAGCTGGCCTTCGGCGGCGGTGGCCCGATGCACACCGACTCGTCGGCGAACCGCACGAAGTCGGCGTCCGCGTCGGCCGTCGAGTGCACCCCGACCGTGCGGATGCCCAACTCCCGGCAGGTGCGCGCCACCCGAAGCGCGATCTCGCCCCGGTTGGCGATCAGGATCTTCTCGAACATGCCGCGCTCCCGGCTACGCCACGTCGATGGTGAACAGCGGCTGCCCGTACTCGACCGCGGCGCCGTCGTTGACCAGGACGTCCACCACGGTGCCGGCCTGTTCGGCCCGGACCGCGTTCATCAGCTTCATCGCCTCCACAACGCACAGTTGCTGACCGGCCTGGACCTCGGAGTCGACGGCGACGAAGGTGTCCGCGTTCGGCTCCGGCGCCAGGTAGACAACGCCGACCATCGGCGAGGTGATCACCTGGTGGGCGCCGGCCGGGTCGGCTGTCGGCCCGGTCGGCCCGGTCGGCGCCGTGCCCGGTGACTCGGTGGGTTGTCCGTGCGGCGCTGCCGGCCCCGGATCGAGATCGACCTCGACGCGGGCGCCGTCGGTGTCGTAGCTGACGCTGACCCGGCGCAGCGGACCGGCGGACTCGCACATGATCCGCACGACCGTGTCGGTCACCGCATCCAGCGTCGACCTGGTTGTCTGGCCGGCCACCGGACTCGCCTTGGATACCGCGAAGGTGTCGACGCTCACCGACTCCGCACCTCCTCGGCGGTGTGGTCGGCCACCGCGTTCGCGCCGAATGCCTCGAACCGTTCCCGGCGGTGCGTGGCCGGTTCGGTCGGCGCGGTTTCCAACCGGCGCAGCGCGGCGATCAGCGCGGCGCGCAGCGTATCCGCCGCGCCGTCGAGATCGGTGTGGTTGCCGGCCTTCGGCTCGGGCAGCACCCCGTCGACGATGCCGTGCCGGAGCAGAGTGGCGGCGTCGACGCCGAGCGCGCGGGCCGCCCGCCGCGCTTCGGCCGGCGTCTTCCACAGGATCGCCGCGCAACCCTCCGGGCTGATCACCGAGTACACCGAGTTGCGGAACATCAGCACCTCGTTGCCGACGCCGATGGCGAGCGCTCCGCCGCTGCCGCCCTCGCCGCACACGACCGACACGGTCGGCACGGACAGCGTGCTCATCGTGCGGATGCACTCGGCGATCGCGCCGGCCTGCCCGCCTTCCTCGGCCGCGGCGCCCGGATAGGCGCCGGGCGTGTCGATCAGGGTGACCACCGGGATGCCGAGCCGGTCCGCCAGCCGCATCAGCCGGGCGGCCTTGCGGTAGCCGTCCGGGCCGGCCATGCCGAAGTTGCGGGCGACCATCTCCGTCGTGTGGTGGCCCTTCTGGTTGCCCAGCAACATGACCGGAATGCCGGCGAGGAAGCCGGTGCCGCCGATCAGCGCGGGGCAGTCGCCGCTGACCCGGTCACCACGCAGCGGTCGGAAGTCAGTCACCATCCGCTCGATGTAGTCCAGCGCGGTGGGCCGGTCGGTGTGCCGGGCGGTGCGCACTGACTGCCAGGCGTCGATCTCGCCGAGCAGGCGCGGGTCGCGGATGGTCGGGTCCGGGTCGCCGCCGGCCGGCACGACCGCCGCCCGGGTCGGCACGGCCAGCAACCCGCCGAGCCAGTCGCGCAGTTCCGCGCGCCGCACGATCCCGTCGATCAGGCCGCGCGACAACAGGAACTCGGCGGTCTGGAAGCCCTCGGGCAGTGACTGGCCGATGGTCTGCTCGATCACCCGGCGCCCGGCGAAACCGAGGCGCGCGGCCGGCTCGGCGACGATCACACCCGACAGGGTGGCGAAGGACGCGGCCACCCCTCCGTAGGTGGGATCGGTGATCACCGAGACGGTGAGCAGGCCGGCCGCGTCCAACTCGGCGAACGCCCGACTGGTCTTGGCCATCTGCATGAGGGACAGCGCGCCCTCCTGCATCCGCGCCCCACCGGAGGCGGTCACCACCACGAACGGGATGTGCCGGGCCAGCGCGGTGCGGGCGCCGCGGCAGATCAGTTCGCCGACCGCGCTGCCCAGGCTGCCGCCGAGGAAGTCGAAGTTCATCACCGCGACCACCGCTGGCGCGCCCTGAATGGCGCCGGCCGCGCAGACCACCGCCTCCCGGTGACCGGTGGTCCGCCGGCTGGCCCGCACCCGGTCCGGGTACGCCTTGGTGTCCACGAATCCCAGCGGATCGACCAGTTCGATCGAGAAGTCCAGCCGCTCGACGCTGCCTCGGTCCAGCAACTGCGCGAGCCGCTGCCCAGGGGCAACCCGGCCGTGCCAGTCGCATTCCGGGCACACGCGCGACGCCCGCTCGAACCTCGGCTGGTACACCATGCTCATACACTGTGGACACTTGATCCACCGCGATCCTTCCGAGTCTGATATGGACCGATCGGTGGATTTCGGTGGTTCGCTGAGGATCGCGGTCATGGTCAGCTCACCCGGGTCCCGACGGGCCGCTGACCGAGCCGGGTGGACACGTATGCCACGAAGTCCCGTGGTGTGGTGATGTCCTCCGCCACCACGTTGTCCTCGACCGTGACGCCGAGGTCCTGCTCCACCCGGGCCGCGGTCTCCAGCAACGCGATGGAGTCGTAGCCGAGCTCCTCGAACGTCAGGTCGGCGATGTCGGAGGCGAGGTCGATCGACTCCGGCTCGCCGGCACAGGATCGAAGCAGGGTTCGAAGGTCGTCGAGATCGAACGAGGTGCGCATGTCAGCTCCTTGGTATTGGTGTGCTGGATCAGGGGAGTGCGGGCGCCGCTGATACCACGACCGCCGCGTTGAAGCCGCCGCTACCGCGCGCGAGGATCAGTGCGTGGGCAAGCCTGGCCGGACGGGCTTCGGTGACCAGATCCAGCGGGTGGTCGTCGGGCAGGTCCGCGCTGCCCACGGTGGGCGGGATCACGTCGTCCCGGATGGCGAGCAGGGCTGCGGCGACATCGGTCGCGGCCCCGGCTCCGTACATCCGCCCGGTCATGGTCTTCGGCACGGTCACCGGTACCCCGCGCGGACCGAACAGTTCGGTGATGGCGGCCGTCTCGGCGCGGTCTCCGTCCACAGTGGCCGCACCATCGGCGAACACCACGTCGATATCGCCTTCGGTCAGGCCCGCGTCGGCCAGCGCGGTCGCCGCCGCTCGGGACAGAGTGGACGGCTTGCCGCTGGCCGGGTGCGGATCGAAGGTGGCGCCGTAGCCGGCGATCGCACCGTAGATCGTGTCGGCGCCGCGTTCCCGGGCCACCGACAGCGATTCCAGGATCATCATGGTGGCGCCCTCGCCGGGCACGTGCCCGGCCGCGGACCGGTCGAACGGCAGATAGGCGGTGTCCGGGTCGGCCCTGGTGCTCAGGGTGTTGGTGGCGAGTTCGGCGGTGATGCCGTAGGGGCAGACCGGTGCGTCCGCACCGCCGGTGACCACGAACCGTTGCCCGGCGCGGAGTTTCCGGCGCGCCTGGGCGATCGCGTCCACCCCGCCGGCCTGGCCGGTGACCACCACGCCGCCGGCGCCCTTGAGCTGGTGCCGGATGGAGATCTGGCCGGTGTTCACGCCGTAGAACCAGGCGTAGGACATGTATGCCGTGACATACTTCGGCCCCCGGCCCCACAGGCTGTGCAGTTCGCGTTGGATGAACTCGACGCCTCCCAGGGCGTTGGCGGTGACCACCGAGCCGGCGAACTCGGGCAGGCTCGTCGGGTCCAGGCCGGCGTCCGCGAGCGCCCAGCCCGAGCAGACCAGTGCGAACTGGGTGCTGCGGTCGGTGGACGGAATGAGCCGACTGGGGATGTGCTCGCTGGCGGTGAATCCGGCGATCTCCCCGGCGACGCGCACCGGGTACGAGTCGACCGCGAACCGGGTGATCGGGCCGAGCCCGCTCACCCCGTCACGGGTCGCCGTCCAGAACGCGTCGGTGCCCAGGCCGTTCGGCGCGGCGACGCCCAGCCCGGTCACCACCGGGACATCGGTCGCCGGTGTGGCTGTCCGCGTGGCCGTCATCCCAGCGCGCCTTCCTTGGCCAGCACGGCGGCGCTTTGGAAGCCGCCGAATCCGCTGCCCACGCTCAGCGCGACATCGACCGACTGCTCGCGGGCCTCGCCCGGCACGTAGTCGAGGTCGCAGTCCGGGTCGGCGGTGCGCAGGTTCGCCGTGGGCGGGATGACGCCGTTGTCGATGGTCAGCGCGCAGGCGGCCAGTTCGATCGAGCCGATCGCGCCGAGCGAGTGACCGATCACCGACTTGATCGAGCTGACTGGCGTCCGGTAGGCGTGCTCACCGAGGGTGCGCTTGTAGGCGGCGGTCTCGTGCCGGTCGTTCTGCTTGGTGCCCGAGCCGTGCGCGTTGATGTAGTCGATTCGATCGGCGGTGACGCCGGCCCGGTCCATCGACTCCGCGATCGCGGCGGCCATCTCCCGGCCGTCCGGGCGCAGCGCGGTCATGTGGTGGGCGTTGCAGCGTGCGGCGAACCCGGCGACCTCGGCGATCACGTGCGCGCCGCGGGCGTGCGCGTGTTCCGCGCTCTCCAGCACCAGGATGGCCGCGCCCTCACCGAGCACGAAGCCGTCGCGGTGCGCGTCGAACGGGCGGGAGGCGTGCTCCGGGTCATCGTTGTTCGCCGAGGTGGCCTTGATCGCGTCGAAGCAGGCGACGGTGATCGGGGTGATCGGGGCGTCGGTCGCGCCGGCGATCACCACGTCGACGCTGCCCTCGCGGATCAGATCGTAGCCGTAGCCGACGGCGTCCAGGCCGGAAGTGCAGCCGGCGGAGACCATCGCGGCCGGGCCCTGGGCGCGAGCCAGCCAGGCGATCTCCCGGACCAGTGAGCTGGGGCAGTTGTAGTCGGCCAGGTGCGCGGACGCCAACTCGGGGTGCAGATCCCACAGCGTGCCGTCCTCGGACAACCGCCGGTACTGCTGGTCGAGTTCGCGGACCGAGCCGACCGCGCTGCCCAGCGCCACCCCGACGCGCGGCGCGAGCTCGTCGGTGACGTCCAGTTCGGACTGTTCCAGGGCTTCCCGGGCGGCGACATACGCGAACTGGATCGACCGGCTGAACTGATTCGCCTGGTCGGTGGTGAGACCGTGGTCGGCCGGGTCGAAATCACATTCCGCGGCGATCCGGGACCGAAACCCAGCCGCGTCGAATGCGGTAATGGTTCGGGTGGCGCTCTGTCCACTGGTGAGGGTCGTCCAGAATTGCTTCGCGCCGATACCCCTTGGCGCCACAACGCCGATACCGGTGATCACGACCCTCCGTGCATGCGACATCTTTCCAATTCCCATCAGCAGTTCCGGCGAGCGGCGGACACATTGCTCAGGCTGAGCACCAATGTCCGCTTCCGGGCGGTTCTCCGGTAAGGGCCCGCAGGCCCAAGGCGGTCGGCCGGGTATGTGACCCGCGACACCGGACCAGGTGCTGCGGACGGTGCTGATTCGTGTGATTGTCGAACTATGGCGTGGTATCTGGTGATCCGGCGCAGGACCGAACCACCCGCCGATCCGGCGGTTACTGTCAAACGTCACCTGGAGTGGATGCGCGCCCAGCACGACGCGGGAACCGTGGTCATCTCTGGGCCGGCGGCGGATCGGCAAACCGGTATCTACGTAATGCGCTGTGGGTCATGCTCGGAAGCGGCGGCCATCGCCGCCGGCGATCCGCTGGCTGAGGATGGGCGAGCCGGCATCGAGGTGATCGAGTGGCACGTGCACCAGATGCTGGGCGTCGGCTCCTTCGACTTCGCCGTTTGCTCCGACGACATGCCCGAATCTCAGCGGGCGTCATAGCCCGTCACTCGGGGACGGGGCCTTCGAGTTGGACCAGCAGCAGGCGCAGGTCGTCGTTGAGTCGTTGCTGGGTCCCGTGTTCCAGCCCGGCCAGCACCCGTGCCTCGGTCTCCGTCTTGGTGCCGAACACGTCCATGGCCCGCTTCTCGCCGTCGTCGGTCAGGCACACCAACACCTGTCGCCGGTCGCTCGGGTCGATCGTGCGGAATACCCAGCCCCGCCGCTCCAACGTCGTCACCCGCTTGGTGATCGCGCCAGTGGTGAGCTGCATGCTGTCCTGCAACGAACTGGGCGTCGTCTGGTAGGGCGGCCCGGCGCGGCGCAGGCAGGCCAACAACTCCAGCTCCCACGGCTCGATATCGAAGGTCGCCAGCTCGCGGCGCAGGTGGATCTCCACCTGGTGAGCCACCCGCCGGAGCCGGTGGCACAGCGCCTTCGCCGTGAGATCCGCGCCTGGCATCAGCGGTGCGATGTCATCCATGATGACGTCGACCCGGTCGCGGGGTTGCCCATCCGTTGCCACAGCCGGTAGCCTAACACCGGTAAATATCTTACTGGTCATTTAACTACTAGTCGTTTAATGCTGGGCGCGGAGTGGGGAGATGGGGCTCATGGCAGGCAAGGGTGGTCCGCTGGCGGGCAGGGTAGCGCTGGTCACCGGCGGTAGCCGGGGGATCGGTGCGGCGAGCAGCCTGGCGCTGGCCGAGTTGGGCGCGGATGTGCTGCTGACGTACCGCAGTGATGCCCAGGCGGCCGAGGACGTGGCGCGGGTCTGCGTGGAACACGGCGTGCGCGGCCTGCCGGTGCGGGCTGACCTGGACAGTGTCGAGGGCGCGGTGAACCTGGTGAGCGCGACGGCCGCCCTGGTGTCCCATGTGGACATCGTGATCAGCAACGCGGCGGGTTCCTTCCCGCGTGGCCCGTTGGCTGAGATGGACGTCACGAGGCTCAGTCACAAGGTCGCCGTCGACGTCGCCGTGCTGCACACGCTCACCACCGCGTTCGCGCCGGGCATGGCGGACCGCGGCTTCGGTCGGCTGCTGGTCATCTCCAGTTGGCACGCGCAGGCTCCGTGCGCGCCGGGCATGACCGCGCACGGCGTTTCCAAGGCCGCGCTGGAGACCTACGTTCGGTACGCGGCCGACGAACTGGGCGTGGACGGCGTGACGATCAACGCGCTGCAACTCGGCTTCGTCACCACGGACGCCACTGCCAGCGTGCCGCCGCCGGCCCGCGATCTGCTGCTCGCCGCCACCCCGGCCGGCCGACTGGCCAACGCACAGGACATCGCCGGCGCGGTGGCGCTGCTCGCTCAGCCCGCCTCCGGCTGGATCAACGGCGCGGTCATCCCGACCACCGGCGGCCTGAACTTCCCGATCAGCCAGTCCCGCGTGCTCGGGCTTCGGGTGCCGGTCAAGGCATCGGTCTGAGCCGTCGTGGCGGAGACCTACCAGCGGACCGCTCCGGCGGTGAGCCGGACGACCGGCGTCGCCGCGCTGGTCGCGCTGTGCATCGGTTGCTTCATGGTCACCTTCGACGTCTCGGTGGTCACCGTCGCGGTGCCCCGGATCGGTGACGACCTACACGCCGACCTGACATCCCTGCAGTGGGTGGTGGACGGCTACACACTGGTGTTCGCCGCGCTGATGCTCAGCGCCGGCGACCTCGGCGACCGGTTCTCCGCCCGTGGCGTGTTCCTCGGCGGGCTGGCCGTGTTCGGTGTCGGCTCGCTGTTGTGCGGGCTCGCGCCGACCGGCGGCGCGTTGATCGGGTTCCGACTGCTGCAGGGTGTCGGCGCTGCCGCGATGATCCCGTCCTCCCTGTCGCTGCTGCGCGGCATGTACGACGACCGCGCGGCCCGGGCCCGCGCCTTCGGGGTGTGGAGCATGGTCGCCGGTGTCGCGGCCGCGACCGGCCCGGTCCTCGGTGGGCTGTTCGTCGGGCTCATTGGCTGGCGTTCGGTGTTCTTTCTCAATATGCCATTCGTGCTGTGCGCGTATCTGATGACCCGGCGTTATGTGCCGGCGATCGACACCGGCGCCAACCGCGGCCTCGGTATCACCAGTCAGGTCATCGGCACCGTCGCCGTCGCCGCGTTGGTGTTCGGACTCAACGAAGCGGGTTCCCTCGGTTGGACGAATGCGGTCGTGTTGGCCTGTTTCGCGGTGACCGTGCTCACCTGCGTGGTCTTTCCGCTGACGCTGCGATCGCCCGCCGGCGGGTCCAGAATCTCGGTGTCCGGCGGTGCGGAGTTCGGTGCGGCGGCCGCCGTTGGCCTGCTGTTCAACTTCGGTTTCTTCGGCATTCTGTTCCTCGCCCCGATCTATTTTCAGCGGGTGGCGCATCTCAGCCCGCTGGTCACCGGCTGCGCCCTGCTGCCGATCGCGGTGCCGCCGATCCTGCTGTCCGCCTTCGCCGGTCGCACGGTCGGCCGGATCGGGCCGCGACTGCCGGCAGTCATTGGCCTGTCGGCCGGCACGGTCGGCCTGGTCGGCTGGCTGATCGCCGGTCCGAACACCGCGTATGCGCTGCTACTGGCACCGTTGCTGCTGGGCGGAATCGCACCCGCGTTCACCCTGCCGTCGGCCACCGCCGCGATCATGGAGTCGGTGCCGGTCGACCAGGGCGGCATGGGTTCGGCGGTGTTCAACACGGCCCGCCAGGTGGGCGGCGCCATCGGGGTCGCGCTGGTCGGCAGCCTGACCAGCGGCACGAACATGGTGCGGGGTCTGCATCTGGGCGTCGTGGGCGCGGCGATCATCACGCTGGTCGCGGCGGCGATCGCCGCGCGTTTCTTCGGTGGCGCACCGGCCACATCATCGTCATCGTCCCGGTGACGCCCGGGCCGTTCGTTGTCATGCGGTTGAGTGTTACCACACAATTATCACGCATAGTCGATCAGTGATCCGTTATCTATTCGACTAACTGGGGGTGGTGTGGCTAGATAGGGTGATGTCATAATCGATAAGGAGGAGTGAGGTCACCCAGGGAGATCGGACGGGGAGATCAGACGGGGGTCTGAGCGCATCAGGGGTCTTGGCGGTCGCCATGAGCGATGTCCGGCGATCCCTGTCTGTATTCGCCGTCACAACGGTCAAGGCAGGCATGCTGAGGAGGGGGCATCGATGCTGGTTGAACGTGGCGATCAGTTAGCTCAACTGAAAGATCTGTTCGTCTGGGCCGCGAACGGAAAAGGCTCGGTGGCTGTTGTCGCGGGGGCGCCGGGAACGGGCAAAACGACCCTGCTGCGCACCTTCGCGGAGCATGCCGCCGCCGAGGGCGCCGTAGTGTTGGGCGCCACGGCGTCCCACGCCGAACGGAACCTGCCGCTGGGTGTCACCGACCAACTCATGGACGACCGGCCGGATCGCGCCGCCGGGTGGCCCGCCAGCACCAGACCCGACGACATCCGCCGGGCCTGGGCCGGCCTGCTGGAACTGTCCGGCCGGCGACCCGTCCTGATCTGGATCGACGACGCTCCTTATGTTGACCGCCCATCCGCCACCACGCTGCTGTACTGGGCGCGTCGGATCGCGCACCGCGGCGTCCTGTTCCTGGTCGCCGAGCCGGGCGCCGCGTACCGCACCGAGGGCGGGCTGTGCGCCGAACTGCGGCGACTGCCGCACGCCCACGCCATCGGGCTGCCGTTGCTGTCCGGGTCCGGTGTGCGGGAGCTGTGCCAGGATCGGTTCGGCCAGGCCGACGCCGACCAGTTGGCCGCCGACTGCGCCGAGTTCACCGGCGGCAATCCGGCGTTGGTGCACGCCATGCTGGACGGCATCGGCGCCCGCGGCGCCGAGCGCGGGCCGGTCGCCGGGGACGCGTTCGCCCGCGCTGTGACGGATCATCTCCGGCAGTGTGACCAGACCGTCCGCGAAGTCGTGCTGGGCATGGCGATTCTCGGCGATGCGACCACACCGTCCCGGCTTCGCCAACTGTGCCGGACCGACATCGGGTCCGTGTCGCACGCCCTGGCGGCCCTACACGAGGGAGGCCTGTTGGAGCACGGTCGATTCCGGCATCCGGCCACGGCGTCCACCGTGCTCGGTGTGTTGGCCCCGGCGCGGCGGTCCGACCTGCGCCTGGCCGCGGCCGAACTGCTGTATCAGAACGGCGCCGAAGCGATCGCGGTGGCCGAGCATCTGTTGGCCACCGCCGAGGTACACAAGCCCTGGGCCGCCTCGGTGCTGGAGGAGGCCGCCAGCCGGACGATGGACCGGGACGAGACGGAGTTCGCCGTCGCCTGCCTGAAGCTCGCCTCGGCGCTGTGTGACGACGAGGCGCAGCGTGCGGTCATCGTCACCCGACTCGCCCTCGCCGAATGGCGGACCGATCCGCTGAAGGCCGCCGACTACCACCCGCAGCTGTTCAATGCGTTGCGCCAGGGTCGATTGCGCGGTCGGCAGCTCGCCGCGTTCGTCGAGTCCCTGCTCTGGTACGGACGATTTGACGACGCGGCCAGCGCGCTGGAGGGGGTGACCGACGAATCCACCGGCCTGGATGGGGAAACCGTCGCCGAACTGCGCGAGGCGCGGGACCGGTTGTCGCACACCTACCCGACCGTGCTGGACCGGCTGCGCACGGAGCCCTGGCACGGACTGCCGGTGGTGCCGGCGATGATGACGCTCACCACCGGCGTGAACGCCATGCTGGCCACCGTGATGATGCACGGTGGTGACCCGGAGACGGTGTCCCGGGCCGAGCACCTGCTCGCCGACGTCCGGCTCGATGACACCACTGTGGACACTGTCAAGATCGCCTTGGTGACCCTGCTGACCGCCGGCCAGGTGTCGCGCGCGGCGGTGTGGTGCGACCGCTTCCTCGCCGAGGCCGCGCGTCGGCAGGCGCCGACCTGGCAGGCGTTCCTGACCGGGATCAAGTCGGACATCCTGATGCGGCAGGGTGATCTGCGCTCGGCACGGAAGTGCGCGCGATCCGCGCTGACCTTCATCAGCCCGGGGGCGTGGGGCGTTGCGGTGGTCACGCCGCTGGCTCTGCTGGTGTTGGCCGCGACCCGGATGGGCCGGCTGGAGGAGGCCGGCCGGGAACTGCGCCGGCCAGTGCCCGACGTCGCCTTTCACACTCGGTTCGGGCTGTACTACCTGCACGCCCGGGGGCATTATCTGCTGGCCACCGACCAACTCGACGCGGCCATTCGCGAGTTCACCCGGTGCGGTGAACTGATGGACTCGTGGGGTATCGACGCGCCCGGACTGATCGCCTGGCGGATCGGCGCGGCCGAGGCCTACCTCCGTCGCGGCGATCGGCAGCGGGCCCACGAACTGGTGCTGGGCCAACTCGACTGCCCGGGGGTGCGGGGCACTCGCGTCGGTGGAATGGCGCTGCGGATGCTGGCGGCGACCAGTGAACCCGCGCGGCGGGCGGCGCTGCTCCGGGACGCCCTGGCCGTGCTGCGCGGCTGCGGCGATCACTACGAGACCTGTCTCGCCCTGGTCGATCTGGCCCAGGTGCAACGCGGCGCCGGCGCGCACGACCAGGCGCGGCTCACCACCCGGGAAGCCATGGGACTGGCCAAGATATGTCACGCGGAACCGATCGCGCGGGCATTGCGCGAGACCGACCAGGCGGTGGCGTCGCCTCGGCGGTCACCGGAGAACGACCTGGCCGGCTGGGCGCTCACCGACGCCGAACTCCGGGTCGCCGGGCTGGCAGCGGTCGGCCGCACCAATCGACAGATCGGGGGCGAACTGGGTATCACGGTGAGCACGGTAGAACAGCACCTGACCAGCGTGTACCGGAAGCTGAAGGTGCGTGGCAGGGTCGGTCTGTCCAGATCTGGCGTCCTGCGCCAGGCCGCGGTGGCCAGTTCATCGGATACCACATGATGGCACCGGCTCCTCGGTAATTTATGTCGAATCACATGCAATCTTTGGGTGACTGGTTTCCATGTTTCGCGAATCGTCACCCGTTGTTACGTTTTCTGACTTTCGGACCCCTAGAGAGGTGCGCATACCCCTGTGTCCCGGTGCGGTTGTCGGCCAACTGATACAGGGGTTGACATGCCAATACCGTGATGGTGAAGATCTGATAGGTACCAGCCGTGCGGGTTACCGGTTGTCGTTTCGGTGAAAGCAGGGTCGGAGAGAGGTTTCCTTGATGCACGAAAACTATGACGTCATCGTGATTGGCGGTGGGCCGGCCGGAGCTACGACGGCCGGGCTGCTGGCCAAGCGGGGGCGACGAGTCCTGGTTCTGGAGAAGGAGAAGTTTCCCCGTTATCACATCGGGGAGTCGCTCGTTCCGGGCCTGATGCCGATCCTGGCCGAGTTGGGCGCGGCCGAGCTCATCGAGGCGTCCGGCGCGATCCGGAAGTACGGTCTCACGCTGCTATGGGGCAAGGACCCGCAGCCGTGGCGGGTGGATTTCGGCGAGGCCAGCGAATACTCCTACGCCTACGAGGTGAAGCGGGCCGAATTCGACAACCTGCTGCTGACGCAGAGCCGCAGGCTCGGCGCCACCGTCATCGAGGAGGCGACCGTGCACGGCGTCGTCTTCGAGAACGGCCGGTGCGTCGGGGTGAAGTTCTCGCACGGCGGCTCCAGCGACGTGGTCGAGTTGCACGCGCCGATGGTGGTCGACGCGTCCGGGCAGGCCAAGTGCATCGCCCGGGAACTGGACGTGGTGGAGTGGCACCAGGATCTGAAGAACCTCGCCACGTGGACCTATTTCCAGGGTGGCCTCCGGTACGACGGGGACCAAGCCGGCAACATCGTGCTGGAGAACCGACCGCCGGGCTGGCTGTGGCTGATTCCGTTCAGCGACAACACCTGCAGCGTCGGCTTCGTCGCGCCGACCACCGAGTACACCGCGACCGGCCTGGCTCCGGCGGACGTGCTCAAGCAGCGTATCGAGGGCTCCATCGAGGTCAAGCGGCTGCTGGTCGGCGCGGTCGAGGTGGCGAAGCCACGCACCGCGAAGGACTGGTCGTACACCTGCCGCACCATGGGCGCGCCCGGCTGCCTGATGGTCGGTGACGCGGCCGCGTTCATCGACCCGCTGTTCTCCACCGGGTGCATGCTGGCGATGAAGAGCGCGTCGGCCGCGGCCCGCACCATCGACGCCATGCTGGACGACCCGGGCCGGGAGACCGCGTTGCGCGAGTCCTACGAGCAGGCGTACCGGGAATTCCTCGACGTGGTGATCTCCTACGTCCGGTTCTTCTACGACCCGAGCCGGAAGATCTACGATTACTTCGACGAGGCGCAGAACCTGATCGACCCGAACGAGAGCCTCTCCGCCAGGCAGGACTTCATTCTGCTGATCTCGGGTTTGCAGGGCACCCGGTCGGTGATGGAGCCGGTGGCGGTGCGCGCGTAGTTCGGTGTTCACGGGGAATGGTCGGTCGCAGCGCGGCGGTCGGCCATTTCTGCCGGTTGCCAGCCGCCGGAACTGTTGACGGGGTCGCGTGTGCGGGGATTGGGGTGTGTGGGGTTGTTGTGTGTTGCCGGCCAATCGTCTCGGGTGATTCTGTTCTCGCGCGGTGAGCCGCCGCCGGGCTCGCCGGCGCACGGACGTTCCGGTCGGATCGGTGATCCTCACCGGCTGTTCGACCTGCCGGACAACGATGGCGAGCGCACGTTGCTGCTGTGGCGGATGGACGAGCGGCACACCGACGACATCCTGCTGCTGCCACGGCTGACCGAACGGTGGAAGGTCGTCATGCTGGTGCCCCGCATCGACGACGAGGCGCTGCTGCTCTACGCGATCCGCAACGGGGTGTCGGCGGTGCTGATGGACTCGGACCTGAGTGTGGCGGAGCTGTCGGACGTGATCGCCTGGGTGCTGCGTGGCGGGACCTACTTCCCGAACCGGGTGCACGAACTGCTGCGGGACGCCCTCCGGGTGGTGCCCACGCCTCGGCCGGCACTGGCCGGCGAGCGACTGTCCAAACGCGAGCGGGACATCATGAACGGCATCGCGCGCGGGCTGAGCAACGACGAGATCGCCCAGGTGCTGTTCATCAGCAAGAAGACCGTGAAGAATCACATCAACCGGTTGTTCGCCAAGCTCGGCGCCCGACACCGGACCGAGGCGATGGTCATCTGGCTGGGCGCGGAACGGAACGTGGAACAGCCGGTCGGTTAGTTGTCGCTGGCGCGGGAGGGGCAGGTCCAGATCAGCGAACAGCTTCGGGAAGCCGCTGCCGACCGCGCGAGCGCACCGCCGCCGATCTTGCCGGCCGTGGTCAGCAGACAGACGAATACCAACATGAGCCGGTCCGCACCGCGCGGGCCGCCGATGTTCACCATCAGCCCGGTGACGACGAAGAAACACGCCGCAGCACCCGGGCCGCCCGCGGTTCGGGGTTCAACTGGCGGAGTCCGCCGTGGAACTCCCCGTGGTGATCGCGGTGATCTGCTCGATGCCGTACTTCTCCCGGAGTTCGACGATCGCCCGGGGATCCGGCGTGCGGTCGGCCAGCAGCGCGGACAGTTCCTGGAAGTATTCCTCATGACCGGACGGCGACGCCTGGAACAGCATGGTCGCGTCCGTCGTCGTCGGATTGGCGAAGGCGTGCGGGCAGCCGGACGGCACGAAGATCATGCTGCCGGCGCCGGCCCGCAGCACCCGCTGGCCGCTCGCCGACCGCCAGTCCGTCCAGTTTTCCCCGGCCAGGCTGATGGGCTCGAACGCCAGCAGATCAAGTTCGCCGGACAGCACGTAGAACAGTTCCTCCGTGCCCTCGTGCCGGTGCGCCCCCACATCGAACCTGGGTGGCACCACGACCTCGAATGTGGACGTCAGTGTGGTTTCCGTCGCGGAAACCTTCACATCGACGCGGAGACCACCAACAGTGATCCGGTTACCTTCTCCCGCTTTCAGCGTCAGCCCGTCGGTCACGACTTCCTCCGTCTCGTCGCAGCGCCTCGATTGTTTCCGTGGGCGATGTCGTCGGACAGGGCCCGGGAGCCCAATTCCGGGTGAGCACCGCGACACCGGCGGCGAGGACGAGACCGGTCAGCGCCAGCAGCGCGCCGACCGTGGTGGGCGCGGTGTAGCCGAGGCCGGCGGCGATGACCAGGCCGCCGAGGTAGGCGCCGAGCGAGTTGGCGACGTTGAACGCGGCCTGCACACCGGCGGACACCAGCGATGCCGCGCGGGGCGCCTTGGCCATGATGTAGGTCTGCATGATCGGCCCGAGGGCGAATCCAGCCATGCCAACCGCGAACACCCCGACGGCGGCGGTGATCGGGTTGTGCGCGGCCACTGCGAACAGCGCGAGCACGGCGGCGAGAATCGCCAGACCGGCGTAGAGGCTCCGGGCCAGCGCGCGGTCCGCGGCATGGCCGCCGAGCAGGTTGCCGACAGTCATGCCGAGACCCAGCAGCACCAGCAGATAGCTCACCGTGCTGGGGCGGTAGCCGCTGACCGTGGTGAGCAGCGGCGCGATGTAGCTGTAGCAACTGAAGATGCTCGCGAAGCCAACCGTCACGACGCCCAGCGCCAGCCACACTTCGGCCCGCCTGAACGCGGCGAGTTCGTCACCCAGCCGGGCTCCGGTGCGTCGCTGGCCGCCGGGGATGAGCACCGCGATGCCGATCAGGCTGAACAGCCCGACCACGCTGACCGCGACGAAGGCCAGCCGCCAACCCAGGGTTGTGCCGAGAAACGTGCCGGCCGGGACGCCGGCGATGTTGGCCAAGGCGAGGCCGAGGAACATCATCGACACCGCCTTGGCGGTCTTGTCCTTGTCCACCATGCCGGCCGCCACCACCGCACCGACACCGAAGAACGCGCCGTGCGGCAGTCCGGCGACGAACCTGGTCGCCAACACCAGCGGCGCGGTCGGTGCGATCGCGGTCAGCGCGTTGCCAACGGTGAACAGCCCCATCAGCGCCAGCAGCGTGGTCTTCGCCGGCAGCCGCATGGCAAGTGCGGTGAGCAGCGGGGCGCCGACCACCACCCCCAGCGCGTAGGCCGAGACCAGCTGCCCGGCGCTGGGAATGGAGACGTCGAGGCCGCGCGCGATGGTCGGCAGCAGGCCCATCACCACGAACTCGGTGGTGCCGATGCCGAAGGCGGCCAGGGTGAGCGCGGCGAGGGCGATGGGCACGTCAGCAGTCCTTTTCGGTCGGTCGCGTCAGAGTCCGGTTGCCGGTGTGCGGACCGCCGGCCCGCACCAGGTGGTCAACGCGGTGCGGAGCTCGGTCGTCGGATCGGCGCCCGCCCAGGCCAGGTATCCGTCCGGTCGGACCAACAGCAGCGGCGGTTCGTCCTCGCCTGGATCAGCGGCC
>DASZLR010000219.1:0-19593 GCA_035552275.1 Pseudonocardiaceae bacterium | reverse complement strand
GCGTCGAACTTGTCGCGCACGCTGAGCAGGAAACCCGAGAAGGCCGAATCATCAATCTTCCCCAGCTGCGCCCGGATGGCCGCGACATCATCAGCGGCCCGCTGCAACTGCGCCTGCATCGCCTGCAACGCGGATAAGTTGACCGAAAATCCGCTCATAAGCATCTCCCATCAGATCGTGACCCTCAGTTTTAACTCAACAAAGTCGACATGGCCGCCTCAGCCCATTGATGGGCGAACGTGCACGGATCCGAAACCGGTGACACCCCGTCGATTTCGATGTAGGCGTCAAGTGCTTGCCCAGGTGCCACATCAACGACGACGTCGCATATATGCGAATCGGGCGACAGTGCATCAATCGCCTGGAAACCCAGCACGGGGTCCGTCGGACGGGTGGTTCCGTTGCCGTATTTTCCGTGGGTCCACTCCGAAATACCGTCGTGATCGTCCAGAGCGATCGAGCCAAGGCCCCAATTAGCGTCATACGAGCACAGCGGCGACTGCAGAGTTGACTCTGCCTCGGCCTTGGGAGCCTTGTCCCACTCGAACCTGGTGACATCGGATTGCGGGATGAGACCGCAAGGCGACTTGCCGACCAAGTTGATGATCTTCGGCCGGACCGGGCCGGCCGTCGTGGTTGCGGTGGTGGTTGATGGCGGCGTGGCGGTGGCCTGGCCGCCACAGGCGGCCAGCAACCCCATCCCCAACGCGACCGTCGCCATCAGCGCGATTCGCGTCCTCATCCGGCGGTGGCGCCGCGCTGGAACGACGCGGTGTTGGCGTCTTCGGTGATGCCGTACTGCTTGGCCGCCTCATCGAGCGAGGCGATCACACTGTCGAGCACCTCGATGTAGCCCTGGATGCCGGCGACCGCCGCATCGGCCTTCGTGTTGTGCACGTCGGCAGTCGCACCGCTGGCCGGGTCAGAGCCCAGCGGATACAACTTGATCTGGAAGTTCCTGCTGCGCAGAAACTCCTTCGCCTGCTCACGGATGTCGTCCAGGTCAGCCCGGAGTTGCGGGATGACCTCGGGCTCGATGGAGAAGCTGCCGGCTGGTGTCGATGTCCCTTGGGCCGCCCAGTAACCGATCCCGGCTCCGTCGATCAGTGGCACCGCGCGCTCCCGTTCGCAGTCTCGTACAGTGCACTATCCTGCACCACACTGAGTGCAGGATAGTGCACTGCCGGGATCGGCGGGGGCGAATCGTCAGAAGCTGAAGCGACCGATCTTGACGGCGGTCAGCAGGGCCGAGAGATCAGCGGCGAGGGCAGGACCAGCGGGATTCTTGCTGTCACGCACCAGGTCCAGCGTGCCAGCCAGCTCAACACACTCGCCGTTCTCAGCGCTGTGGCTGCTCTTGCGCCACATAACGGTAGATCGGTCGGGGGCCTGCATCACGATGCTCCTCTACAGTCGCTTGCGCAGGTCCGCGATGAAGCCCACCGACTCATCGGGCGGCAGGGCGACGGTCTTCAAGCTCCGCGCGGACTCCTGATAAGTATCCACCGCGCCAGCGTGCTGAACATAGATGGCTCCGTCCTGCAACTCGACGTAACCGATTGACCGGGCGATCTCGAAGTCGAGCAGCACAAACTGCCCGTTGACAGCACCATGCGGTCCGCGCTCGGGCGTGACGACCTGCAAGGTGACGTTCGGCCGATCGGCAAGCTCGATCAGATAGTCGTACTGCGCCGCCATCACATCCGACGTGCCAACATTCAGCCGGAGCGCCTGCTCGGTGACCACCGTGTGCAGATGCAAGGGGGTCTCGCCGTCGGTGAGCCGACGAGCGCGCTCCATCCGGAACTCGATCGTGCGCTCGGCGTGATCTCGGCGGACCCGCAGCGCCGCATAGGTCAGCTCACGGGCATATTCCGGTGTCTGCATCAGACCAGGCAGGGTGATGGGTCCGAAAATGAACTCGTTGGTAGCCAACCGTTCCAAGCCCACGAACGTGCCGAGCCAGTCCGGCACCACGTCCGACCATGGACCCCACCAGGTGGTCGAGTCAGTCATGCCGGCCAACGTGGTCAGTCGGTCGATATCGTGCTGGGCGGCGCCGCACGCGGTCAGCACCTTGGTGATGTCCGTTGGATATTGACGACGTTCCGCCGTCTCCAGGTGTCCGAGCTTCTGTTTGCTGATCCCGGTGGGTACGGCCAACTCGGCCAGCGTCAGGGTTGCCCGGTTGCGGTAGTGGGCCAGCTCAACACCGATGAGCCAGCGCAGTGCCGATGGACCGCTGCCTCGCTGCGCCAACACAGACCTCCTGGGTTGAATGATCCGTTCGATGGCACGTTAGCGGTGCTCACAGTGCGCGACCAAGAAAGATCGCCCAATCGAGTGTATGGCCATACGGAGACAACTCCAACAGTATCCCGCTAGCATCAAACGAGCGTGGCCGGCACGGTCGCCTTGCCCCGGTCTCCGTGCCGGCCACGTGCACGTAGTTCATCCACTACGCAAAGGGAAGTGTCTCATGAGTTGCAGGTCAGCGTGCTACAGCCGGGTCGAGCCTGGCTGCGCCATCAAGGCCGAGGTCCATCCCGAAGAGGTCAGCTTCTACTTCGGCGGTCAGGACGACCTGATTCTGATCTTCGGTCAGAAGTCCCTCGCCGAGTTCCTCACCTTCGCGACCGAGGCGCTGAACCAGGCGCGCGAAAGCGAGGCCACCTGGAAAGAGGGCGAACCGGCAGACCTCACCATCATGACCGGCGCCGCCTGACCAACTACCAAGATCGCGTCTCGGTGGCCGGCTTACCTGGTCACCGAGACGCGGTCCGGCGCACGAACGGCTGCGGAGTATCGCGACCTGCCTCTACGTCCGCCAGACCCGCTGCGACCGCGTCCGCGTCGAACAGATCTTCCAACTGCTCCGATGGCCTACCGTGGCCGCATGAAGACGACGGCAAACCTGTCGGACGAGCTTGTTCATGATGCACAGGAGCAACGTACCGGTGAGCAGGAGTTCGCGCTCAAGGACGCCAGTGTTGACGGACGCGGCCTGCGGCCCGCATTCCGCGGTGCCGCTGGGAAGCAGGTTTGGGACATGATCTACCAGCAGCCAATCGGCGGCCAGGGTTAGCTTCCCGTCAGCTATGGCGGAGGCCGGCGATCAGGGCGTCCGACGCCGAATAGGGGTCGAGTTCGCCGGCCATCACCCGCTTGGCGAACTGGGCGAGCGCGTCGCCGCCGCGCAGGTCGCCCATCTTCTCCCGCAGCGCCGCCACCGCGATCGCCTCGACCTCGGCGGTGGCCCTGACCAACCGGCGGCGTTCCAACTCGCCGTGCTTCGCCAGCCAGTCCTGGTGTTCATCGATCGCCTCGACAACATCACCGAGGCCCTCGCCCGCCGACGCGACCGTCCGCACGATCGGCGGCCGCCACATCGGGCCGGCGATCTCCCTGCGCCCCAAGGAAATCATGTGCTTGAGGTCGCGCACGACATCATCAGCGCCGTCCCGGTCGGACTTGTTGACCACGAACACGTCGGCGACTTCCAGGATGCCGGCCTTCGCCGCCTGAATGCCATCGCCCATGCCCGGCGCCAGCAGCACCAGCGTGCTGTCGGCCAGCGACATGACCTCGATCTCCGACTGGCCCACGCCGACCGTCTCGATCAGCACCACATCGAAGCCGGCCGCGTCGAGCACGCGCAGCGCCTGCGGCGTCGCCCAGGCCAGGCCGCCGAGATGACCTCGGGTCGCCATCGAGCGAATGAAAACGTCGGGATCGGTGGCGTGATCCTGCATCCGCACCCGGTCCCCGAGCAGCGCGCCGCCCGAGAACGGCGAGGACGGGTCGACCGCGAGCACGCCGACCCGCTTGCCCTGCCGCCGAAACGCCGACACCAGCGCGGACGTCGACGTCGACTTGCCGACTCCGGGTGAGCCGGTCAGCCCGATCACGCGGGCGTGGCCGGTCCACGGCGCCAGCGCCTTCGCCACCTCGCGCAGCTCCGGGCTGGCGTCCTCGACCAGCGAGATCAGCCGAGCGACCGCACGCGGTTGTCGCTCCCGCGCGCGGTCGACCAGCTCACCGACATCGACGATCCTGGGCACCGGCCGCAGCCTAAATCCTCGGCTAGTTCTGGGGGACTCGGATGATCAGCGCGTCGCCCTGCCCGCCGCCACCGCACAGCGCCGCCGCGCCCACACCGCCGCCGCGCCGCTTCAGCTCCAGCGCCAGGCTCAACGCGAGCCGCGCGCCGGACATGCCGATCGGGTGGCCCAGCGCGATCGCGCCGCCGTTGACGTTGACCTTGTCCGGGTCCACGCCCAGCTTCTCGGTGGACACCAGACCAACCGCCGCGAACGCCTCGTTGATCTCGATCACATCCAGGTCGTCGACCGAGATGCCGTCCTTGGCCACGGCGGCCTTGATCGCGTTGGACGGCTGCTCGTGCAGGCTGCCGTCCGGGCCGGCGACGACGCCGTGCGCGCCGATCTCGGCGATCCAGGACAGGCCCAGTTCCTCCGCCTTCGCCTTGCTCATCACCACGACGGCGGCGGCGCCGTCGGAGATCTGCGAGGCCGAGCCGGCGGTGATGGTGCCGTCCGAGGCGAACGCCGGGCGCAACCGGCCCAGGCTTTCGGCCGTGGTGTCGCCGCGCACGCCCTCATCGGTATTGAACACCACCGGGTCGCCCTTGCGCTGCGGGATGTTGATGTCCACGATCTCCTCGGCGAACACGCCGTTCTTGGCCGCCGTCGCCGCGAGCTGGTGCGAGCGCGCCGAGAACGCATCCTGCGCCTCGCGGGTGATCCCGTAGCGCGAGTTGTACTTCTCGGTCGCCGCGCCCATGGCGATCTGGTCGAAGGCACAGAACAGGCCGTCGTAGGCCATGTGATCGACCAGCGTGGTGTCGCCGTACTTGAAACCGGAGCGCGACTTGGGCAGCAGGTGCGGCGCCTGGGTCATCGACTCCTGGCCGCCGGCGACGACGATGTCGAACTCGCCGGCCCGGATGAGCTGGTCGGCCAGCGCGATGGCGTCCAAACCGGACAGACAGACCTTGTTGATGGTCAGCGCCGGCACGTCCATCGAGATGCCGGCGTTGACGGCGGCCTGGCGGGCCGGGATCTGGCCGGCGCCGGCGGTCAGCACCTGCCCCATGATCACGTACTGCACCTGGTCAGGGCTGACGCCGGAGCGCTCCAACGCGCCCTTGATCGCGAAGCCGCCTAGCTGAGCGGCGGAGAAATCCTTGAGCGAGCCGAGTAGGCGTCCCATCGGGGTACGGGCCCCGGCGACGATCACCGACGACATCACAGCCTCCTTGCGGGGAAGTCACGGCAGTTAATCGGACCATACCGGTCGGTAACCTTCAACCGCTGTGAGTCCTCACACAGCCGCCACATCGGACGAACTGGCCTACCCTCGCAAACCATGAACGACGTGCTGTCCCCCTTCATCACCGCGATCGACCACGTGGGCATCGCCGTACCCGACCTGGACGAGGCGATCGCCTTCTACCAGGACAACTACGGCCTGGTCGCGGTGCACACCGAGGTCAACGAGGAACAGGGTGTCCGGGAGGCGATGGTCCGCGTGCCCGGCGACGGTGGCGCCGGCACAGCCGTGCAGTTGCTCGCGCCGCTGCGCCCGGACTCGACCATCGGCAAGTTCCTCGGCACCAAGGGTCCGGGCCTGCAACAGCTGGCCTACCGGGTGAGCGACATCGACGCCGCCTCGGCCGCGTTGCGCGCCAAGGGCCTGCGGCTGCTGTACGAGAACGCCAAGCGCGGCACGGCGAACAGCCGGGTCAACTTCATCCATCCGAAGGACGCCGGCGGCGTGCTGGTCGAGCTGGTCGAGCCCGCGGCGAGCCACTAGCGCCTGGTTGCGAGCGCACGGGCCACGAAGTCGACCTCGCGGTCGAGATTGTCGGACGGGTCCGGGTCGTCGCCCTCGTGCCGGGCCACCGAATGCCGGTAGCTGACGGCGGAGGCGAGCAGCTCGGCCGCACTGTCGACGGCCCTGTCATCACTGTCAGCACTGTCATCGGCGGCGTCCACGGCTCGATCAGCCGACGGGTCGCCGCCGCGGGCGGCCAGGATGACCGAGCGGATCTGCCGCACCAGCTTGCGGTAGCGGGCCTGCAACGCCTCCCGCACCACGTGATGCGTGTCGGCTTCCCGCCAGAGCAGGTGCGACACCAGCGAGGACGCATTAAGCCGCGCGTCGAGCAAGGCGACCAGCCGGCGCAGGCTTTCCGCCACATCGCCGGGCACGACCACCCGGTCCCGCTCCACGGGCTCGTCGGGCAGCCGCTCGATCAGCGCCACTAGCAGGTCCGACTTGCGGCGGAAGTAGTAGTGCACCAAGCCTTTGGGCACGCCGGCCCGCTCGGCGATGCGGGAGGTGGGGGTGGCGTCGAAACCATCTTCGGCGAACAGATCCTGGGCGGCGGCGAGAATCCGCTCCCGCGCCGTGCCGTCCACGACCGTGCCTGCCACCGCACTCACACTCCTCAACCCGGCCCCGATGAAGCCGGCCCGAACAAAGCCGGCGCAGATAAAGCCGGCGCAGCGGTGGACCCACCATGGGCCCACCGCTTCGGTTGTGCCGTGCCAACGAGGTTAATGCTGGCCGGTCAGCCGGTGTGTCACGTTCGCCATCGGCGCCGACAGCGCGCCCGCCACCACGGTCAGCAGGCCGATGATCCAGGACGTCCACATCGCGCCGTGCATCGACGTGTAGCTCATCACCCATGGCGAGATGAACAGCAGCACACCGAGCACGATCTCGATGCCCTCGCTCGCCATCAGGCCGGGCGCGGCCAGCGACCACAGGCCATCCAGGGCGATCAACGCGCCGAGGATGACCAGTGTCCAGCCCACCTTCGTGGTGTGGTCGAACACCAGCGGGGACAGCGCGGCGAGAACGCCGAGAACGACTTCAGCCCAGTCCGACCAGCGGGTCCACGGCCTGGTCGAGCGCGTCGCGGCTTCCGTCATGACACTCACCTCCAAGTTCTCCATGTTTGCGGAGATATCTGTATCTTGCACCTTGATTGGCCGGCCGGTCAAGACATCCGTCTAGGTGATCGCTCAACGGGCGTGCCAGCGCGTGCCATGTCTCACAACAGCCGGGCGCAGCACTGGCGCTGTACCGTTACCCGCCGGTAACGTCCCGCCTTAACCCATGCCCCTGGACGCCAATGGAGGCTGACCGTGCAAAAGATCCTGGATGCGATCCTCGCCAATGAGCTGGACGCGATCGCCTCGCTGCCGGTGCCGGAGAGCTACCGGGCGGTGACCGTGCATGCCGACGACGCCACGATGTTCGCCGACCTGCCCAGCCGGGAAAAGGATCCACGCAAGTCGCTGCACCTGGACGACGTGCCCACCCCCGAGCTCGGCCCCGGCGAGGCACTGGTCGCGGTGATGGCCAGCGCGATCAACTACAACACCGTCTGGACCTCGATCTTCGAGCCGATGCCCACGTTCGGGTTCCTGCAGCGGTACGGCAAGACCTCGCCGCTGGCCAAGCGGCACGACCTGCCGTACCACATCGTCGGCTCCGACCTGGCCGGCGTGGTGCTGCGCACCGGCGCCGGAGTGCACGCCTGGAAGCCCGGCGACCGGGTGGTCGCGCACTGTCTGGACGTGCCGCTGGAGGCCCCGGACGGGCACAACGACACGATGCTCGACCCGGAGCAGCGGATCTGGGGTTTCGAGACGAACTTCGGCGGCCTGGCCGACGTCGCCCTGGTCAAGGCGAACCAGCTGATGCCGATGCCCACGCACCTGACCTGGGAAGAGGCCGCGTCACCCGGACTGGTGAACTCGACCGCGTACCGGCAGCTGGTGTCCCGGAACGGCGCCGACATGAAGCAGGGCGATGTCGTGCTGATCTGGGGCGCGTCCGGCGGTCTCGGCTCGTATGCCACCCAGTTCGCGCTCAACGGCGGCGCGATTCCGGTGTGCGTGGTGTCCAGCCCGGAGAAGGCCGAGCTGTGCCGCAAGATGGGCGCCGAGCTGATCATCGACCGCAACGCTGAGGGCTACAAGTTCTGGAAGGACGAGAACACCCAGGACCCGCGGGAGTGGAAGCGGTTCGGCGCCAAGATCCGCGAGCTGACCGGCGGCGACGATCCGGACATCGTGTTCGAGCACCCGGGCCGGGAGACGTTCGGCGCGAGCGTTTATGTCGCGCGCAAGGGCGGCACGATCGTCACCTGCGCGTCCACCAGCGGTTTCATGCACTCGTATGACAACCGCTACCTGTGGATGAACCTCAAGCGGATCGTCGGCTCGCACTTCGCGAACTACCGCGAGGCGTGGGAGGCGAACCGGCTGATCGCCAAGGGCCTGGTCCACCCAACGCTGTCGAAGGTGTACTCGCTGGCCGACACCGGCCTGGCCGCGTACGAGGTGCACCACAACCGGCACCAAGGCAAGGTCGGCGTGCTCTGCCTGGCCCCGGAGGAGGGCCTGGGCGTGCAGGACACCGAGCTCCGCGCCCAGCACCTCGACCAGATCAACCGCTTCCGGGGCGTCTGACAAGACGATGACGGCTAGCACGAGTACAGTTATATTAATCGTACTCGTGCTAGCTGGGAGGCCAGGTGCTACCGAAGCCGACAGACGTCTTCGATCGCGATGTCGAATGGACTGACCTGGCCGAATTCGTTGACAGCGGCCTTCCAGGACTGCGCATCGCCCTTGTCTATGGTCGGCGACGCCAGGGCAAGTCCTACCTCGTGCAACGGCTGGCCGAGGCGTGCGGCGGGCTCTACCACGTCGCCAGTGAGCAGGCCGAGGCCCTCGCGCTGCGGCGCTTCGCGGAATCACTGTCCGAGTGGCACAGCGGACGGCCGGCAATGGGCTCGGAGAACTTCCGTGACTGGGAGATGGCGCTCAAGGAGGCAGCTGATGTGATGGCCGGGTCGGCCGATCGCAAGTCGCCGCTGCTGGTATTGGACGAGTTTCCCTACCTGATGCACGAGACCCAGGGGCTGGCCTCGCTCGTGCAGATACTGTATGACCAGCGGGGTCCAGGATCGATAGGACCGAAACTGCCATTGCGACTCATCCTCTGCGGATCGGCGATTTCGGTCATGTCAGACCTGGTATCCGGAACGAAGGCGCTGCGCGGTCGGGCGCTGCTGGAATTGCGCGTCAACCCGTTCGGGTATCGCGATGCCCGGACGTACTGGGGCATCGACAACATCCAGACCGCGTTCCGCCACAATGCCTTGCTCGGCGGAACGCCTGGTTATCGAGAACTGGCGCCCGACGCGACCGTCCCAGAAGATCCAGCAGCGATAGGAGGTTGGCTGGCTCGCAATGTGTTGCGACCCGGCGTGCCATTGTTCGACGAGGCCGACCGTGTCGTACACGAGGATCCGCGAATTCGCGAGGCCGGGATGTACGCCTCGGTACTGGCGCTCGTGGCGGCGGGAGAGACATCGCCGACCAAGGTAGGTAACCTGCTGCGTAGGCCAGCGAGCTCGCTGACCCACACATTCACGATGCTGGAGTCGTCCGGTTTCATTCAACGGCAGCAGGATCTGCTCCTGGAACGCCGACCGGTGATCACCATTACGGATCCATTGGTACGACTGCACCATCTGATCATCGATCCATATCGGGCACGACTCCAGGTCGGGCAGGCGCGGCAGGTGTGGACCCGGCAGACACACAAGGTTTCGACCAAGATCTACGGCCCGCATTTCGAAACCATCGCTCGGGAATGGCTGCTCTGGCACGCCTACGACGAGGCGGGGTTGGACCTCGGCGAGATCGGCCAGTCCACCGTCCCGTGTCGTGAACACCGGACCGGACACGAGATCGATGCCTTGGCGTTGGCCCCCGGCGCCCGGCCGCGAACAGCCGAGGCGCCGATCGCGTTCATCGGTGAGGCGAAGTGTCGGGACCGGCCGACCGGGGTGGATGAATTGCGACGTCTGGAACATATTCGGGAATTGCTGACCGCCGCCGGCCATGACGCCAGCGCGGCCTCGCTCGGACTGTTCAGCCTCACCGGATTCACCGATGAACTCAGGACGTTGGCGGGTCGCTCCGGAACGCCGTTGCAGCTCATCGACCTTGCCGCGCTCTACGGTTGATCAACCCGTGATCGACAGGCGGCGCAACGGCGTGCTGCCGCTCGACTGGGTGACCGAAGGCGGTACCGTACGGGGCATGGTGCTTGGCAGCGAGCGTGAAGTTGTGCCGTTGGGTGCGGGCTTCGACATCGTGAAGCGCGGGTACAGCCGCGCCCAGGTCGAAGAGCACCTGGGACGTCTGGACGGCGAGGTGCGGCTGATGGCCGCCGATCGCGACGGCGCCGTGTCGCAGGCCGCCGATCTCGCCCGCCAGTTGGAGCGCGGCCGGAGCGAGTTGGAAGAACTGCGGAGCCAGGTCGACCGGCTGTCCAAGCCGCCGGCCACCCTGGAGGGGCTGTCCGAGCGCCTTCAGCGGATGTTGCGGCTGACCCAGGACGAGGCCAACGAGATCCGGGCCCGCGCCGAGGCGGACGCCACGCACATTCGCGGTCGCGCCGAGGCCGAGGGCGCCGCACTGCGCAACCGGTACGAGAAGCTGATCGCCGAGTTGGACGGCCGGCGCACCGAGATGGAGGGCGAGCACCGGGCCTACATGGAGAAGGCGCGCGGCGACATCGAGGCCGAGAGCAAGATCGCCGATGCCGAGCGCAAGCAGCTGGACCAGCAGGCCGAGATCCGCCGGCAGCAGATCGAGGACGACTTCGAGATCGCCATGTCGTCCAAGCGGGCCGAGTCGATGCGGGTGCTGGCCGAGCACGAGGCGACCAGCAAGACCGAGGCGGACAAGCGGTTGCGCGAGTCCACCGACGAGGCCAACCGGATCCGGGCGCTGATCACCGAGGAACGGCAGACCAGCAAGGCGGAAGCCGAGCGGCGGCTGCGCGAGGCCACCGAAGAGGCGTCCCGGATTCGGGCGATCGTCTCCGAGGAACGGCAGACCAGCAAGGTGGAGGCGGAAACCCGGCTGCGCGAGGCCACCGAGGAAGCGAACCGGCGGCGGCACGAGGCCGCGACCGAGGCCCAGGCCCGGTTGCAGGACGCGATCGAGGAATCGACGCGGCGGGTCCGCGAGGCCACCGAGGACGCCGACCGGCGCACGACCCACGCCACCAACCGGGTGGAAGCGCTGCGAGCCCTGCGGGCGCAGATCGCCGACCAGTTGCGCGAAGCGCACGAGTTGATGGTCAAGGCCGCTCCGGCGCTGGATCCGTTGCCGGAGGAGAAAATCGGCAGCGGCGACGGCGACGTGGACAGCTCCGACCTGGCTGGCGTCCGGGCGGACGCGGGCGGCAACGGCAACCGGCCGGCGAGCCGGGACTGGCCGACCGAGGACATGAGCAAGTCGTCCACCCGGACCATCACCAAGTAGCGCTGGCGATCGGCGGTTATCGGCCGCCACCGCGGCCGGTGCCGCGCCGATGTCGGGCGGCCCAACAGCCGGTGTGCCAGTGCCGGCGATCGGCGACCGAACCGTGCTCGTCCGCCGGCCACACCACGACATGCGGCGTGCCGGGCCGGATCTCGTGGTCGCAGCCGGGACAGCGGTACACCTTGGTGGCGGACGCTCCCGGAATCTGTCGGACCAGCCAGTCGCGGTCCTGATCAGACTCCACCCGCGCCGCGCCGAGGTACGACGGCCGGTCCTGCTGGCCCTCCGCGGACCCGCGCGACCGCCGCGACCCGCGGGACCGATTGTGGCGAGGCACCGACCGAGGTTATCGGGGGTGCGACAATGGGCGACATGCCGACGTACGCGTACCGCTGCCGGGTGTGCACCGACACGTTCGAAATCTCCCGCCCGATGAGCGAGTCCGGCGCGCCGGCCGCCTGCCCGGACGGCCACGCCGACACCGTGAAGCTGCTGACCACCGTCGCCGTCACCGGGCGGGCCGGCGCGTCGGCCCGCCCGGCCGCGTCGGTGCCGTCCGCTCCGTCGGCCGGCGGTGGTTGCTGCGGTGGTGGATGTTGCGGCTGACCCCGATCCAGCGCGCCGCCGATGGCCTCGGAACGGCGCTCTGGCAGGTCACCGTGGCGTGGCAGCAGGCGATGCGGGCGGTACTGGAGCCACACAATCTGACCCATGCGCAGTTCGTGCTGCTGACGTCCGTTCAGTGGCTCAGCGAGCACGAGCAGCCGCCGACCCCGCAGCGGATCGCCGAACACGCCGGCATTGACGCGGCCGTGATCGGCCAGGTGCTCCGTCGGCTGGCCGCGCGCCAGTTGGTCAATCGGGAGCTGGACGACCAGGACCCCAAGGCGCGGCTGATCGTGCTCACCGATTCCGGCCGGTCGGTGCTGGCCGACGCACTGTCCGATGTGGAGACCACTGACCAGGAGTTCTTCGCCGCTCTCGGCACCGACGCCCCGGCCTTCGCGCGCGGGCTCACCGCCCTCCGCGATTCGGTGAACCACGCCGGCTAGACGCCCGCCGCACGCTGTCTGTCGCCTGTCCTGTTTGGTCCGAGCCCGCCCGGGGTAGCCCGCGTGGTGAAGGGAAACAGCCTGAACACACGGGAGGTGCGTGGTGGCAGACACGAGCAGCGGTCCCGCCGAAGGCATCAAAGGTGTCATTGAGGGCATCAAGGGCAAGCTCAAGGAAGCGGCCGGCACGTTCGCCGGCGATGACGCCCTCCAGCGCGAAGGCAAAGCCCAGCAGGACAAGGCGAGTTCGCAGCGCGAGGTGGCGGAGAAGGAAGCCGAGGCCGAGCAGGCACGCGGCGAAGCGAGCGTGCACGAGGCCCGCCAGCGCGGCGAGCAGCGATAACACCAGCGGGGATATCCCACCAGAGACCGGCGGTGGGCTCCCGACATGGGAGCCCACCGCCTACCATTTCTGGTCAGGTCAGACCGCGATCGCCGCCCGGCGTCGCTTGACGGCGTTCAGCACGGTGTCGGTCAGCACGAACAGGACCAGCGTGATTCCGAAGACCGGCAGGAACCGGCCGACCACCGCGGCGACCACGATCAACGCCAGCAGCACCGGCACCGGCATCTTGCGCCAGACCGGTGGCGGCGCCGGCGCACGGCGACCGCCCGAGGGTCGGCGCTTCCACCACATCCGGTAGCCGAGCACGATCATCGTCAGGATGCCCAATGCCAGCAGGGCCATGGCGATCTCATTGGGCAGACCGAGCAGCGTGCCGGTGTGCGCCTGGATGCCCAAGGATGTGAGCTTGGCCAGGAGCGGGTAGTCGGCCCAGGTCACCCGGCCGGTGACCTTGCCGCTGTAGGGATCGACGGCGACGCTGTCCACCCGCACCGGCAGGGTCTGATAACTCTCGTTGATCTTGTAGGGCTTGCTCGGACTGGCCGGCGGGGTGACGGTCAACTGGCCGGACATCCCCTGCTGGCGGGCGACGGCCAACGCCCGGTCCAGGCCGATCGGCCACGCTCCGGCCGGAGCCATCACCTTCGGCGCGGTCAGGCTCGGACTGGTGCCGTGCAGGGCGTCGATCGCGGTGGTGAAGTTCGCCCCAGCATAGGTCGACCAGGTGAGGCCGGTGATGCTGACCGCGAGCAGCCCGGCGGCCAACCACAGACCCAGGGCGCCGTGCAGGCCGCGCAACCGGGGACGGCCTTTCGGCAGACCGCTGGGCGGCAGCAGCAACGACCGCACCGCGCGCTTGCGACGGCGCTGCTGGAACCACAGCACCAGGCCGCCGAGCACGATCCAGGGCAGCCAACTCGCCACGAACTCGGCGTAGACCTGTCCCCAGCTACCGAGGTTCAGGTTGGCGTGGAAGGTGCGCAGCCACTGCTGGGCCGGTGGCCGGCCGCTGTCCGTGATCAACGCGCCGCGCACCTTGCCGGTGTACGGGTCGACGTAGACGGTGCGCATCTGGGTGTCGAACGGGCCGTTGGACGGCAGACCCGCTTCGGACAGCACCACCTGGGTGGTCCGGCTCGGATCGTCGGGCAGCACCACCGAGTTGAGCTTGTCCTGGGGATACGCCGCCAGCGCGGCACCTACCTGTTCGGACAGCGGGTGAGCCGTTCCGGTGGACTGCTCGGCGAAGAGCTGTTGGGAGTACAGCACATCGTTGATCTGCGGGCTGAACACGTAGGCGATTCCGGTCAGACACAACAGAACCAGGAACGGTGCGATGAGTAGGCCAGCGATGAAATGCACCCGCCGAGCCAGCAGACCGATCGCCCGCCACGGCGTCGCTCGGGTCGATTTCGGCGCGGTGGGCCGGGCCGGTGCGGCGACGGCCGACGGTTCGTCCTCGGACGGCGGAGACGAATCACTGATGGTGGTGGTCATGGCAGCTCCTGGCTCGTGGTGGGCCGAGTCGGTACGGAACAGCGCGGCCGTGTCCCCTGCTGGGAGCGTCCGCGCTGTTCTGTGAGTCGGCGCCGGAGTCCAGTTAGTTCCCGCTGCTCAGTAAACTCCCGCCGCTCAGGTGTGGCCCTTCGACGCCCCGGCTTCCTGCGCGGGCCCACCGCACTGCGAGACTCCTTGCACTGACTCCGCTCGCGTACGGCAATCACGCGCGCTACACTGATCACGTGCCGGTCGATCCGCGGATGCGGCCGGAAGTGAGCCGGGGAACGTGCCTGCGTCGTCGTGGGACCCCCGGCTTCGCGCTATCTGGGATCCAACACAGTGACGTCTACTAGGTGCGCGGTGGAGACAATCTCCCACGGTTTCGGCTCGTCGTGGTGGCGCGCACTGACATATGCGCCGGCAACGAAGTCAGCCAACTGAAGCAGCGGCGTGTGTTTGGGCAGATGATCGACACGCAGGTCTGCGGTGATCTGATGGGATCGCCGGAGACGATCCAGCGTGCGACGATCATGCTTGTCGCCGCCGCCCCGAGTCTCCATGACCACCTGATTGACCTGTTCACGGTGTTGCAGTGTCGGCCACAACTCAGCCAATAGCCGCGTCCGGGCGCGCTCCTGGCCTGCGGCGCCGCTGCTGGTCGTAACCATCAGTGCGCCGTGCAGCGGTAGCGAGGCGATCACCTGAGCCAGCGCCAGCCGCCGCATTGACGTCTCGTCGTAGTAGTGCCACGGCCGATCATTCAGCTGTGCGGATCGGACAGCATCCGTGATCGCCGGATGATCGGCTCGGGTGGCAAGCACGGCGGCAACAACGTAGAGGCGGCGTCCGTCCGGCAGCCGGGTACCCGACTCGTCGACATGCGCTGTCGTCTGTTCGATCATTCCTCGAACAATATCTAGCGCCCGACACTATCGACCCGTGGGTCTGGTATTTTGATCTCATTGCCGGTCGATCCGCGGATGCGGCCGGAAGTGAGCCGGGGAGCGTGCCCGCCGGATGACGGGACCCCCGGTTTCGCGCTGTCTGGGGCGGACCATGAGCACGGCGGTGGGCTCCCGGCATGGGAGCCCACCGCCTGCCACCATGATCAGGTGTAGTCGCGGAAGCCCTTGCCGGTCTTGCGGCCCAGCCGGCCGGCGGTGACCAGGTGCTCCAGCAGTGGCGCGGGCGCGAACCCGGGCTCGCGGAACTCGATGTACAGCGTCCGCTCGATCGCCAGCGACACGTCCAGGCCCACCACGTCCAGCAGCGCGAACGGACCCATCGGCAGGCCGCAGCCGACCTTCATCGCGGTGTCGATGTCATCCGCGCCGGCGTAGTGCGCCTCCAGCATCGCGATCGCGTCGTTGAGGTACGGGAACAGCAGCGCGTTCACGATGAAACCGGCCCGGTCGCCGCAGTGCACCGGGTGCTTGCCGACCCGCTGACACACCGCGTGGGCAGTGGCGACCACGTCCGGCGCGGTCGCGATGGTGTCCACCACCTCGACCAGTTTCATCACCGGGGCCGGGTTGAAGAAGTGCAGCCCGACCACCTCGTCCGGGCGGCTGGTCGCGGCGGCGCACTCGATCACCGGCAACGAGGAGGTCGTGGTGGCCAGCACGGCGCCCGGCTTGCACGCCTTGTCCAAGGCCTGGAAGACCTCAGTCTTGACGGCGATCTCCTCGGCCACCGCCTCGATCACCAGGTCGCAGTCCGCGAACGCCGCGAACTCCACCGCCGGCGAGATCCGGCCCAGCGCGGCGTCACGGTCTACTTCGGACAGTTTGCCCTTGGTCACCGCGCGGTCCAGCGACTTGCGGACCTTGCCGATCGCCGCGTCCGCCTTCGCCGCGGTGCGGGCGCGCAGCACCACGTCGAAACCACTCTTGGCGAAGACCTCCGCGATGCCGGTCGCCATGGTGCCGGTGCCGACCACGCCGACCCGGGAGATCGGCCGGCTGCCTTCGGCGGCGCTGTCATCGGCCGGGGTGAGTACGTCCGCGACCACCTTCGGCGAGTCCGGGGCGTCGTAGGTGTAGAAGCCGCGGCCGGTCTTGCGGCCGAGCAGCCCAGCGGTGATCATCTGCTTGAGCAGCGGAGCCGGCGCGTGCAACCGGTTGCGCGACTGGTGATACATCGTGTCCAGGATCTGGAAGGCGGTGTCCAGCCCGATCAGGTCCAGTAGCCGCAGCGGCCCCATCGGGTAACCGCAGCCCAGCCGCATGGCGGCGTCCAGGTCCTCGCGGGTCGCATACTTCTGCTCGTACATCCGGACGGCGTGGTTGAGGTAGCCGAACAGCAGCGCGTTGGCGATGAACCCGGCGCGGTCGCCGATCACCACCGGCTCCTTGCCCAAGGCGGTGGCGAACGCGACCACATCGTCCACCACCTCCGGCTCGGTGACCACCGTCCGCACGATCTCGACCAGCTTGAGCACCGGCGCCGGGTTGAAGAAGTGCAGCCCGACCACCTTGCCGGGGCGCCCGGTCCGCACGCCGATCTCGGTCACTGACAGCGAGGACGTGTTCGACGCGAAAATGACCTCTGGCCGGCAGATCCGGTCCAGTTCGGCGAACAGCTCGGTCTTGGCTTCCAGGTTCTCCGGAATCGCCTCGATCACCAGGTCCACGTCGGCGAGATCGGTCAGCGCGGTGGTGAAGGTGATCCGGCCGCTCAGCTCGTCCCGGCCGGCGGCGTCCAGCTTGCCGCCGGCGACCGCCCGGTCCGTGGAGTGGGTGAGGTGGCCGCGGGCCCGCGCCACGCCGGCATCATCGACCTCGACCCCGATCACCCGGCGCCCGCTGCGGGCGACCACCTCCGCGATCCCCGCGCCCATGGTGCCCAGTCCGACGATGCCGATCGTGGAGAACTCCCGCGCCATTGCCTACCTCCGTTATCGCCGTGGGACGCGAGGCTGGCCGCCGTCCGCGACAACAACGCTACGCGTCGGTAACTTTCGAGAGATCGTCCCATGGGACGGACCATCTCGCTGGTGAGCTTGGCCACGGGATCGAGCAAGTTATCGAGCAAGACTCAACTATTGGAAGCGACGTTCACCGAGTTGGCGCACTCGGCGCAGCGCCTCGGCGGCCTGCGTGCCGCGCGCCGACACCCGGATGACATCGCCGGCCCCGGCCCCCAGGGCCAGCAGCCCGAGCACGCTGCCGGCGTCGGCGCGCTGATCACCGAACGCGACGGTCACCTCGGCGTCCAAGCCGGCGACGGTGCGGGCGAGCAGCGCGGCGGGCCGCGCGTGCAGCCCGACATCGTTGGTCAACAGGATCTCGATCTCCGGCGCGGGCTCGATCTCCTGCGCTGGTTGGGTTTCCGGCACCGACGCAGGTCCCGGCGACCGCGTGGGTTCCGGCGGCGGCGAGCTACGCACACCGGATGCGGCCGCGGCCACCGCGTCCAGATCACCGCCACCGGCGGCCGCGACAGCGGCAGCGACCGCGCCCTCCACCAGTGGCGCGTCGACCACCCGCACCCGGTCCGGTCCGGCCAGCGACTCGACCGCCAGTTCGGCGGTCAGCACCGCGCTGCCCAGGTCGTACAGCACGACCACGCCCAAGCCGTGATCAGCGCGTCGCAATGCCCCGCACACCATCGCATAATCGGTGCCCAGGCCGCCTTCGGCCGCTCCCCCGGCGGCGATCATCGGCACCTCGGGCGCCATCTGCCCGGCCAGCTCGACCACACCCTCGGCCAGCTTGGCGCTGTGCGCCACGATCACCAGGCCGACCGTCGGCAGATCGCCGGTCACCGGGCGGCTGCCGCGTCGGCCAGCGCGCCGAGCAGCAGCGCGGTGGACCGGGCGCCCGGGTCCAAGTGCCCGGCGCTGCGTTCGCCCAGATAGGAAGCGCGTCCCTTGCGGGCCACCAGCGGCACGGTCGCCCGCGCACCCTCGGCCGCAGCGGTAGCCGCCGCCCGCAGCACGCCGGCCACGTCCGCGCCCTGATCGACGGCGGCCTGGGCGGCATCGGCGGCCGGCGACAGCGCGTCGACCATGGTCTTGTCCCCCGGCACCGCCTTGCCCCGGGCGATCACGCCCTGCAGCGCGGCCCGCACCGCGGCGGCGACCAGCGCCGGATTCAGCTCGGGAGCCTGGCCCAGCGCCGCCGCCGCACGCAGGAACGCCGTGCCGTACAACGGTCCCGCCGCGCCGCCGACGGTGGAGATCAGCGTGGTGGCGAGCAGCTTGATCGCGGCGGCCGGGGTTTCCGGATCGACCCGGTCGACGGCGGCGGCGAAGGCCAGGAAGCCCCGCCGCATGTTCTCGCCGTGGTCGCCGTCGCCGATCGCGCGGTCCAGCTCGACCAACTCGTCCCGGTGGTCGGACATCGTCCTGGCCGCCAGCCGCAACGCGTAGATAACCCCGTTCACCCTGTCCATCGCGCAACCCATCATCGCCCCCAGCGCAGCGCGGCGGTCCGCACCGGAGCGTCCCAGAGCTCGGTCAGTTCGTCGTCCAGGCGCAGCAGGGTGAGGCTCATGCCGGCCATGTCCAGACTGGTCACGTAGGGGCCGACCAATCGGCGGCTGACCGCCACATCGCGCTCGGCGAGCAGCCGTTCGGCGATGCCGTGCGCGAGATACAGCTCCAGCAGCGGAGTCGCGCCCATCGAGTTGGTGAACAGCAGAACGCGGTCGCCGGGCCGGAACGGCAGGTCGTCCAGGACGGCGTGCAGCAGCCGGCGCACGATGTTCTCCGCCGATTCCAGCGGCAGCCGTTCCCGTCCTGGCTCGCCGTGGATGCCGATGCCGACCTCCATCTCACCGTCGGGCAGGTCGAAGCTGGGCCGGCCGACGTGCGGGACGGTCGGGGCGCCGAGGGCCAGACCCATCGAGCGCACATTGGCCACCACCCGGCGGGCCAGGTCCGCGCAGCCGGCCAGGTCCACGCCGCGTTCGGCGGCGGCGCCGACGATCTTCTCCAGCGGCAGCGTGCCGCCGACGCCCCGGCGGCCGGCGGTGTAGGTGGAATCCCTGACGGCGACGTCGTCGTCGATCACCACGGTCTGGACGTCGCGACCGTCGGCGGCGGCGAGTTCGGCGGCGGTCTCGAAGTTGAGCACATCGCCGGTGTAGTTCTTGACCAGCAACAGCACGCCCGCGCCGCCATCGGCCTCCTCGATCGCGGCGCGCACCGCGTCGGGGTTCGGTGAGGTGAAGACCTCGCCCGGGCAGGCGGCGTCCAACATGCCCGGTCCGACGAAGCCGGCATGCAGCGGCTCGTGGCCGGAACCGCCGCCGGACACCACCCCCACCTTGCCGGGCACCGGGGCGTCTGCCCTGGTCACCAGGGCCG
>DASZLR010000218.1:0-13173 GCA_035552275.1 Pseudonocardiaceae bacterium | reverse complement strand
TCGCGTTCTTCGGCCTTCGGGAACTGTCGCCCGGACTGCGTGATCAGCTGATGGTGAGCATGCGCGACCGGGCGCTGATCGAGGCGCGCGCCAAGGGACTGAACATCGAGAGCAGTCTGCGGCATCCGTGGCGGCAGATGCTGCATCTGGACATCATCGGCTCGGCGTTCGCGGTGTCCCTGCTACTTATTATCTATTACACCGCGGTCGGATTCTTCCCCGTTTACTTCACCACCTTGTTCGGCTTCTCGCTGAGTCAGGCGAATGGATTGGGCAACTGGTTCTGGTCCCTGGACGCGCTGGCGCTCATCGTCATCGGTCTGGTGTCGGACCGGACGCGGGTGCGCAAGCCGTTCATGGTCGTCGGCGGTGTCGGCGCGATCGTGATGACCATCGTGTTCGCCTCCAAGGCGACCCAACCGCATACCAGTTACGCCACTTTCGCCTGGATCATCAGCCTGGTGGCGGTGTTCCTGGCCATCGCCTACGCGCCCTGGATGGCGAGCTTCACCGAGACCGTCGAGCGGCGCAATCCGGCGCTCACCGCGACCGGTCTGGCGGTGTGGGGCTGGATCATCCGGGCCGTGGTGGCGATTTCCATCGCGGTGCTGCCGTTCGTGGTCACCTCGATGACGCCGCTGGTCGAGAACGGCGCGCAGGTGCAGGCGCTGAGCACGACCTATGCCCCGGAGTTGCGCACGCTGGCCGCGATCGACCCGGCCACCCAGGCGGCGCTGGCCGCGAACCCGACCGACCAGGCGGCGTTGGCACGTGCGGTCGGCGATATCGCGACGGCGGAACGGATCGGCCCGGCCCAGGCCGTGGCCCAGCTGCGCGCGGCGGCCGCGATGCCGCCGACGGCTTTGGCCTACCTCCGTGAACACGGGTCGGCGGTGCAGAGCGCGGCGGCGGCCACGCCCGGTCAGTGGCAGAACTGGTGGTGGGTGTGCGTCGGCGGCGAGGTGGTGTTCCTGCCGCTGATCCTGGTGATGGCCGGCCGGTGGAGCCCGCGCCGAGCCCGCAAGGACGCCGAGGATCACGAATCGCTGGTGCGCAAGGAACTGGCCGCCCTGCACTCGGGCAGCGAAGAAAACCTGGCTCCCTGAGTCGCCGTGGAGCGGACGTCACCAGGTCTCTTCATCGCGTAGTGCCGCCAACGCATCGGTCAGCCGATTCGTGCCGTCACCGCGCCGCATCCGCGGCCGGTATCCCGGCCGATCTTCGGGCTCATCACGGGTCGCCATGGGGCAACTGTGTCACTGGATGGCTGGGGGCTGCTGGACGCCGACGAGCTGACCATTTCGGGTCGGTCCGGACCGGCCGGCGGCCCGGCGCGGCGATTTCATGTTTCTCACAGGATCACCCAAAACGGTCAATGCCAACATGGGCGCGTGCATGATGCGAGACGACCGGCCGGATATCTGCTGTCCGCGCTGTCGCTGATTCCGGCGCTGCTGGTCACGTCGTGGCTGGTCGTCGCGGTGCCGCTGGTCGCCGCCGGGCAGTTCCAGGCGACCACCGTGATCCCGCAGGCCGCGCTGGTCTGTGTGCTGGTCGTCCCCTGGGGACTGACGCTGGTTCGCCGGATCGGCGCGCGCGTCCAGGCGCCGTGGTGGGCCGTGCTGGCCACCGTCGCCATCGCGGTCGGCTTCGCCGTGTTCGCGATGCTGACCCACAGCGAGGACATCATCCTGCGCCGCGATCCGGGCACGTACGCCCAGCTGGGTTACTGGTACGCCGGCCATGACAGTTGGCGCATCCCGGCTCCGCTGTCCGCGTTCGGCTCGTCCTCGGGTCAGCTCTGGTACGCCAGCCTCGGCTTCAACCAGGTCGGCACCACGGTCGTCGGACAGTTCATGACCGGCTGGCCGACCATGCTCGCCGCCGCCTACTGGGCGCACGGCTGGGCCGGCCTGCTGATGTTGCCGGGGCTGATCGGTGGCTGCGCGATCATGGCCATCGGCGGCCTGGTCGCCCGGCTGGTCGGCCCGGCCTGGGCGCCGCTGGGCGCGCTGCTCACCGCGTTCGCCTGGCCGATGCTGTGGGCGTCGCAGACCACGCTGTCCGAGCCGGTCGCTCTGCTGCTGCTGGCCGCCGGCGCCTGCCTGCTGGTCGACTGGATCGCGGCCACCAAAAAGTGGGATGCCCGGCACCCGGTCACCGATGCTCGGCTGCTCCGCCGGATCCGGCTGCACGCGCTGATCACCGGGCTGGTGCTGGCCGGCGGCGAGCTGGTTCGGCTGGACTTCGGTGTCGACTTCGCGCTGGTGCTGCCGGTGATCGGCTGGATGTGGCTGCGCCGCCGTCCCGGCGTGTGGCCGTTCCTGGCCGGCGCGCTGGTCGGCGGCGTCCTCGGGTTCATCGACGGCGCCATCGTCACCCAGCCGTACGTGCAGATCAACTGGACCTCGGTGCAGGTGATGGCCGCCCTGCTGCTGGTGACGGCGGTGTGCACGGCGGCCATCGCCGGCATCCTGCGGCTCTACGACCGCCCGGTGCGGGAAATGCGTTGGTGGCGGCCGATTCCGCGGATCGGCGCGACAGTGCTGGTGCTCATCGGGATCGCGCTGGTGATCCGGCCGTTCGTGCTGATCGACCACTCGACCACCGATCCCGGCGTGGCCAACTACACGTCGATCCTGCAGGCGTATGAGGGCCAACCCATCGACGGGTCCCGGGGCTACGCCGAGCAGAGCCTGCGGTGGCTGTCCTGGTATCTCGGCTGGCCGCTGCTGATCGCCGCGCTGCCGGCCGCCGCGATCCTGGTCCGGCGGGTGCTCAGCGGCCGGGACCGGCGGTGGCTGCCGATCCTGCTGATGTTCCTCGGCTCCGGGCTGCTCACGCTGATCCACCCCGGCATCACCCCGGACCATCCGTTCGCCGACCGGCGACTGGTGGTCGAGGCGATTCCCGGAATGATCCTGCTGGCCACCTGGTCGACGGCCGCGGCGGCCCGCTGGCTGACCAGGGTTTCGGTGCGCACGGAAGTCCGGTGGGCGCGGGCGCTGCCGGCGGTCGCGGTGATCGCGCTGCTGGTCGCCTACCTGTGGCCGATGGGCGCCGTGACCGCGCCGATGTCGACCCAGCGGACCGAGCTCGGTGAGCTGGCCGCGTCGGACCAGGTGTGCCAGGCGCTGCCGGCGAACGCCTCGGTGGTGATGGCGGACACGCTGTGGATGCCGACCGTTCGGGCCCAGTGCGGGCTCCCGGCCGCGCAGCTGCTGCAGATCACGCCGGCCACCGTCGCCCAGGTCAGCGCCAGTATTCGGGCTGTCGGCCGGATACCGGTGTTCGTCGCGTTCGACCCGACGCCCCTGCAGGCGGCCGGCGTGGCCGCGACGCAGGTGTTCGACGTGACCGTCCAGCAGGACGAACAACTGCTGGTGCAGCGGCCGGACGGCACCGCCGGCCTCGATCTCCAGTTCTGGACGGCCGGCTCATAGGTGATTCTTAATGTCTTGGCAGCTGACCCGAAGGTGCTGACGGCGGTAACGGCGATAGCCTGCTTCAGCCCGGATTGATTCATGATTGGAGTCGGGAGCGCGCATGCTCGCTAACCCGGAGGGGTCAGCCCTGTCACAGCTCGCTGGACTCGGGCCGCAGCTGGACGAGTCGGGGGAGCCGCGGCCGCACGTCACGATCGTGCTGCCCTGTTACAACGAAGAACAGCACGTGTTGCGGGAGATCCAGCGGATCTCCGCGGCGATGGACACCACCGGGTGGAGCTACGAACTGCTCGCGGTCGACGACGCCTCCACCGACCTCACCCTGGAGGTGCTGCGGAAGGCCGAAGTGGACTTCCCGAATCTCAGGGTGATGGCCTTTCGCCGCAACGGCGGCGCGGGCACGGTTCGCCGGATCGGCTCGCAGACGGCGCGTGGCGAGATCGTGGTGTGGACCGACGCGGACCTGACCTACCCCAACGAACGCATTCCCGAACTCGTGCGGTTGCTGGACGACGACCCGAGTATCGACCAGGTGGTCGGCGCCCGGACCACCGAGGAAGGCACCTACAAGCTGCTGCGCATTCCGGCGAAATGGCTTATTCGCAAGGTCGCCGAATCGCTGACCGGTCAGCGGATTCCGGACCTGAACTCCGGTTTGCGGGCATTCCGCCGTGAGGTCGCGCTTCCGTATCTGCGCCTGCTGCCGCCCGGATTCTCCTGCGTCACAACGATTACCATGGCTTTCCTGTCGAACCAGCACGACGTCTACTACGTGCCGATCGACTATGCGAAGCGGGCCGGCAAATCGAAGTTCAAGTTCGTCACCGACGCGTACCGCTACATCCTGCAGGTGCTGCGGATGGTGATGTACTTCAATCCGCTCAAGGCGATGATGCCGCTGGCACTGTCGCTGCTGGGGATCGGCGTCGTCAAGGGCATCGTGGATGTCGCCGTGCATCCGGTGCGGGTCGCCACCGACACCGTGTTGGTGTTCCTGACCGGCCTGATCATCGGCTCGCTGGCGCTGCTGGCGGATCTGATCGTCCGGTCCCGGGCAGACTGACCAACAGCGGGGCCACGACGTGTTCCGGCGCGAACTTCTCGACCGCGAGGTGGTGCGCCGCCTGCCGCAGCCGGGCCAACTCGGCCCGGTCGTCGGCCAGCGCCAGCAGGGCGTCGGCGAGCGCGTCCGGATCGCCCGGCGGCACCAACACGGCGGCGTCACCGAGCGCCCGGCGCTGCGGCGGGGTGTCCGAGGTGACGATCGCGGTTCCGGCGGCCGCGCCCTGGAAGACCTTGTTCGGCACCACCCGCAGCGCCTTCGGTCCGGTGCCGAAGATGCCCAGGCAGACGTGGTGACCGGCGACCAGCCCCGGCAGCTCGTCGGCCGGCACCCAGTTCAGCCATCGCACGGCAGGGTTGTCAGCGGCGGCTTTGGTGGTGTCCTCGTCCTGGCCGTGGCCGATCATGGTGATCTCGATCGGCTTGCCGGCGATCCGGCGCAGTGCCGCGCCGATCACCGGGGCGCCCTGCAACGGCGTGTACAGGCCGAAGAACACCACCCGCAGCGGACCGTCCGCGATGTCGGTTCCGGCGGCGGTGAACCACGCCCGTGGTGCGCCGACCGGCAGCACCACGCCCCGATTCCGGTGCCGCGCCGGCAAAGCGGCCAGGTGCTCGTCGGTGTCCACCACGATGACGGTGGCGGCGCGCAGCGCGGCGGCGTCGATCATCCGCAGCAGCGCGGCCCGCGGGCCACCGCCGTAGCCGCGGTCCCGAGCGGTGTCGCTGGCCCCGATCAGGTGGTCCAGCACGATCGGCGTCCGCCGGAACAGCAGCTTGGCCAGGTGGACGTCGAAATGGCCGAGATAGCCGACCAGCACCACATCCGGGGTGGGCGTGCGGCGAGCCGCGCGGGCCAGGGCAAGCCAGCGCCCGGCGATGCGCACGAGCAGCTTCGGCGCTTTCCACGGTTTGGCCAGCATTCCCACCCGGTCCGTGGTGGACAGGCCCAGCGGCGCGTTGCACTCGGCGACCTCGACGCCGTGGGCGCGCAGACCCTCGGCGATCGTGGCGACCCTCGGGTGCATGGTCGTGTCGTAGGTGCCGAAGAACAGGACGCGCATAGTGCCCGAACCCTAGCGGCCCGCCCGGCGACGGCACCGTAGGCTGGCTGCCATGTCCGCACCCCCGGCAGCACGGGTGACGCCGCCGCGATCCGAAGAGGACTCGCCGCGCGGCTGGCGGTTCTGGTGGGACATGCTGACCGGTCGGGTCGCCCGGATCGTCTTCCTGCTCGCCACTGTGGGACTCGGTGGTTACGCGGTGGCGCGGGAGTGGCCGGACGTGCGGTCCGCGCTGGCCGATCTTGGTCCGCTGCCGGTGATCGGTGGTCTGGTGGCCGCGCTGCTGGCGATGATCGCGGCGATGATGGTGTGGCGGGTGTTGCTCGCCGCGCTGGGTTCGCCGCTGCCCCCGCGGGTCGCGGCCGGGATTGTGTTCGTCGGCCAGCTCGGCAAGTACCTGCCCGGCTCGATCTGGCCGGTGGTGGCCCAGATGGAACTGGCCAGCGCGCACCAGGTGCCGCGTCGCCGGTCGGCCACCGCGTCGGTGCTCACCCTGTTGGTCTCGCTGCTGGCCGGGCTGCTCACCGCGCTGGTGACGCTGCCGTTCGTGGCCGGCATCTCCGGTCCGTACCGGTGGGCGCTGTTGGCCGTGCCGGCGCTGCTGGTGTTCCTGCATCCCAGGGTGCTCAACCCGGTGCTCGGCCGGCTGCTGCGGCTGGCCCGCCGGCCCGCGCTGGAACATCCGCTGACCGGTCGGGCCATCGCCACCGCGCTGGGCTGGGCGTTCGCGTCCTGGCTGCTGTACGGCGCGCAGGTCTGGCTGCTCGCGATTCCGTTGGGCGGCCTGGACTTCCGGGGCGCGTTGCTCGCGGTCGGCGGCTTCGCGTTCGCGTGGAGCGTCGGATTCCTGGTCATTCCCGCCCCGGCGGGCGCCGGGGTGCGGGAGATCGTGCTGATCGCGGTGCTGAGCACGACATTGTCGGTCGGCGACGCGACCGCGATCGCCCTGGTGTCCCGGGCGCTGCTGACCATCGGCGACCTGCTCACCGCCTCAGTGGCCGCCTGGTCCAGCCGCCGCGCGGCCCGCGCGACTCGGACGACTTCGGCTTAGCCGACCTCGCCGTGGTAGACGGCCTCCACGTTGTGGCCGTCGAGGTCGCGGAGGTAAACGCCGTAGTAGCCGGGGTGGTACTCCGGCCATTCCCGTGGCGCGTGCAGCACTTCCGCGCCGGCCGCGACCGCGGCCTCGTGCACCGCGTCGATGGCGGCGCGATCGGCGGCTCGGAAAGCCAGGTGCACTTCCCGGGTCTCCTTGTTCTCCGCCGAACTGAGCCAGAAGTCGGGCGGCCCGTCGGCGTCGGCGATGCCGACGACGAAGCTGTCCCCGTGCGGGAACCGCATCGCCTCGCGCAGTCCGAGCGGCGCGAAGGCCCGAAGATAGAAGTCGGCTGACGCGTTGACGTCAGCTACCTGAATACCGATGTGGTCGAGCATGGTCGGAGGTTAGCGGCAACCTCCGACATCGGCACTGTTCAGGACGCGAGCAATTCGAACACCGGCTCCTCGGCCGCCGGCAGGTCGACGGCGAGGCCGCAGGCGCAGCCGCCGGTGAGGTCCACACAGCTGACGGACAGCGGGTGCCAGGCCGGGTCGAACACCGCACAGTTGTCGTCGGTGCACTCGGCGAAACCGTCGTGATGCGTGACCAGCGTGCCGTGACAGTGATCCAGCTCGGCCACACAGTCCACGCAGATGCTCGTCTCCACAGGCTGTTGATATCACCGCGAGCGAGCCGGGCGGGGGATGCTGGCCGGCGTGTCACGCACTCTTTCGCGGCCGGCGCGCGGCGGGCTTGGCCGGGGTCGCCTTGGTGGCGCCGGTTTTCGCCGCCGGTTTCGCGGGCGTCTTGGCGGCGGTCGTCTTCGGAGCGGCCTTGGCGGCGCTGGATTTCTCGGTGCCGGATTTCTCGGCTGGCTTCTTGGCGGGGGCCGATTTCTTGGCCCCGGCGAGGCTGGCGCGCAGCGCGGACACCAGATCGGTGGGCTCGTCCGCGGACTTCGCCGCCGGTTTGCGCACCTCGTCGCCGGCGATCTTGGCATCGACCAGCGCCTGCAACGCCTGCTGGTAGTGGTCCTGGTACTTGTCGGGATCGAACACGGTGTCGGACATCGAGTCGATCAGCGAGCCGGCCATGGCCATCTCCTGCTGGCGCACCTGGGGTGTCTCTTCGCGCAGGAAGGCGAAGTCCGGCGTGCGCACCTCGTCCGGCCACAGCATGGTGGTGAGCACCAGCATGTCGGCGTAGACGCGCAGCACGGCCAGCGCCTCGCGCTGCCGCAGCACCACCTGGGCGATGGCGACGTGACCGGATTTCTGCAGCGCGTCCCGCAGCAGCACGTACGGCTTGACCGCCGGTTTCTGCGGTTCCAGGTAGTAGCTGCGGTCGAAGCAGATCGGGTCGATGGCCTCCAGCGGCACGAACTCGACCACCTCGATGCCGCGCTGACTGGGCAGCGGCAGGTCGGCGAGATCGGCGTCGGTGAGCACCACCATCTCGCCCTCAGGTGTCTCGTAGCCCTTGGCGATCTCGGCGTAGGGCACTTCCTCGCCGTCGACGGTGCACACCCGCTTGTACTGGACACGACCGCCGTCGGCCGCGTGCACCTGCCGGAAACTGACGTTGTGGTTCTCCGTCGCGGTGTAGAGATGGATCGGGATCGACACCAATCCGAAGGACACCGCGCCCTTCCACATCGACCGCATCGCCACGAGGCACACCTCCCGCGTCTCTTATGATGAAGGTACGCTTCGTGGCTGGTCACCGGCAGTACGAGTACTGTCGGTGACCAGCGTTCCTGATCTCGATGTTACCCGCGGAACACGTGCGGCATGATCGCGTCGGGCGGGATCACGCCCAACCGGCCGGACTGGTAGTCCTCCAGCGCCTGCACCAACTCGTCGCGAGTGTTCATCACGAACGGCCCGTAGTGCACCATCGGCTCACGGATCGGCTGGCCGCCCAGCAACAGGACTTCCAGCGAGCTGGTGCGGCTGTCCTGACGCTTGTCAGCGGCCACGGTGATCCGGTCGCCCGCGCCGAACACCGCGAGCTGGCCGGCGTGGATCGGCTCGGCCTTGGCGCCCACCGTGCCCGACCCGGCCAGCACGTAGGCCAGCGCGTTGTACTCCGGCTGCCAGGGCAGCGAGAGCTGGCCGCCGGCCGCGACCGAGGCGTGCAGCAGGGTGATCGGGGTGTGCGTCGAGCCGGGGCCGACGTGCCCGTCGACCTCGCCGGCGATCACCCGCAGTAGCGCGCCGCCGTCGGCGCTGGCCAGCAGCAGCACCTGGCTGGCCTCCACCGGCTGGTACGCCGGGGCCAGGAACTTGTCCTTGGCCGGCAGGTTCACCCAGAGCTGGAAACCGTGGAACAGGCCACCTTTCTCGACCAGGTCCTCCGGCGGGGTCTCGATGTGCAGCAGGCCGCCGCCGGCGGTCATCCACTGGGTGGCGCCCTCGGTGATCACCCCGCCGCCGCCGTGGCTGTCCTGGTGCACGAACTGCCCTTCGATCAGGTATGTCACCGTCTCGAAGCCGCGGTGCGGGTGCCAGTTGGTGCCCTTGGGCTCGCCGGCCGCGTAATCGACCTCGCCCATGTGATCCATCATGATGAACGGGTCGAGGTGCTGGTAGGGGATGCCGGCCATGGTGCGGCGCACCGGGAAGCCCTCGCCCTCCAATCCCGACGGCGCGGTCGAGATCGCCAGCACCGGGCGTTCGATATCGCCCAGGCCCGCGCCGGAGACGCGGGGCAGGGTCAGTGTGTCTGCCGTGACGGCGGCCATCGCGGCACCTCCTTCATGTTGTTGAACGCGCAACTATCCGAGTAAACCACGCCCCTCCGCTGGCTATTCCAGTGTCACCCCACCGGGTGCAGGTGGTGAAGCTCTCTTGTTCCGCGCCGTTCACCCATGTGATGCTCATCGTTCGTGGGATGGCCCAAAGCGCAGGTTTACGTGCCCGGCCTGGACGTGACCTTCCGGTGGGGGCGCGGCGACGGCTTCATGCTCGTGCTGCGTGGCAAGCGCGCCTTCTCGGACGAGGGCCCGGTGGTCGCCAGGCCGCCCGTGGACTCCGGTGGCTGGGTGGACAACCGCGACCTGCACACCGTGATCGACCGGTATGTCCGCGAGCACTACGCCGACTGGCACCGCGGCAACGGCCCGATCGCCCCGGCCGCCAACGCGATGTGAGCGGTTCCGCGACTCGGTTCAGCTGGGTTTCCGGCTCGCGGTGCGGGGTAGCCGATGAGGTGAACTGGTGTGTGAAAGAGGTGCACGATGTCCGTCGGCGATATCGAGTTGCGCAGCCCGGCGTTCGGCAACGGCGACCCGATCCCGGAGCGGTACACCAAGGACGGCGGGAACGACGTTCCGCCGCTGGAATGGTCCGAGGTGCCCCACGGCACCGCCGAGCTGGCGCTGATCTGCGACGATCCGGACGCTCCCGGCGGCTCGTTCGTGCACTGGGTGCTCACCGGGATTCCGCCGACGAGAACCGGGCTCACGGATGACGAGCTGCCCGCGACCGTGGCGGTGGGCCGCAACGGCTTCGGCGAACTGGGCTGGGGCGGCCCGCGACCACCGGCCGGCGGCCCGCACCGCTACTTCTTCCGGCTGTACGCGGCCGATCAGCCGCTGGGCCTGGCCGACGGGGTCGACGCCGAGCACGTGCGCGCGGCCATCGCCGGCCACGTGATCGCCCGTGGGACGCTGGTCGGCCTGTTCGCTCGCTAGGCCGGAGCCAGAGCCGGTGGCCGTCGGGCGCACGCTGCGACCCCCCGCCTTCCACGACCGACGGGACGCTGGGCGGCGGCTGGCCGAGCTGGCCGGCCAGCGGGACTGGGTCGATCCGGTGGTGTTCGGCATCGCCCGCGGCGGAGTGCCGGTGGCCGCCGAAGTCGCACGGGCGCTGCACGCGCCGCTGGCGGTGGCGGTCGCCCGCAAGATCGGCGCGCCCGGCCATCGTGAACTCGGCGTGGGCGCGGTGACCGCGGACGGCCCGCCGGTGTTCGACCAGGCCGCGCTGTCCGCCTTGCGCCTGCGGGAAAGCGACCTGCACCGGGCGGTGCAGCGGGAACGCACGGAGGCGCGGCGGCGGGCCGCCGAGTACCGGTCCGGCAGCTACCCCGGACCGATCGAGGATCATGATGTCCTGTTGGTGGACGATGGCCTGGCGACCGGAGTCACCGCCCGAGCCGCGTTGCGCGAGCTGCGCGATCGCCGCCCGCGCCGGCTGGTGTTGGCGGCGCCGGTCTGTTCCGAGGAGGCCGCGCGGATGCTGGCCGGGGGAGCCGATGAGACAGACGGGGCCGATGACGTGCTGTGCCTCGCCGCCGTCCTGGACTTCGGTTCGGTAGGCCAGTGGTACCGCGACTTCACCCAGACCAGCGATGCCGAGGTGCGAGCCGCGATCGCCGAAGCCAGACGTCGCTGGCATCGTGATCACATGCACAGTGTTGATCGGGCGGTTGATCCTGAGTTGGCGGAACTGGCCGCGGCGCATGGCGTGGCCGTGAGCTATGAGGACGCGCAACGACGGCTGGCGCACGTCGATCCGGATGTGGTGATCGCGGTGCTGCGCCAGCTTGGCGTGGCCGCCGGCTCCCCGGCGGAGGTGCGGCGCGAACTGGCCGTGGCGCGGGCGAAGGGCGCCGAGCTGCCGCCGACGATCGTGCTGCGCGAGGGCCACGGCCGCGCGCTGCCGGACGGGGTGGCCGGCGAGTTGCGTCGTGAGGACGGCGCCGTGCTGATGGTGCGCGGCGAGCTGCCGGCCGACCTGCCCTTGGGCTGGCACGAGCTGGCGACCGGCGACCGGCGGGTGACGGTGATCGTCGTGCCACGGCGACTGCCCGAGCCGCCGCGAACCTGGGGCTGGATGGTGCAGCTGTACGCGCTGCGTTCGGACGGCTCGTGGGGAATGGGCGATCTCGCCGATCTCCGTGAGCTGGCCCGTTGGTCCAGCGGCGGCGGGGTTGGCCGTGCGGCCGGTGCGGTGCTGGTGAACCCGCTGCACGGGCCGACCCCCGTGCTGCCGGTCGAGGCGTCGCCGTACGCGCCGAGCAGCCGGCGGTTCGCCAACCCGCTGTACCTGCGAATCGAGGACACCGCCGGCTATCGGCGTTGCCCCGAGGACATTCGGCGGAAAGTGGACGCGCTTCGGCCGCCCAACGGCGATCGGATCGACTATGACGGCGTGTGGTCTGCGAAGCGGGCCGCGCTGGAACTGTTGCGCCAGCACGATTCCACGCCCGTCGGCATCCCGGATGACCCGTCGCTGCGCGATTTCGCCACCTTCTGCGCGCTGGCCGAAACGCACGGCCCGTCCTGGCGGGCGTGGCCGGCGCGGTTGCGTTCGCCTGGCTCGCCCGAGGTCGCGCGGGAACGCGACCGGCTGGCCGATCGGGTCGACTTCCACACATGGCTGCAACGACTGTGCGATCAACAGTTCGACGCGGTGCGGGAAGCTGCCAAGACGATGCCGATCGGGGTGGTGCACGATCTGGCGGTCGGCGTCGACCCGGATGGTGCGGACGCTTGGGCGCTGCAGGATGTGCTCGCGGTGGACTGCACGGTCGGGGCGCCACCGGACGCCTTCAGCCAGCAGGGTCAGGACTGGCAGCTGCCACCGTGGCATCCCCGCAAGCTCGCCGAAGCCGGCTATCAGCCATATCGGGACGTGGTGCGCGCCGCGCTGCGGCACGGCGGCGGGCTGCGGGTCGATCACGTGGCCGGACTGTGGCGGCTGTGGTGGGTGCCGCAGGGCGAGCCGCCGAGCCGCGGCGCGTACGTGTACTACGACGCCGAGGCGATGCTCGGTGTGCTGGCGCTGGAGGCATTTCGGGCCGGTGCGGTGGTGGTCGGCGAGGATCTGGGCACCATTCCGCCCGAGGTTGGCGCGGGGCTGCGGGAGCGGCGCGTGCTCGGATCGGCGGTGCTGTGGTTCCAGCACCCGGAGCGTGGGCCGGACGATGATGTCGCTTCCGATGACGGTCCGGCGGAATTGTTGCCGCCGGCTGACTGGCCGCGGAACGTGGCGGCCAGCATCTCCACCCACGACCTGCCCACCGCCGCCGGTTTCCTGCGCGGCGAGCACGTTCGGGTACGCGCGGAACTGGGCCTGTTGGCCGGGCCGCCAGAACAGGAACGGACGCGGGCGGCCGCCGAGCAGGCGCGGTTGCTGGAACTGTTGCGGGCCGAAGGACTTGTCAGCGGTGAGCCAAGTGAGGACGAGGTGATCGTGGCGATGCACCAACTGCTGGCCCGCACTCCGTGTCTGCTGCGGTTGGTGTCGCCGTACGACGTGCTCGGCGAGCCGAGGCAGCCGAATCTGCCCGGCACCATCGACCAGTATCCGAACTGGCGGCTCCCGCTTCCGCTGTCCCTGGAGGACTTTCAGCGTGACCCCAGGGTGGCCCGAATCGCCGAGCTGTTCGGGAAGCGGTGACCGGCGCTGGTCACGATTGCTGGCCGCGCGCCAGAAAATCCTGGATCCGACCATGCCGGAACTGGTACACCGCACCAGCTTCCCGCAGCACGCCACGCTGATGGGCGTCGTTCAGGAACGCCACCACCTGCCAGGGCAGGCGGCCGGTCATCGGCAGC
>DASZLR010000217.1:0-24240 GCA_035552275.1 Pseudonocardiaceae bacterium | reverse complement strand
ATGGACTGACGCGCACCACATCGTGTTGTGGGCTGATGGTGGACCGACCTCAATGGACAATTTGGTGCTGTTGTGCCGTTCTCACCATACGTTGATCCACCATTCCCAGTGGCGGATCGACATGGACGACGGCATCCCCGTGTTCATCCCACCCGCCTACATCGACCGGAACCAGAAACCCCGAACCAACCCACTCCACCGACACGGAGCCGTGGGCTAAACAGTCACGAGGGTTTGTGCGCGACCAGGATGTCGCGGACACGGCTAGCCGACCAGCCAGGCGGCCGCGAGCAGCGATCGGGTCTCGGCGAGCAGCTCCGGCAACACCTTGGTATGGCCGATCACTGGCATGAAGTTGGCGTCGCCGCCCCACCGTGGCACCAGGTGTTGGTGCAGGTGTGCGGCGATGCCGGCGCCGGCGATCTCGCCCTGGTTCATGCCGATGTTGAAGCCGTGCGGCGCGGACACCTTGCGGATCACCCGCATCGCCCGCTGGGTGAACTCGGCGACCTCGGTCGTCTCGTCGGCCGTCAGGTCGGTGTAGTCGGCCACGTGCCGGTACGGCAGCACCATCAGGTGGCCGGGGTTGTACGGGTACAGGTTGAGCACCGCGTACACCAGCCCGCCGCGCGCCACGATCAGCGCGTCCTCGTCGTCCAGGTCGATCAGCCGGCAGAACGGGCAGCCCTGCTCGGCGTCGTCGGTCGGCTTGTTCTCGCCGCGGATGTAGGCCATCCGGTGTGGCGTCCACAGCCGCTGCAACGCGTCCTGCACGCCGATGCCGGCCTGGGCGACCAGCTCGGTCCGGTCCGGCCGCTCGGGCTGCTCGGGCTGTTCCGCCATAATCGCTAGACCGTTGCCTGGAAGGTCTCTGCCGAGGGCGAGGCGTTCTCCCGACGGTCGATCCAGCCGGCGATCGCGTCCACCGCCCGGTCGACCGGCACGCCGTTGACCTGGCTGCCGTCCCGGAACCGGAACGACACCGAGCCGGACTCGACGTCCTTGCCGCCGGCCAGCAGCAAAAACGGCACCTTCAGCGTGGTGTGGGTGCGGATCTTCTTCTGCATCCGGTCGTCGCTCTCGTCGACGTCGACCCGGACTCCCTTGGCGCGCAACGACTTCGCCACCTGCCGCAAGTGCTCGGCGTGCTCGTCGGCGATCGGGATGCCGACCGCCTGCACCGGAGCCAGCCAGGCCGGGAACGCGCCCGCGTAGTGCTCGGTGAGCACGCCGAAGAACCGTTCGATCGAGCCGAACAGCGCCCGGTGGATCATCACCGGCTGCTGCCGGCTGCCATCGGCGGCGGTGTACTCCAGGCCGAACCGCTGGGGCTGGAAGAAGTCCAACTGGATGGTGGACATCTGCCAGTTCCGACCGAGCGCGTCCTTGGCCTGCACCGAGATCTTCGGGCCGTAGAAGGCCGCACCGCCTGGGTCGGGCACCAGTTCCAGGCCGGAGCTCTCGGCGGTCTGGCGCAGCGTCTCGGTCGCCTCGGCCCACAGCTTCTCGTCGCCGATGAACTTCGGCGAATCATCCCGAGTGGACAGTTCCAGGTAGAAGTCATCCAAACCGTAGTCGCGCAACAGGTCCAGCACGAAGGTCAGCAGCGACTTCAGCTCATCCTGAACCTGATCCTTGGCGCAGTAGATGTGCGCGTCGTCCTGGGTCATCCCGCGCACCCTGGTCAGGCCGTGGATCACGCCGGACTTCTCGTACCGGTACACCGAGCCGAACTCGAACAGCCGCAGTGGCAGCTCCCGGTACGACCGGCCGCGCGCCCGGTAGATCAGGTTGTGCATCGGGCAGTTCATCGGCTTGAGGTAATAGTCCTGGCCCGGCTTGCGCACCGTGCCGTCCTCGGCCAGCTCCGCGTCCAGGTGCATCGCCGGGAACATCCCGTCGGCGTACCAGTCCAGGTGGCCGGAGACCTCGTACAGATGACCCTTGGTGATGTGCGGGGTGTTGACGAACTCGTAGTCGTGCTGCTCGTGCTTGCGCCGCGCGTAGGTCTCCAACTCGCGGCGGATGATGCCGCCCTTGGGGTGGAACACCGGCAGGCCGGAGCCCAGCTCGTCGGGGAAGCTGAACAGGTCCAGCTCCGCGCCCAGCTTGCGGTGGTCCCGGCGCTCGGCCACGGCGAGTAGCTCCAAGTGCCGCTCCAGCGCCTCGGCCGACTCCCACGCGGTGCCGTAGATCCGTTGCAGCTGCGGGTTCTTCTCGCTGCCCCGCCAGTACGCGGCCGCGACTCGGGTCAGCTTGAACGCCGGAATGTGCTTGGTGGTCGGCACATGCGGGCCGCGACACAGGTCGCCCCACACCCGGTCACCGCTGCGCGGATCGAGGTTGTCGTAGATGGTCAGCTCTCCCTCGCCGACCTCCATCACCTCGCTGTCATCCTCCACATCGGACTTGAGGTCGACCAGCTCCAGCTTGTACGGCTCGGCGGCCAGTTCTCGTTTGGCCGACTCCACCGACTCGACCCGGCGGCGGGAGAACCGCTGCGCGGACTTGATGATCTGCTTCATCCGGCGTTCCAACGCCTGCAGGTCATCCGGCGTGAACGGACGGTCCACGTCGAAGTCGTAGTAGAAGCCGTCCTTCACCGGCGGCCCGATGCCGAGTTTGGCCTCCGGGAACTGCTGCTGGACGGCCTGCGCCAGCACATGCGCGGTGGAGTGCCGCAGCACCGCCCGGCCGTCCTCGGTGGTCGCGGCGACCGGCTCGACCTCGGCGTCCGTCTCCGGCGTCCAGGCCAGGTCACGCAGTTGGCCGGACGAATCGCGGACGACCAGAACGGCGTCCTCACCCTTGGTCGGCAGCCCAGCTTCGCGCACCGCCGTGCCGGCGGTGGTGCCCGCCGTGACCACCACACGCGGGGCGGATACGACGGCGACGCCGGACGGCTCGGACACGATGGGCTCCTTCAGCTCAGCTATGAGTAGCGACAACTATGTAGCGACTACTGTCGAGAGCCTATCCGTCGCCGCGACCGGTTTCGTGACCAGCCCACACCACCCTCGGCTACGCTCCGTTTCCGGTCGGCGACCGAGCTGTCCAGCACTTACACTGTCCCGATGCGGGTGGCGTTGTTCGCGACGTGTCTGACCGACGCCTTCTACCCGGACACCGCCAAAGCCGTGGTGCGACTACTGGAACGGCTCGGCTGCGCGGTGGAATTCCCGCTCGCGCAGACCTGCTGCGGGCAGCTGCACTTCAACACCGGCTATCCCGACCAGGCCGAGGTGCTCGCCGCGCACTACGCGGACGTGTTCGACGCCTTCGACGCGGTGGTCGCGCCGTCGGGCTCGTGCGGCGGCATGATCCGGGACATCTATCCCAGGCTGTCGGTCACGCCGCCGCCCACCTACGAGCTGTCCGAGTTCGTCATCGACGTGCTGGACCTGGTCGATGTCGGCGCGTACTTCCCGCACCGGGTCACGTACCACCCCACCTGCCATTCGCTGCGGATGCTCGGCGTCGGCGACCGGCCGCTGCGGCTGCTGCGCCGAGTGCGCGGGCTGGACCTGGTCGAACTGCCCGACGCCGAGACCTGCTGTGGGTTCGGCGGCACCTTCGCGGTCAAGAACGCGGACACCTCGGTCGCGATGCTCGCGGACAAGATGCGCGCGGTGGCCGCGACCGGCGCGGACGTGCTCACCGCCGGGGACAACTCCTGCCTGATGCACATCGGCGGCGGGCTGTCCCGGCTGCGCAGCGGGGTGCGCGTGCTGCACCTGGCGGAAATCCTGGCCAGCACCGAGGAGGAGCCGTGGCAACCACCGCCCGCAACCCCGTGACCTGGCTGGGCACCCCCGCGTTCCCGGAGGCGGCCCGGATCGGGCTGGCCGACGCGCAGGCCCGGCGCAACCTGCGCACCGCGACGGGCACCATCCGAGCCAAGCGCGCCGACGTGGTGTCCGAACTGGACGACTGGCCCAGGCTGCGGGCGGCCGGCGCGGCGATCAAGGACGAAGTTCTGTCCAATCTGGACGCCTACCTGCTGCGGCTGGAAGCCTCGGTCACCGAGCGCGGCGGTGTGGTGCACTGGGCGCGGGACGCCGCCGAGGCCAACGAGATCGTGCTCCGGCTGGCCCAGCAGGCCGGCGCGGACGAGGTGGTCAAGGTCAAGTCGATGGCCACCGCCGAGATCGGGCTGAACGAGGCGCTGGCAGCCGGCGGCGTGCACGCCATCGAGACCGACCTCGCCGAGTTGATCGTCCAACTAGGACACGACCGGCCCAGCCACATCCTGGTCCCCGCGATCCACCGCAACCGCGCGGAGATCCGGGAGATCTTCCGCCGCGAGATGCCCGACGCGCCGGCTGACCTGTCCGACGAGCCGGTCGAGCTGGCCGCCGCCGCGCGCGGCTACCTGCGGCGGAAGTTCCTGTCCAGCACGGTCGCGGTCAGCGGGGCCAACTTCGGCATCGCCGACACCGGCTCGATCGTGGTGGTCGAGTCCGAGGGCAACGGCCGGATGTGCCTGACCCTGCCGCGCACCCTGATCACCGTGATGGGCATCGAAAAGGTGCTGCCCGCCTGGTCGGACCTCGAAGTCTTCCTGCAACTGCTGCCTCGCTCGTCCACCGCCGAGCGGATGAACCCGTACACCTCGGTGTGGACCGGCGTCACGCCTGGCGACGGACCGCAGGAATTCCACCTGGTGCTGCTGGACAACGGCCGGACCGCGACGCTGGCCGACCGCACCGGCCGGCAGGCGCTGCGCTGCATCCGCTGCTCCGCCTGCCTGAACGTCTGCCCGGTCTACGAACGGACCGGCGGCCAGGCGTACGGCTCGGTGTATCCGGGGCCGATCGGCGCGATCCTCACCCCGCAACTGGTCCAGGACCCGCACGACGAGCAGGCCGCCTCGCTGCCGTTCGCTTCCTCGCTGTGTGGGGCGTGCTACGAGGTCTGCCCGGTCGACATCAACATCCCCGAGGTGCTCACCCATCTGCGTGCGGAAGTCGTGCGGGCCAAGGGACGGCACACCCCGGAAGGGATCGTGATGGCGGCGCTGGGCTGGATCATGCGCGACCCGCGCCGGTACCAGGCGGCGTTGCGGGCCGGCTCGCTGGCGCGGCTGCTGGCCCGCGACGGCAGGATCAGCCGGCTGCCCTGGCCGGGTTCACTGTGGACAGCCGCACGGGATGCCCCCGCGCCGGCCGCCGAATCGTTCCATGCCTGGTGGCGGAGGGAACGTGGCTGACTCCCGCGACGCGATCCTGGCGCGCATCCGAACCGCACTGGCGGACACGCCGGCAGGGCCACCTGTCCCACGCGAGTATCACCGCCAGCGAGACCTCGGCCGTGACCTGGTCGACTTCGCCGCCGAACGGATCGCGCACTACCGGGCCACCGTGCACCGCACCGCCGACGCTGATCTCGCCCACCGCATCGGCGAGATTCTGCGTGCCCGACAAGCGAATCGCGTCGTCGTGCCCGCCGACCTGCCGGAATCGTGGCGGCCGGCGGACATCTCCTGGCTGGTCGACCGCGCCGACGCGCCACTGACCACCGAGGTGCTGGACGGCAGTGACGGCGTGCTCACTGGATGCGCCACGGTGATCGCCGAGACCGGCACGATCGTGCTGGACGCCGGGCCGGCGCAGGGCCGCCGGGCAATCACTCTGCTGCCGGACTACCACCTGTGCGTGGTGCGCGCCGAGCAGATCGTCGGCACCGTACCGGAGGCGATCGCGGCCCTGACGCCGACCCGGCCGATCACGTTCATCAGCGGACCGTCCGCGACCAGCGACATCGAGTTCAACCGGGTCGAAGGCGTGCACGGCCCGCGCACCCTCGACGTGCTCATCGTCGCCTGACCACAGCACGGCCCAACATCACCCGCAGGGTCTAGAAATGGGCGAAGAAATCGGGGCTGCGCCGGGGAAACAGCGCGGCCAGCTCGGCCGCCGCGTCCGGCGGTACCGTGCCCAGGCCGCGGACCAGCACGTCCTCGGGCGACAACACCCCGTACACCAACCCGGAGAAGCCGGCCGCTGTCAGCCTGGCTGTCGGCGCCGCCGGCCGTGTCGGCGCCGGGTGATCGCTGGTCTCAAGAACGCCGGTTCGACCGTCGAGCACATACCGGCCGGCGATGAACGGGTCATCCACGATCTCGATCGCGACCGAGCCAGCGCCGACGGCCATCCCGTTCAACGCGGTGACCGACAGGACGCGGGCCATCGGCGCCGATTCGATCGGAACCGCCGTCGTCGCCGTGATTGTCGCGGCCAGGTCGGTCGCCCACAGCTCCGGCGTCTCATCGGCGGAAACCCGCAGCGCCACACTGGCCACCTGGTCGGCGTGGCCGGCGATGAACCGCAGCACCAACGCCCGGCCCAGCGCGCTGGTGGCGAGCAGGTCGTCCCCGATCAAGTCACCGCCATGGTCGGTGATCCGGTACGCCAGCGCCCCGACGACCTCGCCCGCCACCCGGGCGGTGACGATCCACCGCTCGTTGGCATCGCGCATCCGCACGGTCCGAGAGTCCGGCAATACCGCGAAACCGTGTCGCTGGCCCAACAATCGCCGGGTGAAGTCGCGATACGCGGCATATCCATCCGTCGCCGCTTCCCACCTGATCTCGCCGGCCAGTTCAGTGCGCAGCAGCTCGCTGAGACCGGCCGGCGAAAACGTCACCGTGCGGACCTGGGGCGTGCCGACAAAGCCGAATCGTTGGTAGAACGACGGCTTGAACGGATACAGCGCGGACACCGCACAACCCTCGTCGCGCATCCGGCCGAGCAGTTCCAGCAGCACGCGGCGGACATGACCCTGCCGGCGGACCCGCGGATCGCTGGCCACTCCGGCGATGCCGGCCATCGAAAACACCGAGCCGCGCACGTTCTGCCGCATGGGAATGGCGGTGGCCTCGGCGACCGTGACGCCGTCGTCCTCAGCCACCAACGTGACATTCTCCCGGTGGTACCGCTGACCGGCGTGGAGCGTTTCGAGCCGGCTGGCCGACGGCGGCGACGGCTCGAATCCGTACACCTGCAACGGATCGCTGATGGCCGGCTGTTCGTCAGCGGTGATCTGCCGGATCTTCATGGCGCCATTTCACCGTATGGCCGGGCCAATCACCAACCGCATTATCCGGCGTTACCCGGTCTGCTGGACCGAGAACTTGCTGATCGTGTTGCCGGCGACGGTGTACGTGCCGTGGTAGGTGTGTTGGGTGCCGTCGGTCTGGGTGGCGACGAGGTCGGCGACGACGGTGTTGCCCTGCACCGAATCGACGGTGACCGTGTCCTGGGCGGTGCCGGCGAAACCGGCGACGAACGAACTGTAGGAACCGCCGGCGTTCTGACCGCCGATGTTCCACGCCGTCTGATAGTCCTGGTTGGTGATCGCGTTGCAGTAGCTCTCGACCACGCCGGCCGGTCCGGGATCGGTCGTCTGGGTCGGCGGCGCCAGGCTGGAACTCGCGGTCGGCGTGCTGCTGGTGGTCAACGTCGACTCACTCGTGCTTGTCGGGCTGAGTCGCGGCGTGGGCGAGCCGGCCGCGGCGGGCTGGCCGCTGTGTCCGCTGGGTCCATTGTGTCCGGACGCGAGCAGCAGCGCGCCCGCGACCGCGCCGCCGACCAGCAGGATCGCCACGCCAATGATCGCCAGCCGTGCGCCCAACCCGAGCCCGCGCCGGCCAGCGGCCACTCCCCCGGCCGGCACGGCGTAGGTCGGCGGCTGGACGTAGGTCGGCTGCTCCGGGTAAGTCGGCTGTTCGGCGTACACCGGCCCGGTCGCGTACACCGCCATCGGCTGGCCGGTCACCAGATTGCGCACGCCGTCCTCGTGCGCGACGTACGCCAGGGTGATCTGATCGCCGGCCGCCTCGGCGGCGACCTTGCCGTGCTGAAGAATCCGCTCCCACGCGCCCAGCCGCAGCGAGCACGCCGCCAGCGGAGCGGCCGCTTTCGCGAGTCCGGCGCCGAGATCGGGTCGGCCGGCCCAGCCGATCGCGTCGATGACGTTAGTGATCAGCGTGGCATGGTCGGCGACCGCCCGCACCGGCAGCGGCCGGACACCCGCCCACTGCCACAGCCGGCGGCTCACCCATTCCAACTGCGGCAGGCCGGCTTCCAGGTCGCGCGGCGGCGCGGCGTCGATGCCGGGTGCCAGTTGCCATCCGCGATCCGTCGCGACCGCCATCCCCTTCGCGGTCAGTTCGGCCGCAGAGCTGGGCAGCGTCGCGGAGTCGGTGACCAGCCACGGCAACAGATCCGACGCGGCACCCGGCGCACCGGCCAGCATCAGCACCGATGCGAGTTCCCTTGCCGGAGCGGACAATCCGGCGATGATCCCCGGCAGCAGTCCGTCCACTTCGGACCCCTGCGGCAACCCGGCCGCACCGGCACGCAGCAGCAACAGCGGCGAGCCGTTGGCGGCGTGCCACAACTCCTGCCCGACAACCAGTTCCGGCTCGGTCAGCGTCCGACCCAGCGTCTGGGCGAGCAGGGTCAGTCCGGCGTCCAGCGGCAGGCCCGCCAGCGGCAGCGACCGACCGTGGGTCCACAACTGCCGGCGGGTCGACGTGAACAGCATCGTCGCGGCTGGCAGCGCATCGGTGAACATCGCCAGTTGGTCGTCGGGGACGTCCAGATCATCGACCAACAGCAACAGTTGGACGCCGGCCAACGACTGGCGCAGCTCCGCCGGTCCGGGCCGGTGGCTCCGACTGTCGTAACAGACCTCGAACACCTCGTACAGCAGGTCGGCCGTGTCCATCCCGGCGCCGGGCAGGAACACCACGTTCCCGCTGGTCTCGGCGATCCGGCTGCCCACCTGCCGAAGCAGCGTGCTCTTGCCGACGCCGGGCGGACCGTACAGCTCGATCACGCCGCCGGCCGCCACCGCGCGAAACAGGCCGTCGAGTTCCTGATCACGACCGATCGGAACAGTCAGCGGGCGCGGCGCGAGCCCGACGGCCGGCCGGGGCAGCGGTCGCGGCTGATGTCCGGGCGCGACGGCCGCGACCACGGACTGCTCGGCCCGCACCGTGACCGTGTGCTCGCCGATGACGACCTGGCCGATGACGTCCCCACCGACCTGGACCTGCCTGCCGGCGTCCGCCACCCGTCCTCCTTCACATCGAACCCAGTCCCCTTGCTCGTCGCCCACAGCGGAATCTCGTTACAGCACCCGTCGGGTTGATCCGCTGGAGGCCGAGGCCGGACCATTCTGCCCGGCGCCCAAGGGCGTGCGACACCTGCGCAGCGGCAGCAGGCTCGTACCCTGACGTCAGCCCGGCAGCGGGCGGGAATGGCTTCGGAGGTTTGCCCATGTGGTCCGTCCGCCGACGATTGGCGACCGCGGCCGTCGTTGTGGTCGTGCTCGCCGGCGGAACAGTCGGACTGTGGTTCCTGTTCCATCCGACGATCTCGCCCACGCCGGGTTGTGTCGTCGCCGGGCCAAGTTCCTCGGACACGGGCTCGACCGGCGTGTCCTCGAACTTCACCCTGTCGCCGGCGCAGACCGACAACGCCGCGACGATCGCCGGGGTCGGCCTACGGCTGGGCATGCCCGATCACGCGGTAACCGTCGCGCTGGCCACCGCGATGCAGGAATCGGGGCTGGTCAACCTGACCGGCGGCGACCGCGACTCGGCCGGCCTGTTCCAGCAGCGGCCAAGCCAGGGCTGGGGCACGTACGCGCAGATCACCGACCCGGTGTACGCCTCGACCGCGTTCTACGACAAGCTGCGCGCCGTGCCGGGCTGGGCGACTCTCGACGTCACCGCCGCCGCGCAGGCCGTCCAGCATTCGGCCGCCCCGGACGGCTACGCCCAGTGGGAGTCGGAAGCCCGCGCGATGGCTATCGCCTTCACCGGCGAAGCACCGGCCGCGCTGAGCTGCCACGATCTGACCATTCCGGCGCCGAGCACCAGCCTGATCAACGTCGCCAACGCCGAGTTGGGCACCGCCGTGCTGTCCGGCCAACACGATCCGGCGCGCGGCTGGGCGCTGGCGAGCTGGCTGGTCGGGCACGCCCAGCGGCTCGGTGTCGACCAGGTGAGCTTCGACGGCCGCACCTGGACGGCAGCGTCGGGCACGTGGTCGCCGGCCGGGCCGGCGAACGGAACGCTCGCCTTGCACCAGGTGCCGGCCGCCGCCGGCTGACGACTCCCAGAAAACACCAAATTTCGACATGTCATGATTGCGGCCATGACCTACGGCCAGGCCGAACAAACCGTGCGTTTCGACAGGCTGCGACCCGCAGTGAACGTTGTGAGCAAGGTGCCGGAAGTAACAATTTACTTCTGGATTACCAAAGTGCTGACCACCGGCATGGGCGAGGTCACGTCGGACTACCTGGTGCAGCGGTTCAGCCCGTTCATCGCCGTGGGCATCGGGTTCGTCATCTTCGCGGCCTCGATGGTGCTGCAGTTCCGCGCCCGCCGGTATCGGCCGTGGGCGTACTGGACCGCCGTCGTCATGGTCAGCGTGTTCGGCACGATGTGCGCCGATGTTCTGCACGTCGGCCTGGGCATACCTTATGTGGTGTCGACCACATTCTATGCGATCGTCCTGATTGTCGTCTTCGCGGTCTGGTACCGAACTGAGAAAACGCTGTCAATTCACAGCATTTACACGCCGCGCCGCGAGGTTTTCTACTGGCTTACCGTGATAACGACGTTCGCACTCGGCACCGCGGCCGGCGACATGACGGCCACGACGTTGGGCCTGGGCTATCTCGCGTCGGGCATCCTCTTCGCGGTGATCATCGCCGTGCCGGCGCTGGCACACTGGAAGCTCGGCCTCAACTCGATTCTCGCGTTCTGGTTCGCCTACATCGTGACCCGGCCGCTCGGCGCGTCGTTCGCCGACTGGCTCGGCCAGCCGACCACGCACGCCGGCGGTCTCGGGTTCGGCCTCGGCACCATCAGCCTGGTGCTGACCGCCGTCATCGTCGGCCTGGTCGGCTACCTCGCCATCACCCGCAAGGACACCCCCGAGCTGACCGTGGCCGATTCGTAGTAACCGGCACTCCCGGCACGCGCCGGCTGAGAGAGTGTCGCCATGAACTCAGCCTCGCGATCACGCTGGTGGATCGCACCACTGGTCGGCACGCTGGTCGGTATTCCCCTGCTCGCTATCTCGGTCACCTCAGCGGGGCTTGTCGCCCTTGGCTCCGACTCCTGCGAACCGGGCGGCTGCCCGCTCACCAACGAGCACTTCAACGTCGGCGGGATCGCCATGCAGGTCTCGCTCGGACTCGGTGTCGTCGCCTGGCCCTCCGCCCGCTGGCTCGGGCGGGCCGTTGGCGTCCTCGTCGCGATCCTCTGCCCGGTCGCCATGCTTGTATCTATCATCGCGTTGCTGACCATTCCCACAGGGAAATGACTGGTGGTCGCGGTCAGGAGGTCGGGCTCGGCTCGGGCGTGCCGTTCGGCCACACACACGGCGCTGTCGACGTCAGATACAGAGGGCCGACATCGTTTGCTTGCAACGCCATACGAAAGCCGTCACCGTTGTTCTCCACCCACAGATACAGATCTTTCGGACGATCATCAGCGAGCACTCGGAAACCGTGGCTCGCCCACCATTGGCGAAGAACGTCGAAGTAATGGTTGTACTGATCCGGCGGCAGTCCGGTGATCTTGTACTCAGCATATGGAACCACTCGGCCCTGCGGACCGTTGTCCGTTGGATCATCACACGGATTATTGTTATCGCCGGCCCACTTAACCAATGCGGCTGGTGGCGGCAACGCCGCGAAGGCCCGCTGGGCATAGTCCGCGACGCGCAGGCTGGCCTGCTGTGCGGTCATTGTAGGCTGCATACCGCCTCCTGATCCGGTGCTTGGGCTGTCACATGCCGTGACGGTGAGCAGCAGCACAACCGCGACCAAAAGGTAGCGTTTGATGGTCGCTGATCCGTTCTGAACAGGCACCTCGATGACTTCCTAGTTCGTTGACATGCCGGCGATAATCTTGCCCATGTTGTCCAATGCTCGATTACCGGAGTCCCAATACTGGCTGTGGACGGCGAAGCTATCTCCGAACAACGATCCGGCTGCGCCAGGATTGGATGTGAAGACCTGGTCTCCGAACCCGGCGTCGCTGGGATTGGGACCGAACCAACCGTCAACGACATTGATGATGTCGTGTTTTGCTGTGGTCGCGTAGATATGCTGCCCCATCTGGCTCGGGTCGACGCCATCGAGATGCAGATCGGCCGGCCTGTTGGCGTCCACACCAGGGCTCGCCACGAACACCAGGTCGTTGGCGTTGAGGCTGCCGTCGTGAGCCGCATAACCGATGGCTGTGGTGCCATAGCTGTGTCCGATCATCACGTTGTGCGACGGCGGTCCATCGTGGGTCGCGCGTAGGCCATCCTGGAAACGAGTGAGGGCAGGCTCAGCATCCCGCGCATAGCTATCGAAAGCGGCGTCGGGAAACGTCGGTGGTGCGTCGTAGCCGATCCAGGTGATCACCGACGTTGATGGCGAATTGGCCTTGGCGGCAGCTTGGCCCATCAGGTCCGAGCGAGTCAAGAGTCCGCCGCAGGTGGCGAGACTGGCGCTGGTGCCTGGTACAAAGGTCGCGACATTCGTCGCCGTGTCAGGATTGCCCATGGCGACGACCGCCCGCCCGCCGCCCTGCACGCCGATCTTCAACAGGAATGGCTGTTGTTGTGCGGCACTCGGCTGGACAGCGAGGCGCTGGTCGATGGCCTGCATGCCGCCGAGTTTGCCGTTGAAGTCGTTCAGTTGGGCCTGGTCGGCGTCGCTGAGCGGCTGGCTCTTGGTTTCCAGTCGAACCTTCTCCTCACCGAGTCGGCTCTCCAATTCTGCCAGGACATCACGATTCACCCGATCTCGCACGACGGCCGGGATGCCGTCCATCGCGCCGAGTTGATCGCCGTGCATGAACAGCAACGACTCCTGCTGCTGCGCCGACAACGAGTCCCACCACTTCCGCACGTCGGCCGGCGAGGTGTTCGGACCGGGAATCGCGGTGGCCGACGCGGTGAGCCCAGGGTCGTTGGCGGCCGGCGCCAATCCGGTGGCCTGCGCGGTCAGGTTCCGCAGCGCCGCCGCCGCTTCTTCGTCGGCCATGCTCGCCGTCCGCAGGATGTCCTGGATTTGCGAGGTGAGCTGGCTCGCCAGTTGGTGAGGATCGGGTGAAGCAGGGGCAGAACCGGGCGGCTGGCCAGGCAACGGCGGCGGGGTCGGCACCGATTCCGGCGGGGAGGCAACGAATGGCGTTGGTTGCACGGTGCCGTCGCTCTCGATCTCCAACTCGTTGGCCACTGCGGTGAAGACGTCCTGACGAAGCTGATCGTGCAGCGGTACCAGGGTCTGGCTCAGGTTGGTCAGGATCGGCGGAATCTTCGCCAGCGTGATCGCGGCATCGCCGAGCTTCTTGCGCTTCGCCGCGAGGTCGGCCTTCGCCACGTCGGCGGTCACGCCCTGCCAGTCGGCCAACGCGGTGAGCTGCTGGTCGAGCTCGTTTCCGCGATTGGCGACCTGGCCGGCGAGGTCCTGCCATTTCTGCGCGTCCTCGCCGAAGATGGCCGGCTCGCTGTCCCGGAACTCCACAAAAGACACCATCGTCGCCGCCTAGATCGGCCGGAAGCGACCGACGATGTGCTGCTCGGTCGTCGCGTAGTTGGATGCGTTGAGCGAGAGCGTGTCACCGGCGGCGGCCAGATCCGCGCCCAGAACCGAGAGCGCCTGTTCCCAGCCGGCCTCGCAGTCGGCGACCGCTTGCGCGGACGAGAAGCCCTGGTTGGCGCCGGTCGCGCCCTGCTGATCACCCGCCCACGCGCTGATGTCGTGGTGTAACTCGTCGGTCACCGCGACGATGCCGTCACCGGCCTTGCGCAAGGTGGCCGAATCGACCACGTATCCGTCTGCCATCTGTCCCCCCGTGGTATGGGCTCGCGCACCTACGGTAATGGCTGGGGCGCGTGCTGTCCTGGGAACGGACGAATCGGCGGACCGGCGGTCAGCTGATCTTGGTGAGGAAGGAGCGCCAGTCGGTGACGGGGAAGGCCAAGGTCGGGCCGGTGGCGTGCTTGGAGTCGCGGACGGCCATACCGGCCGGCTGCGGCCAGGCGTCCTCGACACAATCGCCGTTTGCCGCGCTATAGCTGCTCTTCCGCCAGCCCACCTCGACGCAGTTGCCGTTGGCGGCGCTGTAACTGCTCTTGTGCCAGACGATCCCGTCCAGCTCAACCATGGTCATCATGATCCTCTCGGTCCGCGTACAACGCGGTAGCCAGGTTGCCGATCAGGTCTCTTGAGTGTCCCTCATCCAGCGCGGCGTCGGCCAGTGCCTCGAAGATTTTCCGGTAGGTCTTGATCTCCGCAGTGGTCTCCAGGAACAGGCCCATGGTCTCCCCTTCCAGATAGGCGACCGACGGAATCTTGCCGGCGAAGTCCATCAGCCGGCACGCCCCGGCTGTCCCGGCGTGCGCGCCGAATGAGATCGGGATGATCCGGACGCTGACGTAGGAACGCACCGACATCCGCAGCAAGTGATGAAGCTGGTCCGACATGATCGACGGACTGCCGACCGGCAGGCGCAACACCTGCTCATGCACGAAGAAGGTGAAGTCGGGCCGGCGATCCGCGCTGAACAAGCTCTGCCGAGCCAACCGCGCGGCGACCCGGTCCTGCACTTCTTCCTTGGGGATGCTCGCCGTCCGGAGCAGCATCTCGCGGGCGTAGTCGTCGGTCTGCAACAGGCCGGGGACGACCAGACCCTCGTACTGCTTGATCGTGGTGGCCTTGTTCTCGTGGTCGATCAGGGTGCGCAACTGCTTCGGAAGTCGGGAACCGTACTGCTGCAACCATCCTGGCTCGCCGAGCTCTCTCGCCAGCGCGAGCAGCCGATCCCGCTCCGCGCCGGTCACTTCGCACAGCGCCAGAAACGCCGCGATGTCGACCTCATCCGCGATGCGTTGGCCGTTCAGCAGCTTGGGCACCTGGCTCTGCGGCCATCGCAACTTCTTGGCGATCGCCCGCCCGCTGAGGTTCGCCTGTTTCAGCGCCTCCCGCAGCGCCTCGCCCAGCTCACGGCCGCGGATGGTGGACTCCGGTTCTTCCTCGCTCATCCTTGCCTCCCAGTCGCATAGTGTTCATGACACCATAGCGGTCCAAGCGCCATGACATTGCGGACCGACACGCGGAATCCACCGATCGGAGGTGAGCGATTCACCGCGAGAATCGGGTTTTCTGTAGACATGGACATCATGACACCCGCACTCGCGGACGCTTTTCTGTTGCTGCGCCAGGACCTCTACGGCTACCTGGACGAATCCGAGTACCTTGTGGACGGTCTGGAACGGAGGAACGCCGAGTCCATCGAGTCCGCCTGCCGGCTCATCCCGGAGCTGACGACGGTCATCCGGGGCGTCATCGCGGAACACGAGCAGGACGACTCCGCGCGGTGCGCGATCTGCTCCCACGCCTGGCCCTGTCCGACGGTGCGCACCGTGCACGCGCTCGTCAAGGCCCCGGAAAGCGAATTTCGCAACATCGTCGAACGCGCGCAGCAGCGCGACGCTCGACATCTGTAGCGCCGGTTACCATCTCGGTCCATCCGAATCGTGGTGCGCGGCCAGCGGCGAAAACTCAGCATCCCGCTGGCCGCGCCCACCATCGCAGCCGCGCTATGCCAAACCCTGCAATCGTCGCGACACAGCGGCATGGCGGGTGAGGATATCCTCGACGCCGGTCAGGGTGAGCTGTCCATCTTGGACGATCGGCTTGCCGGCAACCACCGTGTGCCGGGCCGCGCCAGGGCCGCAGCGCAACCAGGCTTCCACCGGATCGGTGTGGGAGCCAGCGAAGGGCAGACCGACTTCCGGCCAGCAGACCAGGTCGCCCACCGCGCCAACGGACAGTTCACCGATCTCCCCGGTTCGGCCCAGGCACGCCGCCCCGCCGCGAGTCGCGATATCGAGGACTTCTCGCGCGGTCATGCCGGATGGGCCGCCGCGCTGGCGGCCGAGCAGCAGCGCGTTGCGCGACTCGATCCACAGCGAGGCGCTGTCCGTCGACGCCGATCCGTCGCAGCCCAATCCGACCGGCACGCCGGCCGCGCGAAACTCGCGCACCGGCGCGAATCCGCCGCCACCGATGAGCATGTTGGAACTCGGGCAGTGCGCCACGCCGACACCGGCCGCGCCGAGTCGGCCGACCTCGGCCGGGTTCGGATAGATACAGTGCGCGACCCAGGCCCGGTCGGTCAGCCAACCCACTTCCTCGAACTGTTCCACCGGCCGCCGGCCGAAGGTCTCCAGGCAGTACGTGTCCTCGTCCGGGTCTTCGGCCAGATGGGTGTGCAGCCGAACATCCAGCCGCTGCGCCAACTCCGCCGTCTGCCGCATCAGCTCCGGGCTGACCGAGAACGGCGAGCACGGCGCGAGTGCGATCCGGATCATCGCGCCCCAGCTCGGATCGTGATGCTGCCGCACCAGTCTTTCGCTGTCCGCGAGAACGGTGTCATCGTCCTGCACCACCGAGTCCGGCGGCAAGCCGCCGTCCTTTGTGGACAGTGTCATGGAGCCGCGGGTCGGGTGGAACCGCACACCCACCTCCCGCGCGGCGGCGATCTCGGCCGACCACAGGTCTCCCCCGCCGGTCGGCGCGATGTAGAGGTGGTCGGTGGTGGTCGTGCAGCCGCCGAGCGCCAGTTCGGCCAACCCGACCCAGGCGGACAGGTATGCCGCTTCCTCGTCCACCCCCGCCCACACCGGGTACAGGCCGCTCAACCACTCGAACAGCGTCCCGTTCACCGTCGGCGCGTACGAGCGGGTCAGGTTCTGGAAGATGTGGTGATGGGTGTTGACCAGGCCCGGCGTGACCAGGCAGTCGGTCGCGTCCAGCACGGTGCGCGCCGGCGGCGCGGGATCGGCCGACCCGCCGACGCCGGAGATCAGCCCATCGGTGACGGCCACCCAGCCGCCCGGCAGTTCGCGCCGGCCGGCGTCACTGGTGGCCACCAGCAGGGCGTTGCGCACCAACAAATCCGCGTCAACCACCGGTTGAGGATAACGGGGGTGAGCTCAGCTCGCGTCGATCAGCGGTATCCGGCCGGCCACCCGCCAGCGGATGCAGCGCGGCAGCCGGCGGGTCCGCAGGAATTCCGCGACGACCTCGTACACCGTGTCGATCGGCACCACCGAGCCGGCCGGCAGGTACGACTCGTGTAGGCCGGCCAGCCGATACAACACCGGCTCGCTGTTGCGCCCGTCCACCGGCACCAAATCCTGCCCGCTCCGGGTGACCCAGTGCAGCGCGCCGACCGCGCCGTTGACACCCACCATCAGGCCGACTCGACCGTCATCCGATGAATCGCCGGCGACCAGCGACCACATCCACGGAACTCGCGTCCGGCCGCCGTTGAGGGTACGCAGCCGGCGAACCAGATCGACGCCATCGGGAATGTGGCCGGTGTCGACCACGCCCGAACCCAGCCTGTCCCGGCGCTCGCGGATCTGGTCAACCACCTCGCGCACGATCTCGCCGGTCTGCTCCGGCGATGCCGTGGTGAACCACTCCACGAATCGCGCCGCCGCCTGCTGCCTGGCCATATCCCCATTCACCATGATCAGCTCCAAGCCCGCGCGACACGGCGGATCGGCGAGCTCACCAGCGCCGGTGGCAGTCGCCGCGCCCCCTCGACGCGGCGACTGTTGCGGCCGATCCACCGCGAGCCGAGATGCGCGTTCTGCACACCACCGCAGGCGCAGCGCAGCCGCGCGCCATCCGGCCACAGCGAACGACGGCCCTCAGGCGCCGTCCACCACAACTCGATCGTCCAGGCCGAGCAACGGTGCCAGCGCGACGGCGGTGAAACCCGGTCCCACGGCAGCCCGGCACGATCCCGAACCTCTGGGTCCTGGACCGTGCCCGCGTGTGCATCGCGGTCGATCCACCGGTCGAGCGTCGTCGCGCGCACCAGGGTTCCTCCCTACTCGGCAGCGCCAGCAGTCGTCGCTGTACACAATCCGGTGCGGGTGGCGGCGAAACATCCGTATACGTACGGATATTCATCGGAGATTACGGAGCCGGCCGTCCTCCCATACCCCCAATCGGGCGAAGCTCATGGCCTCTTTGCCGCGCTCGGTAGCCGTGACTCAGGCGAGCACCGGAGCGGGGGGCAGCCGGGACATGGCATGCTGCAACAACTTGATCAGCGCCAGCTTGGCCGATTCGCGGCTGCGCGCGTCGCACAGGATGAACGGCACTTCGTCGGCCACGGCCAGCGCCTGGCGGATTTCGGCCACGCTGTGCTGGCATCCGCCGTCGAAACAGTTCACCGCGATGACGAACGGCATGCCGCGGCGCTCGAAGAAGTCGATCGAGGCGAAACTCGCCTCCAGGCGTCGGGTGTCGACCAACACGATCGCGCCGAGCGCGCCCTGCGCCAGCTCGTTCCACATGAACCAGAACCGGTCCTGGCCCGGCGTGCCGAACAGATACAGCACGATCTGCTGGTTGATGGTGATCCGGCCGAAGTCCATCGCCACCGTGGTGGTGGTCTTGCGCTCGACGCCGGCCAGATCGTCGACGCCGACGCTGGCCGAGGTCAGCAGTTCCTCGGTGGTCATCGGCGCAATCTCGCTCACCGATCCGACCAGCGTGGTCTTGCCGGCGCCGAAACCGCCGGCCACCACGACCTTCACCGACTCGGGAACCACGTCCCACGCCCTCCCTGGGCTAGATCGCCCTGATGCCATCGAGAATCGCCTGCAACAGATCTCGGTCCGGTCCGCCCTCGTGCCGGGTCGGAGTGCCCACCACGATGTCCCCGCGGTTGATCAGGTCGTCCAACAGCACTCGCGCCACCCCGAGCGGAACCCTGGTGTACGAGGCGACTTCGGCCACCGACAGCGGGTGGTGGCACAGCGTGATGATCTTGCGGTGCTCCGGGCCGAGCTCCATCGGGTCGAGGCCGGATTCGGCCGCCACCACCTGGGTCGCCACGTCCAACCGGCTGTGCATCGGCCGGGTGCGGCCGCCGGTCAGCGTGTACGGCCGGACCAGCGGTCCGGCCGCGTCGTCAACCCACTCCGAGCCGAGGTCAGCCATCGGCGTGCCCCGGCGTGCCATCCCCGACGGCCACCGTCTCGATCCTGGGCGCGGAGCTCAGGTACAGCCCGACCCGCTTCACCATGAGGTTCATCTCGTAGGCGATCATGCCCATGTCGGCGCTCTCCTCGGCCAGCACCGCCAGGCACGCGCCCTGGCCGGCGGCGGTGACGAACAGGAAGGCGTGCTCCATCTCGACAATTGTCTGCCGCACCGCGCCGCCGCCGAAATGCCGGCCGGTGCCCCGGGCCAGGCTCTGGAACGCCGAGGCCATCGCGGCCAACTGGTCCGAGTCATCTTTCGACAGGCCGCTGGACCGCCCGATGAGCAACCCGTCCGCCGACAGCACCACCGCGTGCTGGGCGCCGACCACCCGTTCGGTCAGGCTCTCCAGCAGCCAGTCCAGGTCGGCGTCAGCAGGGACCGTGTCGTTCATCACTGACCTGATTTCTTCGTCGGAGTCGTTCCTGACTGCGCCGAGTCCCCAGCGTCGCCGGCCTGCCGTCCCTCGATGGAGCCGCGCTGGAAGGCCGCCATCGCGTCGCGGATCTGCTCGGCGGACCGGCCGCCGGCGATCTCGGCGGCGTCAACAGGGTCCTCAGTGGACTGTGGCGCGGCGGACCCGTTCGAGCCGTTCGTTCCGTTGGCCACCGGCGATCCGTTGGTCTTCGGCAATCCGTTGGTCGTCGGGGCGGCCGGCGGGTCGTCGTCCCGCAACTGCCGCACCAGGTTCTGCTGTGGCCGGCGCTGCGGCAGCCGGCGGGGCAGCCCGGCGTCCGTCATCGGCTTGGGTTCGGGCTCAGCCGCCGGCTTGGGTTCCGGGCTGGGCTCGGGCTCGGGCGCTGGGTTAGGCACCGAGAGTTGTTCGACAGCGGGCGGTTCCCGGCGGGCGCCGACCCGCAGCGACAGCCGCACCAGGTCCCGGTCGGCCGTTTCCGCTTCCAGGGCGGGGAATTCGATGGTGCGCTCGACCGCCGTTTCGGCCAGTTCCGGCTGTGCGCCCGGTTCGGCGAGAATCGTGGACGGGATCAGCACCACCGCGCGGGTGCCACCGCCGGGTGAATCGCGGAACTGCACCCGGATGCCCAGCCGCGCGGCGAGCCGGGCGATCACGAAGAACCCGAACCGGGAATCGGCTTTCAGCGCCATGGTGTCGAACTCGGGCGGGTTGCGCATCATCGCGTTGGCCCGCTGCCGGTCGTCGTCGCTCATGCCCAGGCCCTGGTCCTCGATCTCGACCACCGCGCCCTGGTTGACCAGCATGCTGGTGACGTGTGCCGGCGAGCGCGGCGGCGAGAACGAGGTGGCGTTGTCGACCAGCTCGGCGATCAGGTGAATGGTGTCCGCGACGGCGGCGCCGACGACCGACATCTCCGGCACCTGCTTGAGCTTGACCCGGGAATACTGCTCGGTTTCCGAGATGGCCGCGCGCAGCACGTCCAACAGCGCGACCGGCCGTCGCCACCGACGTCCCGGCTTCTCACCCGAAAGGATGATCAGGTTCTCGGCGTTGCGCCGGGCCCTGGTCGCCAGGTGATCGAGCTGGAACAGTCGCTCCAACTGGTCGGCGGACTCCTCCTGGCCCTCCATGGTGTCCAGCAGCTTGAGCTGGCGGTGCACCAGGGCCTGGCTGCGGTGGGCGATGCCGAGGAACACGTTGTGCACGCCGTTGCGGGTCTGCGCCTCCTTGACCGCCGCGCCGATCGCGGTCTGCTGGGCCGCGTTGAACGCCGAGGCCAGTTCCCCGATCTCGTCCCGGCCGTAGTCCAGTTCGGGCAGTTCCTCCCGCACGTCGACCGACTCGCCGGCGCTCAACCGGCTCACCAGGCCGGGCAACCGTTCGTGCGCCAGATCCAGTGCGTCCTGACGCAGCCGGGCCAGTCGGGCGACCAGCGAGCGGTCGACCAGCGAGCGGGACACCCGCAACGCCACGATGATCGCCGCGATCGCGGTCAACAGCGCGACCACGCTGCCGATCACCACGCCGAGCAGCCGGGTGTTGCCATCCGACAGCGCCTGGCTGGCCGACTCGTTGGCCTGGCTGACCGTCATGCCCGCCAGCGAGCCGTCCACCTGACCGGTCAGCGTCCGCCAGCCGGCGGCGTCGATCGACAGGCCGGCCGGCACGCCGTGGGTCCACGGGCCGGCGGTGATCAGCGCGTTCTCCGCCGCGACCAACTGGTTCCAGCCGGAAGTGCCGGTCAGCTGGCGGTAGGCGGTTCGCACGTCCGGCTTGAGGATCGGCGCGACCTGGGTGAGCTGCGCGTGGTAGGCGCCGACGAGGTTGACGAACCGCAGGTAGTCGGCATCGCCGAGGGCGCCGGACGAGAACGCGCCGGAGATCACCGAGCTGGCCCGGGACATCAGGTCGCTGGCCCGGAACAGGCTGACCACGGTCAGCCCGTCCTGCCCCGCGGCCGCGTCCGGCACCGCCCGAGCCTGCGCGTCGAACATCGCGATCGCCGCGTCCTGGAGGTTGTTGTAGTAGTCGTAGACGTCGGTCGCGCTAATCGTGCGCGCGGTGACCGCGCCGCGGATCTTGGGCAGCAGGTTGATGTCGGCGGAGAGGGTGTCGAAGGCGTCGACCACCGACGCCGGGCCGGTCGAGGAGATGGCGTCGGCCTGGGTCTGCAGCGCGGACAGTCCCTGGTCGGTCTGCCGCTGCTGGGCGAGCAACTTAGGGCCGACCGAGCTGTCCGAATTGCCCGAATTGTCCGACAGAAACACCATGGACAGCTGGCGTTCCTGTTGCGCGGAGGCCAAGCCCTGCGCGGCCGGAATGGACACCTGCCGCACCTCGCCGAGCACCTGACGCGAGGAGATGCCGTCGACCAACAGGTAGGTGGAGACCGCCACCCACATCACGAGCAGCGTCACGCTCGGAATGAGCACGACGCCGGCGACCTGCCGCTTGATCGACCTGGGCTTGTCCGAACCGCGTTTGTTCTCCACGACGCTCCACGAACTGTTGAGCTGGCGCGCGGGTACCCCACGTCAACGCCGACGCGGTGGCCGAATCTGCCGCCTGGGTAGCTCGACGCGCCCGAGTTCCCGCACGGCCACGCCCGCTGTGGCATGGTAGCCACCCGTTGTCACCCGTCCAGGGTTCTGCCACTGTACTGATCGTGATCTCCGGTAGCCAACCACCGGTGACCAGCATCATTGCTACCGGCGGTGAGCAGCCCGATCGAGGCGTTCCCACCAGACGAGTACCAGGGAGAACACGGTCCGCACAGGCGGCAGATGTTACCAAGAATTTATGAAAAGTGGGTCCAGAAAATCCTACGAGTCAGTAACTTAATTTCGTTAAGCTCCAATTTCGTCGGTGTTCGAAAAGGGCTCGTAGCGCCCGCGATCAGGCCCGCGATCACATCCCGGCCGCGAACCGGGAGGGCCGGTCCGGCCAGGGCGCATCAGCCGATCGAGTGACAGCCGCGACGCCGGACCGCACCGCTTCGGCCGCCAGGATGCCGGCCACTGTCGCGGCGTTCACGATCTCCCCGGCCAGCACCATCCGCACCGCCTCAGCGAAGTCGAACCAGCGCGCTACCAGATCGGTTTCCTCGTCGCCGTCGGGCACCTCGCGGCCGATCGCGGACAGCCCGCGGGCCAGGAACACCCGCACCACCTCGTCGGTGAATCCGGGCGAGGCCGCGACATCCACCAGCACGTCCCACTGCCGCGCGGCCAGCCCGGCCTCCTCGGCCAGCTCACGGGCGGCGGTGGCCGCCGGCGGCTCGCCCGGCACGTCCAACAGCCCCGCCGGCAGCTCCCACAACCGCCGGCCCAGCGGATGCCGATACTGGTGGATCAACATCACCCGAGGGCCGGTCTCAGGCGTCTCAGCGGCGTCATCGAGAGCCACCACCGCGACCGCGCCGTAGTGCTCGACCACCTCGCGCCGGGCGACGGTGCCACCGGGCATCAGCACCTCGTCGGCGCGCAGCGCGACCACCCGGCCGCGGTACAGCTCCACGCTGGACACCACCTGGAACCGGTGCCGCTGCTCATCACCCATTCGGGTCACACCTGCGCGGCGACGGTGGTTGGAGCTTCGGACAGGTCCACCGGAAGCCGCTCGGCGGCCCGGTAGTCCACCGCCGCCGAAACGAACGCGCTGAACAGCGGGTGCGGCCGAGTCGGGCGGCTCTTGAGCTCCGGATGCGCCTGGGTGCCGACGAAGAACGGGTGTCGGTCGGCCGGCAGCTCCACGAACTCGACCAGCCGGCCGTCCGGCGAGGTGCCGGAGAACACCAGTCCGGCGGCGGCCAACTGGTCCCGGTAGGCGTTGTTGACCTCGTAGCGGTGCCGGTGCCGCTCGGACACCTCGTCGGCGCCGTAGGCCGTGGCGACCACCGAGCCGGGCCGCAGCGCAGCCGGGTAGGCGCCCAGTCGCATGGTGCCGCCCATGTCCCGCTCGCCGGCGATCACATCGGTCTGGTCGTCCATCGTGCTGATCACCGGATGGTGGGTCGCCGGCTCGAACTCGGCCGAGTTGGCGTCGGGCAGTCCGGCCACGTCCCGCGCGAAGAAAATCACCATGCACTGCAGGCCCAGGCACAGCCCCAGGGTCGGGATCCCGTGGCTGTGGGCATGGCGGATCGCGCCGATCTTGCCCTCGATGCCGCGCACCCCGAACCCCCCGGGCACCAGCACACCGTCCACTCCGGACAGCATCCGGGCCGCGCCGGCCGGCGTCTCGCAGGTGTCCGCGGCGACCCAGACGACCTCGACCCGAGCGCGGTGCGCGAAGCCACCGGCCCGCAGCGCCTCGGTCACCGACAGGTAGGCGTCGGGCAGGTCGACGTACTTGCCGACCACCGCGACCCGCACCGTCTCGGACGGGCTGTGCACCCGGTCGAGCAGATCGCCCCACACCGTCCAGTCCACGTCCCGGAACGGCAGTCCCAGCCGGCGGACCACGTAGGCATCCAGGCCCTCGGCATGCAGCACCTTGGGAATGTCGTAAATGGACGACGCGTCCGGCGCGGCGACCACGGCCTCGTTCTCCACGTCGCACATCAGCGCGATCTTGCGCTTCAGACCGGCCGGGATCTCCCGGTCCGCCCGGCACACGATCGCGTCCGGTTGGATGCCGATGTTGCGCAGCGCCGCGACCGAGTGCTGGGTCGGTTTCGTCTTCAGCTCGCCGGAGGGCGCGAGGTAGGGGACGAGGGAGACGTGCAGGAA
>DASZLR010000216.1:0-25232 GCA_035552275.1 Pseudonocardiaceae bacterium | reverse complement strand
CGCCGCCGTAACGAACAACGCGGCTACGAACAACGCGGTCGCGGGTGATCAGTGCGCCGGCGACTGCTCGGACATCCTGCCGCCGGGCGAGAACGGCAACGCGACGCTCGTGCAGATCCTGGCGAACAAGCTGTTGGGCGTCCGGCCGGAGCACACCGACGATCAGCTGAGCACCTACGCCAACCTGGCCAGCGACTACAGCAGCGTCACCGATTCGACCATCGACCAGTACTTCCACAATTCCGCGTTCGGCGTGCCGCCGACCGACGTGGAGAGCACGATCAAGCCGCGCTCGGACGTGACGATCACCCGGGACCGGGAAACCGGCGTGCCGCATATCTACGGCACCACCCGATCGGGCACCGAATTCGGCGCCGGCTACGCGGCGGGGCAGGACCGGCTGTGGCTGATGGACCTGTTCCGGCACGTCGGCCGGGGCGAGCTGAGCGGCTTCGCCGGCGGCTCGGCCGGAAATCGGCAACTAGAGCAGCAGTTCTTCTCGGCCGCGCCGTACACCGAGCAGGACCTGCAGGATCAGGTCAACCGGATCGCCAGCAGCGGGCCGCAGGGCCAACAGGCGCTGTCGGACGTCAACGCCTATCTGGCCGGCATCAACACCTACATCACCCAGGCGTACAACGGCCGCTATTTCCCCGGCGAATACGACCTGACCGGGCATATCGATCCGATCACCAACGCCGGCTCCATCCAGCCGTTCACCGCGACCGATCTGATCGCCATCGCCGGGGTGATCGGCGCCGAGTTCGGCTCGGGCGGCGGCGAGGCCGTTCAGTCCGCGCTGGTCAAGCAGGCCGCCGAGGCCCAGTACGGGGTCGCGCGGGGCGATCAGGTCTGGCAGTCGTTCCGCGAGGAGAACGACCCGGAGGCCGACCTGACCGTCCATGATGGACAGAGTTTCCCGTACGCGGCCAGCCCGGCCGACCCGCAGGGCGTGGCCATGCCGGACCCGGGATCGGTGACCCCGCAACAGGAAGTCTTCGACCCGACCGGCTCGGCGGCCAGCAGTGCGGCGGCCGCGACCGCCGCGACCCCAGCACCGGCCGTGAAGTCCCAGGTCGCCGAGGTGAAGGCGAGAAGCGCGGTCAATCTCAGCCCGCTGGTCGGCATGTCCAATGCCGGTGCGCTGCCCAGTAGCCTGGCGCCGGGCAAGCACGGCATGTCCAACGCGCTGGTGGTGTCCGGTCGCTACACCGACGATGGGCATCCGATCGCCGTGTTCGGGCCGCAGACCGGGTATTTCGCGCCGCAACTGCTGATGCTGGAAGAGTTGCAGGGGCCGGGAATCAGCTCGCGCGGCGCGGCCTTCGCCGGCCTGTCCATGTACGTCGAGCTGGGGCGCGGCCCGAGCTACGCGTGGAGCGCCACCTCGGCCGGCCAGGACGTCACCGACACCTTCGCGATCAGCCTGTGCGACCCCGGCGGCAGCGCGACCAAGGATTCCAACTACTACCTGGACAACGGCCAGTGCGTGCCGATGCAGGCGGTCGAGCGGGACGACTCGTGGAGCCCGACGATCGCCGACACCACCGCCGCCGGCTCGTACAAACTGATCGCGTATCGGACGAATTACGGCCTGGTGATCGATCGGGCCACCATCAACGGAAAACCGGTGGCCTATACCAACCAGCGATCGTCCTATCTGCACGAAGCCGATTCGATCATCGGTTTCCAGCGGTACAACAATCCGGCGAACATGTCGACCCCGCAACAGTTCCAACAGTCCGCGTCGGCGATCAACTACACCTTCAACTGGTTCTATGTCAACGGAACCGACACCGCCTACTTCAATTCCGGCTCGAATCCGGTGCGGCCGACGCAGGTGGACCCCAACCTGCCGATCATCGGCGCGCCGAACTATGAGTGGGTGGGGTGGAACCCAGCCGTCAACGTTTCGGCGGACACCCCGTTCGCGGCGCATCCGCAGTCGATCGACCAGGACTACTACGTCTCCTGGAACAACAAACAGGCGCTGGACTACACCACCGGCGGATTCGGCGACGGCAGCGTGTACCGGTCGAACCTGCTGGACGAGCGGGTCAAGGCGCTGGTGACCAGCGGCGACAAGGTCAGCCGGGCCGATGTGGTCAAGGCGATGGAGGACGCCGCGCTCACCGACCTGCGCGGTGAAGTGGTGCTGCCGACGATCCTCAAGGTGATCGACAGCCAGCCGGTCACCGATCCGACGCTGGCCGCCGCCGAATCCGAGTTGAAGACCTGGCTGGCCAGCGGCGCCAAGCTCACCGAGACCTCGCCGGGCAGCCACCAGTACGCCAACGCCGCCGCGATCCAACTGCTGGACGCGTGGTGGCCGCTGCTGGTGAAGGCGGAATTCCAGCCGGGCCTGGGCGACGCGCTGTTCACCGCGCTGGCCGATGTGCAGTCGGTGGACCAGTCGCCGTCCGGGGTCGGCCACGTCGGTTCGGCGTTCCAGACCGGCTGGTGGTCCTATGTGGACAAGGATCTGCGATCGACGCTGGGGCAGCCGGTGTCCGGCGCGCTGGCCGTCCCGTACTGCGGCGGCCTGGCCAACTGCCGGCAGGCGCTGTTGACCAGCCTCGGCCAAGCTGTGGCACTGCCGGCGTCGACGGTCTACCCGGCCGACTCGTACTGCTCGGCGGGCGACCAGTGGTGCGCGGACTCGATCGTGCAGCGGCCGATGGGCGGCGTCACCGATCCGCAGATCGGGTGGCAGAACCGGCCCACTTACCAACAGGTGGTCCAGTTCGGGTAGGACGGTCGGGTGCGCCGAGCCAGCCGGATGAGCACCGCGAACCGGTCCATCGCACGGACACCGAGTTCGCCGGCGCGTGGCGATCGCGACGCCACCGCGAGACGGCCATAATGCCAGCCACGACACTGATGTCGAGAACTATGGGCCGGCTCCGACTACCGGGTGAATCCGCCCCGCGCGGGCGGCCCAACCAAGAACGGAGCCATGCCATGAAATACCTGATCATGATCTACGGGAACGCCGAGCTGTGGAATTCCTGGTCCGCCGAGGAGACGCGGACGGCCATCGCCGAGCAGGACGCGTTCAACAAGAAGTACTTCGAGACCGGCGAACTGCTCGGCGCCTACGGGCTGGCCGATGAGGTGCGGGCCAAGACGGTCCGGGTGCGGGCGGGCGCGCCGGCGGTCACCGACGGCCCCTATCTGGAGGCCAAGGAATATCTGAGCAGCTACTACCTGCTCGACGTGGAGAACGAGCAGCGGGCGCTGGAGCTCGCCGCCGAGGTGCCGTTCGCGTCGTTCCGGGCCGTCGACGTGTGGCCGATCCTGCACGAGGGCGCCGCTCCGTGAGTGGTCCGGCCGGTTCGGGCGACACGGCCGATGTTCGCGTCGAGGACCTGCTGCGCACGCTCGCGCCGCGGGTCCTCGGCGCCCTCCTCCGCCGACACGGCCACTTCGACGCGTGCGAGGACGCCGTGCAGGAGGCGCTGCTGGCCGCCGCGACCGGCTGGCCGGAATCGGGCGTGCCGGACAACCCGCACGGCTGGCTGGTCACCGTCGCCGAGCGGCGGCTGACCGACCAGGTGCGCAGCGACATCGCCCGCCGCCGGCGGGAGCACGACGTCGGCGTGGCCGCGCCAGCCGACGCCGAGTTCAGCGCGCCGGCCGACGACAGCCGGGACACCGATCAGGACGACACGCTGACACTGCTTTTCCTGTGCTGCCACCCAGAAGTGCAGCCGCCGTCGCAGATCGCGCTGACCCTGCGGGCCGTCGGCGGGTTGACGACGGCGGAGATCGCCCGCGCGTTCCTGGTTCCCGAGGCGACCATGGCACAGCGGATCAGCCGGGCCAAGGCACGGATCAAGGAGACCGGCGCGCGGTTCTCGCTGCCGGCCGCCGACGAGCGGGCCGCCCGGCTGGCCGCCGTGCTGCACGTCCTCTACCTGATCTTCAACGAGGGCTACACCGCGACATCCGGACCGGACCTGCAACGACACGACCTGACCGCCGAGGCGATCCGGCTGGCCCGACTGCTGTGGCGGATTCTGCCCGACGACGGCGAGGTGGCCGGGCTGCTCGCGTTGATGTTGCTCACCGACGCCCGGCGCGCGGCCCGCACCGGTCCGGACGGCTCGCTGGTGCCGCTGGCCGAACAGGACCGGAGCCGGTGGGACCGGGCGCTGATCCAGGAGGGCGTCGCGCTGATCACCGAGGCGCTCACCACCAGCCGGCTCGGCCCTTACCAGTTGCAGGCGGCCATCGCGGCCGTGCACGCGGAGGCGCCGGACGATCAGCACACCGACTGGCCGCAGATCGTTGGGCTGTACCAACTGCTGGAGGGAATCGCGCCGAACCCGATGGTGACGCTCAACCGGGCGGTCGCGGTCGCCATGGCGCACGGGCCGGAAGCCGGGCTGGCGGTGGTCGACCGGCTCGGGTCGGACAACCGGATGGCCCGGCACCACCGGTGGCATTCGGTGCGCGCCCACCTGCTCGAACTCGCCGGCGATCCGGCCGGCGCCCTGGACGGCTACCGGACCGCGGCGCGGTTCGCCACCAGCGTCCCGGAGAAGCGTTACCTGGAAAGCCGCGCCGCGACCCTGGCCAGCGACGGCGTCTGACGGCATCCTGTCCTGATGGCAGAAGCGTTCCCTACGGTCGGGGTCGATGTCAGCCGACCCAACGCGGCCCGGATGTACGACTACATGCTCGGCGGCAGCGCCAATTTCGCGGCGGATCGGGAAGCGGCGGACGCCATGCTCGCGGCGGCCGGCAGCTCGCCCGCGCCGGCCCGCACCAACCGCTCGTTTCTCCGCCGCGCGGTCCGCCTCATGCTCGACAACGGCATCGACCAGTTTCTCGATCTGGGCTCGGGCATTCCGACGGTCGGCAATGTGCACGAGATAGCGCAGGCCGCCAATCCGGCGGCCCGGGTGGTGTACGTCGACAACGAGCCGGTCGCGGTCCATCACGCGCACCAACTGTTGGCCGGCAACGACAACGCGGTGATGGTCGAAGCCGACCTGCGGGACGTCGACTCGGTGCTGATCCACCCGGAAACCGCGCGGCTGCTGGATTTCCGCCGGCCAGTGGGGGTGCTGATGGTGGCGATCTTCCATTTCATCCCGGACGCCGACGATCCAGGCCGGATCGTGGCGCGCTATCGGGCGGCGATGGCCGGCGGCGGCTACCTGGCCATGTCGCACTTCATCGAGAACGGTGAGGACCGGGCGCGGCGCGGAGCCGAGGCCTACCGGCAGACGTCGACGCCGGTGGTAGGACGGACCCGGGCCGAGTTCGCCGGGCTGTTCCAGGGCCTGCCGCTGGTCGAGCCCGGCGTGGTCTTCACACCCGAATGGCGGCCGGACGGCAGCGATCCGCCGTTGGAGTCGGCGGCGCAGTCCCGCATCCTCGCCGCCGTCGCCGAAGTTCCGGCCGGCTGACCGGCTGACCGGCGCGAGCCGTGGTTCTGGTCGGACCAGGGACTCGTGCCGCCAGCCAGCCGCACCCCTGTCGGCTACCGGCTCTACGCCCAGAGGCACGGGTGCGGCTCGGGCTGCTGCGCGCCCTGCGCGATCTCGGTGTGAACCGCCGACCATCCGGAAAGTGTTGGCTAGCCAGGTCACCGTCGCTGAGGTCGCGCAGACGCACGCGGTCGTCCTGGAGACGCGAATCGCCGTCAACAGCGCGTTAACGGCGTCTTGGCCGGCGTCAAGAAGCCATCAAAACGGCTGGTGAACGCCCTGCCCGGAACTAGCGTCCGGCAGGTGTTCAACGGGGCGGTCCGGGCGGCCGTCGAAGTCGCCCTCGTCGGGCGGCGGCGCTGGCGCGAGTTCGTGGTGGCGGCCGCACACCGGCGTGCCGACATGTCGGCTGCGGTGTCCGCCGGGCCGAACGGCTGTGCCGGGCCGAACGGCTGTGCCGGCGACGAGCACCACTGGGACCGGTTGTGCACAACCGTCATGGCCGGCAAACCGCTGGTCGTGGAGTATCGCTGCCGCCGCTGCGGCGCCTGGACGGTCGAGGAGAGACAAACGTGGTGACCAGCGGTGGGCGCCGACGCGCGCCCAGCAGCACGGGACCGACGTAAGTGGCCACCGGCGCGGTCAAACGACTGTTGGTGGGCAATCCGCTGGCCACCACGGAGATGAAGCACACGCTGCTGCCGAAATGGCTGGCGTTGCCGGTGTTCTGCTCGGACCCGATTTCCTCGGTGGCCTATGCGACCGAGGAAATCCTGTTGGTGCTGGCCGCCGGCGGAGTCGCGGCGCTGACCGCGGCGCCATGGATCGCCGCGCTGGTGGCGCTGCTGCTGGTGGTGGTGATCGCCTCCTACCGGCAGACCTGCCACGCCTACCCGTCGGGCGGCGGGGCCTACGCGGTCAGCCGGGCCAATCTGGGTGAGGCGGCGGCGCTGACCGCGGCGGCCGCGCTGCTGGTCGACTACGTGATGACGGTGGCGGTGTCGGTGGTCGCCGGAGTGGTGGCGATCACCTCGGCAGTGCCGGCCTGGGGTCCCTACCAGGTGGAGATCTCCGTCGGGTTCGTACTGCTGCTGACGTTGGCGAATCTGCGCGGTGTCAAGGAGTCCGGCCGGATTTTCGCCATCCCCACCTACGCCTTCATCGGGTTGACCCTGGTGATGTTCGTCGTCGCCGGAGTCCGCGCGGTCACCAGCGGGCTGCCCGCCGCGTCCACCGCGAACCAGGCGCTGCCCACCACCCACATCACCGGAATGCTGTTCGTGCTGCTGGTGCTGCGCGCGTTCGCCTCCGGCTGCACCGCGCTGACCGGCGTAGAGGCGATCAGCAACGGGGTGCCGTCGTTCCGCAAACCCAAGTCCCGCAACGCCGCCACCACGCTGGCGATGATGGGCATCCTGGCGGTTGTGCTGTTCGGTGGGGTCACCGCGCTCGGCATCGGCCTGCACACCCGCGCCCAGCCCTCGGGCACTCCATCGGTGATCTCGCAGATCGCCGCCTCGGTGTTCGGCGGCCACGCGGTGCTGTTCTATCTGTTCCAGGCGGCCACCGCGGCCATTCTGATCCTGGCCGCCAACACGGCGTTCAACGGATTCCCGGTGCTGGCCTCGATTCTGGCGCGGGACCGCTACCTGCCCCGGCAGCTGCACGCCCGTGGCGACCGACTGGTGTTCTCGAACGGCATTCTGCTGCTGGCCGGATTCGCCATCGCGCTGATCATCGGTTTCAACGCGGACGCGGACCGGCTCATCCAGCTCTACATCGTCGGCGTGTTCACCGGCTTCACGTTGTCCCAGATCGGCATGGTGCGGCACTGGAACCGGGTGCTGCACGGCGATGACAGCAACGAGTCGGCGCGCGGACAGACCGGCGCGCAGGCAGGTGGGCAGGCAGGTGGGCAGGCAGGTGGGCGCAGCACCACCAGCATCCGGCGCGCCCAGGCCCTCAACGCGCTGGGCGCGGCCGCGACCGGTGTGGTGCTCGTGATCGTGTTCGCGACCAAGGTGGTGCACGGCGCCTGGCTGGCGGTGCTGGCCATGGTGGTGATGTTCGCGGTGATGAAGGCGATCCACCGCTACTACGCTCGGGTGTCCACGGCGCTGGCGCCCGAACCAGGAACGCCGACCCGGCCGGCCAGGGTGCACGCGCTGGTGTTGGTGTCCCAGTTGCACAAACCGGCGCTGCGGGCACTGGCGTTCGCCCGCGCCACCCGGCCGGACACCCTCACCGCGATCTCGGCCGCCGACGATCCGGCCGCCGCCACCGCCTTGCAGGAACAGTGGAACGCACACAACATCCCGGTGTCGCTGAAGATCATCGAAGCGCCGTACCGGGATATCTTCCGGCCGCTGTTGGAGCGTGTCACGGAACTCCGCGACCGCAATCCGCGCGATCTGGTCACCGTGTTCATCCCGGAGTACGTGGTCACGCACTGGTGGCAGAATCTGCTGCACAACCAGAGCGCGCTGCGGTTGAAGGCCCGGCTGCTGATGACGCCGGGCGTGGTGGTCATCGACGTGCCCTACCGGCTCGACCAGCCGCACCAGGGCTGGCTCGGCGGCCCGACCGCTCCCGCGCCGCCGAAGAACGCATCCGACGGCACCGCCGACAGCGCACCGGACGGTGCCGCCGACGATCAGGGGGCGATGAGGTAAGGCGCCCGAGGTGCGCAGCACCACGGGCGGCGTTCCAGGATTCCGGGAGTTCCTGCTGCGCCGAACGCATCGCGTCATCGCCGGCATCGCGCAATTCTGGTCCTGCGGGCCACGGTGGACTCGGGGCGTGGCATTGCTGCTGGCCAACTGTTTCTCATCAGCCCTGACAGGGTTCCGCTATGATCCAATTGCGGTCCGCAGTTAAATGAGCACGCTGCGGAGTCGTCCGGGCGGTGCTCAATGGTGGAGAACTATTTGGTGGCCCCGAGGGATGCGAACAGCCACTACGGCTGAGGCAAGTAGATCGTTGCGCCGGCGCTGTCATCGCCGAGATCTATCTCGCCTGGCAACGTCCAAGAGCCGTAGACATTGTGCTCCGCCTCGACGGCAATCCGGATGACTTTCCCGCGCTCGCGCCGCCAAGCCTCGATCGATGTGCCCTTGGCCCAATGTGGAGGCACCGTGGACTCCAGGAAGAACGGCAGCTCCTCGCCCACAGGCAGGACCTCCGCATAAGCGGTCACACGTCCTGTGTCATCCGCCCGAGCTTCATCAGGACCGGTGCCCGGCCGGAACCGGTATGGTCCCCAGACCTGGCGCCTGACCTCGTCCCGGGTAGGACCGCCTGGCATCGGTGGGTGGTCGCCTCTTCGGACGTGATCGTCCCGGATTGTGACCGTCAGCTTGTCCAGGCCATTCAAGCCGGGCGGGCCGGCCAGCATGAGCCGCAGAACAACATCGTCGGCACCGGGGTTCGCCGGCTCGCACGACACACGAAACCGCGGGCACGACTCCGAATGCCGTCGATCCCGCTCGATGTCTGCGAGGGTCCGCGCTGCGGCGTTGGCCTCCCGCGCCGACGAGTTGGATCGGCTTGCCGCCCAAGCCGCGATCCCAGCGGCCGCCAACGTGCCCAGGGATCCGAAGGCCGCCCACACGTCCACGACCGAAACGCTAGTGGACCTGACTGCATCTCGGCCAAACACAAGCGGTCCTGGCCTCAGCCGATGTTCTTGCGGAAGAACGTGATCGCAGCACCGGCCACACCGAGGCCAGCGGAGATCGCCGAACTCAGCCTCGCGCTGCGCCGAGCCCTGGCGTCGCGAGCCGTAGCGCGGTATTCTTCGACCGTGCGGTCTAATAACAGACCTATCGGTCGAACATTTGCCGACGAGGCCCGGCGGCGACAGCTGGTGGAGTGCGCGATCGAGGTGATCGCCGAGGAGGGGTTCGCCCAGGCGTCACTCGCCCGTGTCGCGCAGCGTGCCGGGGTGGCCAAAAGCGTGGTGCTCTACCACTTCGCCAACAAGGACGAGTTGGTCGAGCAGGTGCTGACGGCCGTGTCCATGGCGAGCATCGAGGGGGTGCCCGCACGTATCGCCGCCGCCAGCACCGCGCGCGACAAGCTGCGCGTGATGATCGAGTCGCTGCTGGGCTTCGTTGCCGAACACCGCACTTACGCCCTGGCAGCGTTGGAGACCTGGAACATGACCCGGTCGTTGCCGGGCCGACTGCGATTGGTGGCCGAGCGCGAGAAGGGTGCCGACGACATCAGGGACTTCTTCGCCGAGGGGCAGCGCGTCGGCGAGTTCGGCGAGTTCGACCCGCGCGTGATGGCGGTGATGTTCCGCCAGGCCATCGACGCAGCCGGACTGGAGATAGCCCTGGATCCCGACGCGGACCTGCGCGCGTTCGCCGCCGAACTGGTGACCCTGTTCGACCGGGCAACGAGGAGGCAGTCATGAAGGTGCTCATCATCGCCGCAGGTTCCCGAGGGGACGTGGCGCCACCGGCCGGACTCGGCGCGCGGCTGGTCCAGGCCGGCCATGACGTGATCATGGCTGCGGACAAGGCCTTCGCCGCGTTCATCGAGGACGTGGGGATGGAGTTTCGTCCGCTGATTGGTGATATCCACCAGGCAGCCAAGTCGGAACTACATTCCGCCGCGGCTCGCGACGGCATGGCCTCGCGCAGCGGCGCGCGGCTGGTCAAGGCGGCCAAACGGTACTTCCACCTGCTCAATGGCAACGTCGCCGGCCTCACTGCGGGCAGCGGCGCGGACGTGGTGATGTTCAACCCGTTCGGCTCGGCCGCCTACCACGTCGCCCAGGCACTGGGCATTCCCAGCATCGGCATGGCCCTACAACCGCACGAGCCCACTGCGGAGCTGCCGCCGATCGTGTTCGGCCGCTCGCTGGGCCGGTTTGGCAACCGAGCCACCGGTCGGCTCATGCGCATGGCCGAACGAATGTACTTCACCGGCATCAACAACATCAGGGTCGAACACGGCCTACCGCCCACCACGTTCACGGCCACCCAGCGCGCCCAGTTCGACGCGGACTGGCCGGTCAAGCACGGCTTCAGCCACCACGTCGTGCCGCGCCCAAAAGACTGGCGTCCCGGCCTGGATGTGGTCGGATACTGGTGGCCGCCGATGCCGACGGACTGGACACCACCGCAGGAGCTGTCCCGATTCCTGGATGCCGGCCCGGCACCAGTTTTCATTGGCCTCGGCAGCACCAACCCGGCCGATGGCGAACGGCTCACCAACACCATCACCGCGGCGCTGCGCAAGGCCGGGCAGCGCGGGATCATTCAGGCTGGCTGGGCCAAACTGTCCACACGCGACGACGACATGCTCACCATCGGCGACGTGCCGCACGAATGGCTGTTCCCGCGCACCCGCGCGGTAGTGCACGCCGCCGGCGCTGGTACGACCGCAGCCGGGCTGCGCGCCGGTGTGCCGGCTGTGCCCATCCCGGTGACCGGCGACGGGCCGTTCTGGTCCCACCGGCTGACCACACTGGGCGTCAGCCCCGGCCCGGTGCGGATCAAGCGGCTGACCACCGACCGCCTCACCGATGCCGTGCACGAGGCCATCACCAACCCCGCCTACCGGACACGGGCACGCGAGCTGGCCGCGAAGATCGCGACCGAGGACGGCGCCGCCCAGGTCGCGGCCGCCCTCGACAGTCTCAGCGCGACAGCGTGACGCCCGACTCGCAGTAGGGTCCGATGTCTGTGTCAACCACGCTGGAGCACTCTGGCGATCTCCTCCAGGGCCCGCACACCGTCGTGCAGGGATTTGACCTCCGTATACATGGCGCCGCAGCGGATCAGCCGGGTTGATCTAACCCCACCGGCGCACCGAATCCGTCAGCTGGCCCACCGTCGGCGTCAACTTCGGGCCGCGATTTCGTCAGGCGAAGTCGATCTGGCCCGGCGGTGTCCAAGCGCGAGACTGTCCGACGCGGAACCAAGACGACAAGGTCAGTCGTGTCATGGTGAAGGCCGTCGCGCGTGGTACCGCCATTCGTGGCCGTTGAATGTCCAGGTCTGGTCGGCTGCCTCTGTGCTCGTGGTCACCAGGACGATGCCGACCGGAATGGCAGCGGCGTGCAGTCGGGCGTTGGGGTCGGCGACCGTCGCCGGGAGGCTGGTCGAGCCGATGACCGCCTGCCACTCGCCGTCCTGTAGAGCCCAAGTGTGTCCGAGCGCGGTGATGAGGACGAGGTGACCGCCGGCCGGGTCGTTCGCGAGCACTCCGCTGGCCTGGTCGAGCGGGTCGAGCGCGCTGTCGCGGTGCCACGCATGGCCATCGAAGATCCATGCCTCGGCGGTACCGGGACGGGCTGCGGGCAACGGCCGCCGGGTACCGGAAAAAGGCAGGTTCACGTTAATCGGGTTGCGGGCAACCAGCCCGACCAGCCGACCGCCATGAGGGTCGTAACCGAGGGCGGTAAGGGCGTAGCGGGGCACCGCTGAGCTGATCGCAATCCATTGTGTGCCGTCCCAGCGCCAGGTGCCGGCGATGACCCGCACGGCCGCCGGCCCGGTCACGATGTTCCGAACGCTGCCGACAAGTACTGGCGCGCCGAGGTCGTGGTGGTAGCTGATCTGGCCCGAGACCTGGGACCGCACGTCGAGCAACGGCGACCAGGTGCCGGCTGACCACGTCCAGGCGTCGGCGAGCCAGTCACTGCGGCGAAGCCGGGACGGGGCGCTGGTCGGTCGCGTCGCCGACCGCGCAGGAGGAACCGGCTGGGTATGGTGGCTGACTCCGCTCAACATCAACACCCGCCCGGCCGCAGCGTCGCTGACCAGAAGCGGGTGCTGCCGGCCGGGTGGGACAACCGGCGACTTCACGGGCCGCCACAAGTCGCCATCCCAGGCTCGGGTGGCCGTCGAGGGCGCACTCCCGCCGTCGGTTGTCGACTCCGTGCCGCCGAACGCAAGCACAGTGCCGGTGGCCGGGTCGGCCGCCAAACCAGCATCGTGCAGCGGCACCGTCCAGTCGGGTGTTGTCATCGCAACCTCATGCGGTGAGCGGCCTTGGGTGTGTGGCCACGACTGGTGGCCACACACCCAAAGTCACCCCGTCGCCGGACATACCTGTTGTGTCGGGATGGGGGCTGGCAGGCTGGCTCGTTCGTCGGGGGTGAAGTCGCGGTTGCCGATGATGCGACACAGGTCGCGCTCCCACGCGGCGGGGTCGAGGGCCAGCGGGCCGCCTTGGCCGCTCTCGTCCGCGTAGAGCACGGTCCTGCCGTCCTTGGAGGCGTCGATGAACGAGTAGGGGCTCTGCTGGTTGCTGCCGTCGGGGTGCCCGAATTCGTAGGAGTCCACGGGGGCCTGCTGCCCGATCTGGTAGATGCGGATGGCATCGTTGGCCGCGATCAGATAACGGCCGTTTCCGTCGAGGAACCCGGCGACGAATGGCTGGTTGGTTATGCCGTACAGGCTGTGCAGGGGCCCCAGTTCCCTGCGTAGCGGGTCGCGCTGCCACAGTTCGACGACACCGGCCTGGCGCAGCAGTGCGAAGTAGCGGCCACTTGCGTCGAATTGGATGCTGATGCGGTCGGTGGCGGTTTTCAGCGTCGTTGTTGTATGGCCTGTGGCCACATCGACGATCCGGACGACGGGATCGCCGTCGGGATCGCCGTCGAGCGCCACGAATATCTGGTTCGGGGCGGGGTAGGGGCCGACTTCCACGTCCTGTGTGTCTGAGACCACGTCGCCTGCGGCGCGTAGGAGGGCAGCTGCATCCAGGTGCGCGAGTTGTCGACCTGTTCGCGCGTCCCACTGTTGGACCTGTGCGCCGGATACGGTCACGAGGTTTCCGGTCTGGTCAAAGAAGTAATTGAAGTAGTTATCGGCCCCCGTCTGTGGGGGGCTGGGCGGCATGATCGTGGTCACCTGGGCTGTCTGCCGCAGGGTGGAGGTGTCGCGGATCGTGACGACGTTCGCGGCCTCCCGGTCGGCGACCAGACTGCGATCACTGCTGAGTCGCAGGTGGTTGTCGTCGGGGTTCCACGGGGGCTGCGGGCCGGGCGACTGGGCCAGCAGATGGTCGCTGTCCGCTCCTGCTGGCCGCAGCTGTAGCGAGCCGTCCTTCAGAAGGCTGATCACTTTACTGCCGTCGTTGGTGAGCGCCTGGTCGCTGACGTCGATGATCTCCGGGCTGGTGGGCAGCTCGGTGTAGGCGATCTGGGCGTCGTTGTAACTGGCGAGTAGCAGCTTTCCCCCGGCCGATATCAGGTCCGGTGCATAGGAGGTCGTGGCACCGGGTACCCCGCCAATGGAGGAGACCTTGCTGCCCTGGCCCAAGTCCACCAGCATCAGGCTGGTGTCTTGCACGACAATCCGCCGCCCGGTCGCATCAGTGGCCAGATCCTGGCACGACAGCGATGGGGAGCTGTACGGACGACCCTCCGCGGCGGCGTCGTAGACCCGCTCAAGCCGCAGGACGCCCGACCCGTCTTCCTGACTTTGGCAGACCGCCACCGCTGTCCGATCACCGGAGACCACAAGATACTGATTCGCCTGCGGCGTCACCACGGTCCGCGTCTGACCGGTGGCCATATCGACGGCGACCAGGCCGGTCGTCAGGTTGTTCGGGTCGTCCTCGTCAAATGTCTTCACCAGCAAGGTCCGGTCGTCCGGGCTGATCCACAGCCCGTTACTCGCGTTCGGGGGCGCCGGCACCGATCCGGCGATGGTCCCGGTGTCCAGGTTCCACCACACCAGGCGGTCGCTGGTGGGCACGGCGATCAGCTTGCCGTCCGCCGACATCGCCGCCGCGCTTTCCGAGTCGCCATACGTCATCAGCCCTGTCGCCACGGGCAGTCGGTGGATCTGCCCGGCCGGCTGGGCGGCGTCCGGGTTCACGTCGAACCAGCCAGCGGTTCCGTCTTCATTGACAAACCCGGCCCGTGTTCCGTCCGGCGAGACCATCGTGTACTGCACGTACCCGGCGGAGATCGGTTCGCTGCGCACCGTGCCGGTAGCAGCGTGCACGAACAACATCGCGCGGCCCATGTCAGTGGCGGCCAGCACCACGTCGCCGTCCCGACTGGTGTGGAATACCCCGATCGCCCCCGACAGCCCGGACAGCACACGGGAGGAACCCGAATACTCCAGGTACTGACGCAACAGTTGATTGCGTGCCTCCTGTGTGGGCGACGTGTGATACGCCGCCAGCGCCGTCATCACCGACAGAGCCGGGTCGTAGTCCGCACTGTCCTGCGACGCTTGGGCCAGCGCCCGTGAGTTGGCCAGCGCCGTCTCCTGGCTGCTTTGCTGCCGCGCGTACACGAACAGCGAACCGAGCACCAGCGCCGTCACGACGATGATCGTGAGTCCTGAGAACAGGGCTCGGCGTATGCCGGTCTGCCTGCGCCGGTGGACGCGACCTCGGTCGAGGTATTCGCGTTCGTCCTTGCTGAGATCGGCGGCGCGCTGGGGTAGCCATTGCCGCTGCCGCGCGACCGTCAGCGCGGTGCGGGTCGGCAGCAGGTCGCGGGCACACCCGCCGCGCTGCCAGCGGTCCAGGTCGTGCCGCAGGGATTCGCGCCAGTCCAGGAAGGAGCGGTCGGCCGCGATCTGCCGGACGAGCCTGTCCCAGCCGGTGATCAGTGCCTCGTGGGCCAGTTCTACGGTCTGCTGGTCCCTGTCGCCTTTGAGGACCAGCAGCCGGGTAGCGGCCAGCCGCTGGGCGACGCGCCACTCCTGCTCGCCCAGCTCCACGCGCGGCGCGATACGGCGGGTAGCCGCCGGCGCCCCGATCGGGACGGTAGCCGCCGGCGCCCCGATCGGGACTCGCACCAGCTGAGCGAGCAGGTGCTCGGCGGCCGGCTCGTCCAGTGCGGGGATGTTCACCGTCCAGGCGCGTTCGGCATAGCCGCTCAGCCCACCGACGACGCCGCCGATCTCTTTGTAGGCGTGGTAGGTGAGTACACCCTTGTCCTGCGCTTCCCACAGCAGGTCGAGGGTGAAGCCGAGTAACGGCAGGGCACCTGGCTCGGTGCCGGTGTCGGCCAGGATGCGCTCGGCCAGGTTCGGCTCATACCGCACGCCCGGAATCTCGTCCACAGGCTTCGTGATGATCTCGAGCAGTTGTTCGGGGCGCATCGGTTCGAGGGTGTGGACCCGGTTGCTGACGACCGGTCCGAGTCGGGGATGCGCCAGCATCGGTCCGAGGAAGTCGGCCCGCAGGGTGCACAAGACCTTGACCGCAGCGGGAGTGGTGGAGTCGAACAGGACGCGCGTCAGCTCGTCGACCGCGGCCGGGGGGAGGTCGAGCAGTTCCTCGAACTGGTCGACCACGACTAGCAGCCGGTCAGCGCGGTGCAGCTTCATGATGCGGGGCACGATCCCGGCCAAACCCCGCTCGCCGGCGAGGACGCCCGCCAGGGTGGGTGCCGCTGCGAGTCGCTGGGTCTCGGACAGGTCGGGCTCCAGCAGCGGCAGCAACTCGGCAGCCAGGGCGTGCAGCGGGCTGGCGTTGTCGCTCGGCCGCATCGTGACAGGGCAGTCGCCAGCCGCGCGTCGGAGCGGGATGACTCCGGCCATGGCCAACGAGGACTTGCCGCTGCCGGAGGGCCCGACGAGGGTGGTCCATCGCTGGCTGGCCACGATCTGCGCCACGTCGTTGTTCTCGGTCTGCCGGCCGTGGAAGATCGCCGCATCGGTCTCTTCGAAGGGCCGCAGTCCCCGAAACGGCGAGGGCGGCGCCACCAATTCACGCAGGTCTGGCCAGGCGGCCACCAGACCGGATGTCGGGATCAAGTAACTGACCGGCGGATCCCCGAGTTCGGCTACGGCCATCATGCCGACCACCCCGGTCAGCTTGCCGTCCCACACTGGGCTGCCGCTGAACCCTGGGGAGACCCGGTAGCCGTCCCCGGCCAAGTCGACCTGCACCCAGCCGTCGGCTTGCCGATGCCGCAGCACACCGCTGTGCCACACGCCGCTAGGACGCCCATCAGGCACGCCGTAGACCAGCGCCGCGTGGTCCCACACCTGGGTGTTGTCGACCAGCCGAACCGGTCGGGCGCCCGGCGGCGGCGCGCTCAAGCGCAGCACGGCCACGTCTCCAGCACCGGAGGACTGCTCGGGGATCCACGCCTCGACGGCCGCCGTTGTGGTCAGCCCCGCGCCCAGCAGCGGCAGATCGACCGTAACCACGGCACCCACCGGGGGTTCTGCATCTTTCCCGATGCCCAATGCGTTGGCCACCACGTGGGCGCAGGTGAGCGCGATGTGGTCGGTGACAAGGAAGCCCACGCCCACGGGAGACGGTGGTTGTTGAGGTTCAGCGATGTTTGGCGCGACAAAGATCCGCAACACGGCCGGGTCCAGCGCGCCGGGATCGGTGCTCTCGGGGACAGGAGACGCCGGGGTCGTCATTCAGTCGACTCCTCAACGGCCGACTGGGCGGGCTCGGTCGGTGTGGCGGGCTCGTCTGTCGGCTGCCTGCGCCATTTGAGCGTGACCTTGAAGTTGGCTTGGGCGGCCGTACTAGAGATGATCACGTCGGCCTTGACGGAAAGGGAGAGGCCGAACTCGACGCCGATCTCGTCCGGTGCGTGAGCCATGCCGCGGAACCCCTGGACGAAATGCTCGGCGACTGGCCGGACCCCGGCCAACATCTCCCCGAGCGACCGCCGGGCGTGCGCTACAACCTCGCCCGGCCGGGCGACATTGGCCAGGCCGTCCCCGACCTGCGCAATCTCGACAGTGACCGTCTGCCCGTCCGCCTCGCCGACCGGAAGCTCCACCAGGTACGTCATGCTTGCCCCGTCCTTCGGTTCCCATTCACCGCAGACACGCTTCGAGGACCAAGCGTGTGCCCAGGTGCGTGACAAGGTCGGCCCGAACTTGCCGGGCAGCGCGACGGTCGACCGGCGTAGTGGTGTCCACGCTGCGAGGCAGGGTTGTGCCACACCCGACACCCCACCCAAAGCGGTAACCGTGCTCTCACAGTCTGCATCTTGCACCCGAACCGTGTTCGATGGTTCTGGTTCGACAAATTGGTCCGGGCACGTGCCATCCGGGTGCCAGGACTCCTGGGGCGTCGGCCCTTCGTGGGCGCTTGCGCGCGGTCGTCATCCGCCGACCGTAACGCCGTTCGGGTCATAAGTGGGGTCATGGAGCGGCGAGCGGCCAGCTGACGAAAGACGTTCGTGCTGTTCAGACGAGGTGGCCCCGAGAGGATTCGAACCTCCGACACGCGGTTTAGGAAACCGCTGCTCTATCCCCTGAGCTACGAGGCCGTACGCGTTGCGTTGGCCCCAGCTTACCGGCCGGATAGTCCACGTCTGGCGTTGGCTCGGCTGACTCCCGATCACCCGGCTGTGCCGCACCTGTGCCGCGTGCCGTTCGGACCCGGCGTCTGGGTCGCTGATGCCAGTGCGGTGACGCCGCCAACCCACCTCTCCGGCAGCGTCATTGTCGTCCGCCCGCGATCAGCGACTAACCAGCCGGCCTTCGGTCAACGCGAGGGTGCGGTCGGCGATCCGGTGCACCTGCTCGTCGTGCGTCGCCACCACCAACCCCGCTCCCCGTTCGGCCGCGTGCCGCAGCACGGACAGCACGGCCTCGGCCCCGCCCACGTCCAGATGGGCGGTGGGTTCGTCCGCCAGCAGCACCGCCGGCCCGGCGATCACCGCCCGCGCCACGGCGGCGCGCTGCTGTTGACCGAATGACACCTGGTGCGGGTAGCGATCGGCGAGCGCGGCTATGCCCAATTCAGCCAACATTTCGTCAACCTGCCAGCGCCAATCACGGCGTCGATTGAGCCCATTCTGCCCGTTCAGCAGCAAAGGCAACGCGACATTTTCGGCCAAGGTCAATTCATCGGCCAGGCCCAGGGTTTGTGGCAGAATCGCACAATCCCGCCAGGATGGTGCGCAGGAAATAGCCCTGGTGTCCACTGGCCGACCGGCGATCGTCACCGTGCCGCTGTCCGGACGGTCGAAACCGCAGAGGATCGACAGCAGCGCGGTCTTGCCCGAGCCGGACGGTCCGGCAACGGTGACGATCTCGCCGGCGGACACAGTCATGTCGATCCGGTCCAGAACGCGCGCGCTGCCCGCCGGATGGTCGAACGACCGCACCACATCCCGCACCATCAACGCCGGCTGGTCTGGCGCGGTCATCCGGTTCCCTCGGCGATGCCCGTGACGCTACCGCCGGCCAGCCGGACGACGACATCGCCGAGCAGTACCAGCCGCGGATCATGCGAGCTGACCACCACCGGCACCGCGTCAGCGACCAGCGATCGCAAGGTGTCCAGCACCAGGTCGGCGGACGCGGTGTCCAATTGGGACGTTGGCTCGTCGGCGAGGATCACCTCGGCGCCCCTGGCCAGCGCGCAGGCAAACGCCAGTCGCTGCTGCTGACCGCCGGACAGCGCGGTCGTGCGCCACGATCCAGTGCCGGCCAGCCCGAGCCGGCAGAGCAACGGCTCACCGGGATCCGGCCGGCCGGCGGCCTGCGCGGCGGCCCGCAGATTGCCCGCGACCGACAACCGACTGAGCAGATTGTCCGCTGGACTCTGAAACACGGTGGCCACCCCGCTCCTGCGCAGCCGACGCAGTTCCCGGTGGCCGCGCCGGGAAACCGGCACACCGTCGAGTTCGACGCTGCCGGCGGTCGGTCGTTCCAGCAGTCCCAGCAACCGAATCAGCGTGGACTTGCCGGAGCCAGACGGCCCGGCGAGCACGGTGAGGCCGGAGCCGGGCACTTCGAAGCTGATATCGCGGACGGCGGTGACGGCACCCGCCGCCGTTCGGTAGTCAACGCGCACCTCGCGCAGCGCCAGCACGGGTCCGTCCACCCCACGGTCAACCACGGATCAACTCCCCCATCCGCGCGGTGCGCACCGAGCGCATCGCGGTCCAGCCTGCCACCGAGACCATCACGACAGTCGCCCCGGCAGTGCTCAGCAGGAACAGCCACGGCGCCGGCGTGGTGGTTCCCGGCGGCAGCCAGGACGCCGGGTCGAGATGGGTCGCGGCCACCGCGCCGCCGGTCAGCCCGACGGCCGCGCCGGCCGCCGCCGCGAAGACACCCAGCGCGCCGAGTTCCACCACATGGCTGACGACCAGCGATCTCGGCCGCAGTCCCATTCGGACGGCCAGGATCGCGGACATCGCGTTCTCCCGCCGCCGCGCCTCAACGGTCAGCAGCAGCGCCGCGGCGGCGACCACTGCCAGCACCGCACCCAGCGCGGTGATGAACCCGAAAGTCCAGGCGACCGTGTAGAACGGTAGCGCGTCCAGCGCCCGCGCCCGGGTCGCCGGATTGAGGTGCGAGATATTCGCCCTGTCCAATTCGGACACGATCTCGGCGAGCGGCCGGTGCGACCACAGGAACCAGCTGTCCAGGCCCGCCGGATCGTTGACGGCCGAGCGTGCGACCACATAGCCGAATCCGTTCGGCATACCGGGAAAGGTCGCCGTGGAGCCGATGGTGTGCAACGGAATCAGGCCATCCGCCCGCACCACGCCGGCCGGCGAGCCGCCGGTCTGGATCGCCGCCCCCGGTCCGGCGGCGGCCAGTTGACCGAGGATGCGTTGCACACTCCCGTCATCGGGCAGCCAGGCGTTGCCGGCGAAGGTGGCCGGGTCGACCACCAGCACCGCGCCGGCGGTGGTGTTCTCGGTCGCGACCATGGTCGTGTCGGCGGCCAGCGATGGCGGCAGCGTGCGCCGGCCCAGTGGCAATTCGACACCGACCTGCATCACGGTGTCGGCGCCGACCAGCGTGCCGGCCTTGGCATCCAGACTGGTGTTCTCGGCCGAAGCGACGCCATGCCCAACTGCGAGCGTGCCGACCGCGAGCACCCCGACGACCAATACTCCAGCCACCGCGTCCCGAGCGGCGGCCAGCCGGCGTACCGCGAGTTGGACCGCCGGCCGCGACCACCACCGCATCCGGTGTGACACGGCCAGCGCCGCACGCAGCACCCGAACCGCGATCCCGGCAATAGTGAGCACCAGCAGAAGCGGAAACATCAGCGCGATCGGGTCCACTGTGGGCAGGAATCCCAGCCCTCGGCTGGACGGGATGCCGGCGGCCAGCCGCAGCCACGCGGGCGCGGCGAGCCCCGCGGTGACGAGTTCCCAGGGCAGCACCCGCACGACCCGTGCCCACCGGCGGGTCGAGCTGACTCGCTGGAAGATGCGATGGGTGCGCACCCCGACGGTCACCGCTACGCAGCCCACCGCCAGCAGGGTCACGATGAGAGCGGCGAGCGCGGCGGCGGTCATAGTGCCGGGATCGGTCGTGGACGCTGGGGCGTATTGGGACAGCAGAATGCGCGCCAGGCCGAGGCCGACGGCCGCGCCGAACACGACCGGCGCGGCTAGTTCCAGCGCACCCCGGCCGGCCAGCGCCACCGGCCCCGCGCCTCTGGCCCACAGCAGCCGCAGTTCGCCACCCCGGCGCTGGGTCCAGCCGACCGCGACCGCACCGGCCCCAGCCAGTCCGACCACCAGGCTGACCAAGGTCAGCGGCAGCACCGAATACCGCACGTTGGCGCGGGCCCGCTCGGCGATCGCCTGCTCGGTTGCCCACGGCTCGTTGACCGTCACCGTGTTCAGCCCGGCGGCATCCAGGCGGCCGCGCAGGTCGGCGACCATCGCGGTTCCCCTGGCGACCAGCGCGGCCCCGTCGGCGGTGGTCACCGGGACGGGGCTCGGAAATCGGATCGAGACCTGCCGGTAGAACTGCCGGTACGGCGACAGGTCAGCCGGATTGGGCAACCACACCACCGGGCCGGCGGCGTTGTCGCCGGACAGCGCCGGCACCACCACGGACGATTGCTGGGCGCACCACCAGTCCGGCAGCGGGTCGTCCTGGTTGGGGTAGACGGCAGTGATCGGCGGCAGCCCGCCTTCTCCGCCGGTCAACCCGGTACTGGGATAGCCCGGCGCCGGCAGGACTCCCTCGGCATGCTGGCCAAGCACGGCGTGCGAGTCGACGGCGGCGGACCGCGGAATCCAGATGCCATCCCGCGCGCCACCCTGGCTGGGCGACAGGTGATCCACCGCGCCATCGCGATAGCCGAGGCGCACGACGTTGTCCGTGCCGTTGATGTCCAGCCGCAGCGGCGAGGTGTATTCGGCGAACAGCACCTGCCCGAAGCCGTACTGTGCGGCGGTCTGCCGAGCGATGCTGGCGACCTGGTCCGCTTGTCCGGCGACGACGGGCCCATCCAGCGTCGGCGGGATGTCCTGGGCGCAGGATTGGCCGGTCTGGTAGCCGGTGGCGGCCGTGCCCACAGTGTCGACGTAGAGCACCGCGGTCGCGGCGACGAACGCCAGCAACAGCCCGGCGACGGCCGCGACGAACGCGGACCACAGGCTGGACAGCGCCGCTAGCGGGGCGGTTCGCCACGGTAACTGCACGTCGCCGAGACTATCGCGGGTTCGTTCCACGAGTGCCGAAATACCGAAGCCCGCCCACCTCGGCGGCGTTCACCGTCAGCAGGCGGCCGCGCCGAGCACCATGCTGTCGGTCCGCACATCCGACCGGTTGCCGGCGGCGTCCAGCCGGTAGACGGTGACGTCGATGCGCCATCCGGCCGCGCGCTGCAGGTAACCCGGCTCGATGTCGGCGGTGCTCAGCAGATCCGGCGCGCCCTGCACCCGCCGGACAGTGAGATCGCCGAAGTGCGGGTTGGCCGGGTCCTGCTCGCCCTCCGGTGGCGGGAACGGCAGCCGGCTCACCGTGTAGCCGCTCGCCGGAACGTTCACCGGCGACAGCGAGCCGCCGGGCTGACGCACGTACAGCGCGTCCAGGCCGGTCGACGTCTGTCCCCAGCCGCCGTTGCACACGGCGGAGCTGTGCAGGCCGGCGAGGTAGACGTAGGGCTGCGGTGTCCCAGCACCACCAGCCGGCACGTCGAGTTCGTAGTTCGTCCACACCTCGGCGGAGATCTGGTCCGAACCGGTGTCGTGCACGGCGGACGCGTCGAAGATCAACGGCGGTGTGGTCACCCCTGCCGGCGGCTGTTGCGGGTTGACCCGCAGTTGCCACGCGTGCGACGAGTCCTGGTGCGGGTACTGGACATTGACGCCCGGCGCGTACTGGGAATCGTTCAAACCCTCCGTGCCGGGTGGCTGGGGCGAGACGTACAGCGAATCGTCGCTGCCCGGACCGACGTTCGGGCTCACCGCCGGCAGGTAGTACTGCTCGATGACCGCCAAGGCGCGACCATTCACCGGCACCGCGGGCACCGACGCCCCCAGCACCGACCCGGCCGGCACTGACACAGCGGCCGCCGACGGCGCGAGGGCGGCCGCCCCGGCAAGACCAACGAGTGCGCAAACCGACCAGCCGATGATCTTGCGTCGTGACACGCCGCCCCCGCTCCCGCTCAATCTCGAAGATTCAGCCCTCGAAGGTACCGCCTCGCTCCGCGATGTCCACCAACGATTGTGGCGGTGTGAACCGGTCGCCGTATCGCTTGGCCAATTCCCGCGCGCGGTTCACAAATCCGGCGACGCCACCCTCATACTGGTTGATGTACTGGACCACACCGCCGGTCCACGGCGGGAAGCCGATGCCGAAGATCGAGCCGATGTTCGCGTCCGGCACCGAGCGCAACACGCCCTCGTCAAAGCACTTCACGGTTTCCAGCGCCTCGGCGAACAGCATCCGCTCCCGCAGGTCGATGAACGGCACATCAGCCGCGGCGCCGCCGAAGTGCTCGGCCAGCCCCGGCCACAACCCGGCCCGCTTGCCGTCGGCGTAGGCGTAGAAGCCGGCGCCGGACGAGCGGCCCTTGCGGTCGAACGCGTCGATCATCCGGTCCACCACGGCGTCGGCGGGGTGGGTTTCCCAGACGCCGCCATCAGCTTCGACGCCCGCCTTGGTCTCGTCCCGGATCTTGCGCGGCAGGGTCAGCGTCAGCTCGTCCATCAGTTGCAGCGGCGGCGCCGGGTAACCGGCCTGCGAACCGGCCTGCTCGATCGACGCCGCCGGCACGCCCTCGCCGACCATCGCGACCGCCTCGTTGAGAAACGTCCCGATCACCCGGCTGGTGAAGAAGCCGCGGCTGTCGTTGACCACGATCGGCGTCTTCTTGATCTGCTGCGCGAAATCCAACGCCTTGGCGAGCGTGGCGTCGCTGGTCTTCTCGCCCACCACGATTTCCAGCAGCTGCATCTTGTCCACCGGGGAGAAGAAGTGCAGGCCGATGAAGTCAGTCGGCCGGCTGACGCCCTCGGCGAGCGCGGTGATCGGCAGCGTCGAGGTGTTGGAGCCGAGCAGCGCGTCCGGCGCGACTACCCGCTCGATCTCGCCGAACACCGCCTTCTTCAGCTCCGGGCTCTCGAACACCGCCTCCACCACGGTGTCCACCCCGGCCAGGTCGGCGTAGTCGGCGGTCGGGTGAATGCGGTCCAGGAGCGCGTCCGCGGCCTCGCGGGTCATCTTGCCCCGCGACACCGCCTTGTCGACCAGCTTCCGCGAGTAATCCTTGCCCTTGGCCGCGGCCTCGGCCGAAACATCCTTGAGCACCACGGAAAGCCCGGCCCGCGCGGCTGAGTAGGCGATGCCCGCGCCCATCATGCCGGCGCCCAGCACGGCCACCCGTGCCGCCTGGTAGCGCGGATACCCGTCCGGCCGACTGCCGCCGGAGTTGATGTGCTGCAGATCGAAGAAGAACGCCTTGATCATGTTGCTCGACACCTGGCCGGTGGCCAGCTCGACCAGGTACCTGGTCTCGATCTTGGTCGCGGTGTCGATGTCGACCTGGCTGCCCTCGATCGCGGCGGCCAGCACGTTGCGCGGGGCCGGCATCGGCGCGCCCTTGAGCTGCTTGCGCAGGTTCGCCGGGAATGCCGGCAGGTTGGCCGCGAAACTCGGATTCGACGGGGTGCCACCGGGGATCTTGTAGCCGGGCTTGTCCCACGGCTGGGCGGCGTCCGGATTGGCCTTGATCCATTCCTTGGCCTTCGCCAGCAACTGCTCCGGCGTGTCGACCAACTCGTCCACCAGGCCGAGCTCGGCGGCCTTGGCCGGCTTGTGCCGCTGGCCCTGCAACAGAATGTTGAGCAGCGCGTTCTGCACGCCGAACAGCCGCACCGTACGGGTCACGCCGCCGGCGCCGGGCAGCAGCCCGAGGGTGACTTCGGGCAGGCCGATCTGGCTTCCCTTGGCGTCCAACGCGATCCGGTGGTGGCAGGCGAGCGCGATCTCGTAGCCGCCGCCCAGCGCGGCGCCGTTGATCGCGGCGACCACCGGCCGGCCCAGCTTCTCCAGCCGGCGGAACAGCGCCTTGATCTCGTCGATCGTGCCGGTCAGCTCCGCCGCGTCGGCCGGCTTGGCGGCCATCAGCAGCTTCAGGTTGCCGCCGGCGAAGAAGGTCTTCTTCGCCGAGGTGATCACCACGCCGGTGATGTTCTCCCGCTCGGCCTCCAGTCGGTCCACAGTGGACCGAAACGAGTTTCCGAAGGTCTCGTTCATGGTGTTGGCCGACTCGGCCGGGTCGTCCATGGTCAGCGTGACGATGCCGTCGGCGTCCGCGTCCCACCGGATCATGTTCTGCTCGGTCATCCGTTGTCCGTCCTCAGAATCTTGCGGGACACCCGCACCCGATCGACCGGGGCATGCGCAAGAAGCCTCGCACGCCCCCGTCTCATTTCTTGAGAAAGTGGTTCGCCTCAGACACGTTCGATGATGGTCGCGACGCCCATGCCGCCGCCGATGCACAGGGTGACCAGCGCCCGCCGGGCGTCCCGCCGCTCCAGTTCGTCCACCACGGTGCCGACCAGCATCGCGCCGGTCGCGCCGAGCGGATGGCCCATGGCGATCGCGCCGCCGTTGACGT
>DASZLR010000215.1:0-14103 GCA_035552275.1 Pseudonocardiaceae bacterium | reverse complement strand
ACCAGAGATTGGTCGTCCACATTCAGTTGCATGTCAATCCTCGCCGTGCGATCGTGCCCCGGCGCGTATGTCGTTGGCAGCATCGGCGGTGTTACCGGGGGCGTTGGTAGCCGGTCCAGGCTTGGCGGCGGTCGCCGTTCGGGTCGTTTTCCACTCGGGTCGGGGCGTCGATGATCAGGGTTTCCCGGTTCTCCGTTGAGTATGTCGGCCAGGACGGAAGCGGCGTCCCATTCTTGATGAAGCTCAGCCAGTGCGCCTGCACTGTCTCGGTCACCGCCCGCAGGCCGGCCCGGCCACCGAGCAGCGTGGCGATGCGGCCGATCCGGTCGTCGACGACGCCGAACACCGCCAGCAGCTCGGTGCCGTGGGTGGCGTGCATCCAGGTCAGGTCGAACAGGCGCGGGGAGAAGTCGTAGCGGTAGCTGTAGGTCGGCGCGCGGCGAGTGTGCTCCTGGGCGCAGCGCACGGACGGCAGCCAGTAGGTGATCTCGCCGCCGAGGTCGGTGGCCGCGGTCCGGCGCGGATAGCCGGGATAGGCGGCGAGCGCGCGGGTCCGCACCGCCGGATCGGTGTGCGCGAGCATGGGTTCGATACGACTCGGCTTGGTCGGGTTGACATCGAGGAACACCGAGAAGAATCGGCCCTCGTGGGAATTCGTGCCAATGATGAGCGGAACGGGATTCGCCGTCCCACCCGCGAACGCGTCGAGCGGGTGCTCGGGCAGCAGATCGTCGCCGAACGTCGGCGCGGTCACCCGCCGGCCCGGCTGTTCGTCCACAATGCGGGTGGACAAGGTGTGCTCGGCGGCCACCAACGCCTCCGGTGCGGCGGACAGCAGCGCGTTCGCGGCGTCGGCCGGATCGGCGCCAAGGACGTCGAGATACTGCCGGGACCAGCCGCGCGCCCGCTCGACCGGATTCGACGCGCCGACCGGCGAGCTTTCCGCGATCGCTCGGGCGAACATCCCGCGCGCCGACGGCACGCACATCAGCGTGGTGACCGCGTTCGCGCCCGCCGACTGGCCGGCAATGGTCACATTGTCCGGATCTCCACCGAATGCGGCGATATTCCGCTTGATCCAGTGCAACGCGGCAATCTGGTCGCGCAGGCCGAGATTGGCTTCGAAGGTGGCATTCGGCGTGGAGTATTCGCCGAAATCGAAGTATCCCAGCGCGCCCAGCCGGTAATTGATCGACACATAGACGATGTCGCCCCGGCGGACCAGATGGTCCCCCCAGTACAGCGCCGTGGACGACGACCCGCTGACGTAGGCCCCGCCGTGGATGAAGACGAGCACCGGGCGTGGGCGTGGCGCCGAAGCAGTCGGCGTGAGCACGTTGAGCGTCAGGCAGTCCTCGCTGGCGTTCCTGGCCCGACGCTGCGGTGCGACCGCTCCGAAGTCGACAGCCTCGCGCACGCCGCTCCACGGCCGGACCGGCTGCGGCGACCGGAAACGCAGCGGCCCGACCGGCGGTTCCGCGTAGGGAACGCCCCGCCAGGTGAGCAGGCCGTCCCATCGCCGGCCGCGCACCACGCCATCGGCGGTGACGACATCCAGACTCGCGGCACTGCCCGTCATCCGTCACTGCCTCTCATCCGTCACTGCCCGTCATCGTCGACATGCTGGCAGTGTACCGACCTGCCATCAGTGGAGCGTATCGTTAGCGCCACGTATGATTTGGATGGCGAGTCGGAAGGTGGATCTCATGGCCGAGGCAGCTACGGTGACAGCGATGACGACGCTGGCGGGCAAGACGATGGTGATGTCCGGCGGCAGTCGGGGGATCGGGCTGGCGATCGCGCTACGCGCCGCCCAGGACGGTGCGAACGTCGTGCTGCTGGCCAAGACCGCGACCCCGCACCCGAAGCTGGAAGGCACCGTCTTCACCGCCGCCGAGGACATCGAGCGGGCCGGCGGCAAGGCGCTCGCCGTGGTCGGCGACGTCCGCAACGACGCCGACGTCCAGTCCGCCGTCGACCAGGCGGTCGCCAGTTTCGGCGGCGTCGACATCGTGGTGAACAACGCCAGCGCCATCGACCTGTCCGGCACCGAGCGGATCGACATGAAGCGCTACGACCTGATGCAGGACATCAACACCCGCGGCACGTTCCTGCTGAGCAAGGCCGCCATTCCGCACCTGCGCGCGGCCGCCAACCCGCACATCCTCACTCTCTCGCCGCCGCTGAACCTGGCCCCGCGCTGGATCGGCGGCCACCTCGGCTACACGATCGCCAAGTACGGCATGAGCCTGTGCACGATCGGGTTGGCCGAGGAATTCGCCGCCGACGGCATCGCCGCGAACTCGCTGTGGCCGCGCACCATGATCGACACCGCCGCCGTGCGCAACCTGCTCGGCGGCGCGGAGCAGGCCGCGCACGCACGCAGCCCGCGGATCATGGCCGACGCCGCCTACGCCATCCTCACCCGCCCGTCCCGCGAGTGCACCGGCAACCTGTTCGTGGACGACGAGGTGTTGGCCACCGAGGGGATCACCGATCTCTCGGTCTACGGCGCGACCGACGACCTGGCGCTGGACATCTTCCTCGACCCGGTCTGATTCCTCCCGGTCTGGTTCCTCGACCCGGTCTGGTCCCGAACGGAGTCGAACATCGCCGGCAGGGTGGGGCCGGTCGACAGCTTGGTGAGCGCTTTGTGCAGGGCGCGCAGCTCGGCGGGCGACAGGTCGGCCAGCGCCCGCTCGTCCCCGCCGAGTAGCCGGCGATTGATGTGGGAGAGGACGCCGCGACCGGCCGGGGTGATCTGCACGACATGCCGCCGCCGGTCCCGTGGATCGCGCGCCCGCGCCGCGTAGTCCGCGGTTTCCAGGTCGTCCAGGCTGCTCACCATGGTGGCCGGGTCGATGCGCAGGTACCCGCCCAGCGACAGCTGCGACATTGATCCGTTGTCGGCCAGCGCCTGCAGGATGCTGTAGTGCCGCACCCGCAGGCCGAGGCTGGCGAGATCGTCCTCGGCGAGCCGGAACAGCACCTGGCCCACCTTGACCAGCAGACAGCCCGTGTGCTGGCCCACCGTTCCCGGCACCAGCGGCGTCACCGACATCGTTAGAACCGCCTATCGTTCGTAGCACTTACCAATCGCGATGATACCGGCCGGGGAAACATCGCTCGCCGACAGAGTTGGCTACGACGCACTTCCGGTATCTGGGAACCGATCGACGACCAGAGTGTTCGCCGGTCGTCGCGGCATAAGTTACCGGCGATGTCCGTTGACGGAATCATGCCCACCACACCACTTCATCTCGCGGTCGCGCTGGACGGCGCTGGCTGGCATCCGGCCGCCTGGCGCGAATCCGACGCCCGACCGGCGGACCTGTTCGCCGCGTCCTACTGGGTCGATCTGGTGCGGCAGGCCGAAGGCGGCCTGTTGGACTTCGTGACGATCGAGGATTCCCTTGGCCCGCAGTCCAGCCATCTCGACCGGCTGGACGAGCGCACCGACCAGGTTCGTGGCCGGCTGGACGCGGTGCTCATCGCCGCCCGGGTCGCCCCGGCCACCGAACACATCGGCATTGTGCCGACCGCCGTCGTCACGCACACCGAGCCATTCCACATCTCCAAGGCGATCGCGACCCTCGACTACGTCAGCGGCGGCCGGGCCGGACTGCGGGTTCAGGTGTCCGCCAAGGCATCCGACGCCGCGCTCGTCGGCCGCCGGGAGATTCCGGCATTCCGCCGGACGGACCGGGATCGGCCGGACGTCGCCGAACTGGTGAACGACCTGTTCGATGAGGCGGCCGACTACGTCGAGGTGGTGCGCCGGCTCTGGGACAGCTGGCAGGACGACGCCGTGATTCGCGACGTGGCCACCGGCCGGTTCATCGACCGCGACCGCTTGCACTACATCGACTTCACCGGCCGCTGGTTCGACGTCAAGGGACCGTCGATCACCCCGCGCCCGCCGCAGGGCCAGCCGCCGGTCACCGCGCTGGCCCATTTCACCGTGCCGTACCGGCTCGGCGCCCGCGCCGCCGACGTGCTGTACGTGACCCCGACCGACGCCGGCCACGCGGCCGCGATCGTCGGCGAAGTCCGGAGCGAGCAGGCCGACGCCGGCCGGGCCGCCGACACCGTGCACGTCTTCGGCGATCTGGTGGTGTTCCTGGACGACACCGAACGTGCCGCCACCGACCGCCGCGCCCGCCTGGATGAGCTGGCTGGCAAGGAATATCGCTCGGACGCGCTGATCTTCACCGGCACGCCGGCCCAACTGGCCGATCTGCTCGCCGACTGGCAGTCCGCCGGACTGTCCGGCTTCCGGCTGCGGCCGGCGGCCATCCCGCACGACCTGCGCGCGATCACCACCGGCCTGGTGCCGGAACTGCGGGCCCGCGGGCTGTTCCGCAGCGCGTACGAGGCCGACAGCCTGCGAGGGCTGCTCGGACTTGCGCGACCCGCCAACCGCTACCTAGCAGCCTGAGCCGGGAGACAGCCGATGGCCGAGCAGACGAAGCAGATGCACCTCGCCGCGCACTTTCCCGGCGTGAACAACACGACCGTGTGGAGCGATCCGCGCTCGGGCAGCCAGATCGAGTTCTCCTCGTTCAAGCATCTGGCGCGAACCGCCGAGCGCGCCAAATTCGACTTCCTGTTCCTCGCCGAAGGACTGCGGCTGCGCGAGCAGGGCGGTGAGATCTACGACCTGGACGTGGTCGGCCGGCCGGACACGTTCACCGTGTTGGCCGGCCTGGCGGCGGTGACCGAACGGCTCGGCCTGGCCGGCACCATCAACTCCACGTTCAACGAGCCCTACGAGGTGGCCCGGCAGTTCGCCAGTCTCGACCACCTGTCCGGCGGCCGGGCGGCGTGGAACGTGGTCACCTCCTGGGACGCGTTCACCGGCGAGAACTTCCGGCGCGGCGGCTACCTGCCGCAGGACCAGCGGTATGCCCGCGCGGCGGAATTCCTGCGCGCCACCTGGACGCTGTTCGACTCCTGGCGCGGCGGGGAGATCGTGGCGGACAAGGACTCCGGCGTGTTCCTCGCCGACCCGACCGCCGGCTCGTTCGACATCCACAGCCCGCAGTTCGACATCACCGGCCGGTTCAATGTGCCGCGCGGCCCGCAGGGCGGACCGGTGATCTTCCAGGCCGGCGACTCGAACGAGGGCCGCGAGTTCGCCGCCGCGACCGCCGACGCGATCTTCAGCCGGCACGGCACGCTGGCCGCCGGCCGCGAGTTTTACACCGACGTCAAGGGGCGGCTGGCCCGGCACGGCCGGAGCCGGGACGAGCTGAAGATCCTGCCGGCGGCCACCTTCGTGCTCGGCGACACCGACGCCGACGCCCGGGAGAAGGCGGTCGTCATCCGCCGCCAGCAGGTCAGCGGCCAGACCGCGATCAAACTGCTGGAACAGCTGTGGAACCGCGATCTGTCCACATACGACCCGGACGGCCCGCTGCCGGACATCGACCCGCTGGTCGGCGAGAACACCATCGCCAGGGGCCGGGCCAGCGTGCGGATGTACCGGGACCCGCTGGCCACCGGGCGGGAATGGCGGGAGATCGCGGCCGCCAAGAACCTGTCCATCCGCGAGCTGATCATCGAGGTCACCGGCCGGCAGAACTTCATCGGCTCACCGGAAACGGTCGCGGCCACCATCAACGAGTTCGTGCAGACCGACGCCAGCGACGGCTTCATCCTGGTGCCGCACCTGACGCCGGGCGGGCTGGACGAGTTCGCCGACACGGTGGTGCCGCTGCTTCAGGAACGCGGCGTGTTCCGTACCGAGTACCAGGGAACCACGCTGCGCGAGCACTTGAACCTCAAGGCCCGAGCATGAAGTTCCTGGCCGTGGTGCGCCGGATCGCGGACCGGGTCGGTGTGCTGCGATCGGGGCGGATCGTGGAGACCGGCAGTGCGGCGGAGTTGTTCGCCGCGCCCGCCGATCCGCGCCCGCGGGACCTGCTGGCGGCCGTGCCCGGCCGGGCGGGACAAGGAGGCCACCGGCGATGACCGACCGACTCGACCGAGCCACGCTCGACGCACGCCTGGATTCGGCCGTGCTTGACGACGCCGTGCTTGACGATGCCGTGCTGGACAACCCGGTCTGGTCCGCGCTGTCCGGCTCGCACGCGGGGTTCGCCCAGTCCGTCGGTCGCGCGGCGCGATATCCGGCGGACATCTCGCCGTTCGTCGGTCTGGCGGACCCGGCCGATCCCGGCGCCTGGCGCGACCTGCACCGGTTGGTCGGGGCCGGTCGGAAGGTCGGGATGAGCGGGACGGCAGCGACGCCGGCTGGCTGGCGGGTGCTGGCCCGGATTCCCGGCGTGCAGCTGGTGGATTCCGCGCTGCGCGCCGAACCCGATCCTGACGCCCAGCCACTGGGGTCGACCGACTTGCCGGAAATGCTGGATCTGGTGCGGCGCACCGAACCCGGCCCGTTCGAGCGGCGCACCATCGAGCTCGGCGGCTATCTCGGCATCCGGCGGCACGGCCGGCTGGTCGCCATGGCCGGGCAGCGGATGCGGCCGGTCGGCTGGACCGAGATCAGCGCGGTGTGCACCGATCCGGCGTTCCGCGGCCAGGGCCTGGCAGGGCGGCTGGTGCGGGCGGTGGCCGTCGGGATTCGCGGCCGAGGCGAGACGCCGTTCCTGCACGCGGCCGCCGACAATGCCGGCGCGATCCGGCTGTACGAGGCCATCGGGTTCACGCTGCGTCGGGAGGTCACTTTCACTGTGCTCCGCTCGCCGGCCGAAACGTAGAGTCAGCACAACGCCTCCAGCGTATGATGTCAGCACATGATCATCTCCGATCCTGGCCGGCGTCGGCGCAAAGGGGTGGCGAGCACTTGGCCCAGTTGTTCACCCTGGTGGCCGCTGTGGTGGGTGCCGCGATCGGATTACTAGCACCGGTGGTTTCCTCGGCTACCTCGCGCCGGACGCGCGAGCGGGACGCCCAGCAGGAAATCGCCTCGTCCATCATGAAGATATTCGAGGAAGGCGATTCGCCGACCGCGGTGCTGACCGGCCGGCAGAATCCGTCCCGCCGACGGCTGTATCTGCTGGCGCTGCGGCTCAAGAGCAGGTCCGCGCGCGATGCGTGTCTGCGTTTCATCGCCTGCTCGAATGATTCCGGCACGGACGACCCGGACGCGCTGACCGCGTGGGACTCCATGATGATCGAGGTTGCCAAGATCTACACTGGCGGATCATGAAGGGCGTGAGGTGCGGTGTCCGAAAAGGACGAGTTGCCGGCTGAGGTGAGGGCGGCCCGCCGGGCCGTGGGGAAATTAGGCCAGCAGGGTGAACCGGCGTCGGCGGTGGTCGCGTCGGCGGTGACCAGCACGCCACCGATCAGCCGGGTGGTGGACGACCTGTTTGACGAGATCTTGTCGGCCGACCAGGTGGACATCGTGGGTGTGCTGCCCTGGCAGTGCGCCAGCCGGCTGATCGAGTTGGCCAATCAGCGCCGCGTGGACGGGCAGCGGGTCATCAATCCCGCTGCGGTGCGGTACTTCACGCCGGCCAGTGACCGGATCACGGTGTATCGCCATCCCGGCACGATCGGCACCCTGGTGCAGCGATGGGAGGCCGGGATCACCGGCCTGCGCAACTGGCTCCGCTCGTCGCGCACCAGCTCGGATGAGCCGGAACCGCCGTCGGTGTACGAATTCGACGACATCTACCTGGGCTGCCTGATCTGCGCCGTGCGCCGCAACCAGCCCACCATGGCGATGCTGAGCCTGCTGCCGTCGGTCAGCGTGACCGAAACCGAGGGCAGCGCCGGAGAATCCGCCCTGATTCTCACCCGGATGTCGGACGAGCAGATTCCGGTTTTTCGGGAATATCTGCGGAAGTTGGAGTCGCGGGCCCGGCCGATGACACCCCGCCAGATCCTGTGCCGGCTCGATCAGGAGACGACATCGGGCGTCGAGCCGGGCAGCGAGTTCCGCCCGGTCGTCGCCCGGTTGCACCCGAAGTACACGTCCTCGCCGCCGAACACGGTGTCCGCGACGGCGGTCGTCGCGGTGTGCGCGCCGACGGCTCGGGGCACGGAGGTGGTGCTGAAGCTGCGCACGCCGCGCAACGCCATGGACGACCTGGACAAGCTGTCGCTGATCAGTGAGCGGGTGGTGACCGAGGATCTGCTCGCCCCGCTGGGCGGTCCGCTCGATGTGGATCACGGTCGGGCGCTGGACGACCTGTGGCTGCGGGCCGGACAGCCGAACCCGTTCGAGATTCCGGAGTCGGCGTTCCGGCACACCGCACAGCGCGAGCTGTTTCTCACCTGCGGGCTGGACGTGCCGGACGAACGACTGGAACTGCGTGGCACCTGTCTGCTGGAACGGGAGGGCGAGAACCGGTTCCTTGGCTTCTACGTCTATCGGCTCGACCTGAACCGGACGCCGGCCGATGAGTACAGTCACGCGATGAAATGGAATTCGGATCTTCGCCCGATGCTGCTGGACGAGCTGTATCAGCCGGCCAACCGATCGCGGCTGAATCGGCTGCTCCGGCTGCGCGAGGCGTGGCTACGTGAAGCCGTTTTCGGCCGACCGACCGGAAAATCGGAACGGGGAGCAACACGGTGAGCGATTGCGCTGTCGACGCGCATCCCCACGGGTCGACCTACACGGTGTCGTGCACTGTTTTTCGGGACGCCACTACGGCCGAGGTGTTGTTGGGCGTTCGCCGGCCGACGCCGACCAGCGGGCGACACCCAGGAGTGCTGAGCACGCCCACGATGCGGCTGCCGCGGGAGCTGTTCGAGCTCGTCGCCGGGCCGCATATCGAGAAACTCACCGACACCGAAACCGACACAGGCACCGGCAGCATCGCCGGGATCACCAGTGATCGTGGCGTGGCCATCGGCTGCGGCGCGTCGCTGGGATACGCCGACACATTCGTGGTGGAAAGCCTGTTGGCGCGCAAACTTGGAGTGGCTGATTCGCTGGTGCTGGGCCGAATCCAGGGCCGGGCGAAACCGGCGACCATCGCGGTGGACAATGTGGACGATCCACTGGGCACCGGCCGCACCGAGCACACCTACATGATCAGCTATTCGTTGGTACTGGAGGCGGGCGCGGATCTCGTCCCGACTGAGACCGCGTCCTACTCGCGGCTGATCTGGGCGCCGACGCGGCTACTCGGCCAAGCTGTCGCCAGCCGCGACGCGCTGATCTTGGACGACACGCTCGATCCCATCGAGGTGTGCATTCATGGCCTGTGCGTGCGGTCGGCCGCCTACCAGCTGGAACAGGCCGGCATATCGGGCGGAACTCGTTAGTCGGGTGGTAGCCGAACAATGCCGTGTTCCAGGTCGACGCCCAGCCGCGGCGGCGCGCCCTGGGCGTCTTCCGCGCGCAGCATCGACCACGAATTCCGATGGTCCAGCTCCTGCCGCTTGGTCCCGTAGAGCACCGCGGTGACCTCATCGAGATAGGTGGCGGACAGCGTCGGCCCTGGCCGCCGGCGCCGCCGCTTCGTCTCGTACGCGCCGACGATGACCAGCAGCAGCACACCCGCCGGCAGGCTGAACGCCAAGGCCAGTGCCATGACAGCCCCTCAACTCCAGGAAACGCCCAGCTCACGTAGATAGATCTGGCTGCACAACGAACCCTGTCGCGCCGCGTCGAACAGCACCGTCGGGTCGGCGGTGTACCGCACTTCGGCGTACTGGCTCACCGAGCGGTCGGGCTGCGGCACCGAGGGGGTGCCCTCGATGATCTCCGCGCGGTACTCGCGGAGGTGGTTGAACCGGTTTCCCTCGTCCCCCCGCTTGTCGCCGATGAAATCGGCGATCTTCACCGTGACGCCCAATTTGTCGCGGCCGGCACGGGCGGCGGCGTCCTCGACGGTCTCGCCGGGCCGCAGGCTGGCGGCCGGCAGGCCCCACACGCCGGGCAGCGAATCGTCGTTCTCGTCCCGCTTGACCACCAGGAATCCGCCGTTGTCATCCTCGATAACGAGGGCGACGGATTGATTGAGCGGCTTGTTCATGTCGATATCGTACTCGGCGCCAGTAACCAGGCGGGCCGATGGAGCGCCGTCCGACGACCCTGGTTGTTGATGTCCACTATGGATCTGCGAACGCGATGCCCGACCGTCCGCCGGCCGTTGAACGGCGGCTGACCTGGTGGTTACGCGGAAAGTCCAGCGCGGGAACGAATGTTCGACGGCGATCCTCCAGTGTGGCCCCAGATGACCGATCACGCGGCGCCACCGACTACGGTCTGACCGTGCTCGATGTCCAGGGAACGGCCGTGCCGCCGGCTGCCAGTGCCGACAAACCGGCCGACGAACCGGCCGGTGGTTCGGAACGTGACCGCGGCCGAACTCGCCGGTTGCGCTGGCTCGCGGCCGGACTCGGCCTGCTCGGCACCCTGGCGGCGCTGGCCGTGCCGTTCCTGCCGGTCGGCTACGACGTGGCGGACCTGCACTGGCCCACCGCGACCGGCGCTGGCGCGGTGTCCACGGGTGCGGTGTCGGCCCCGCTGCCCGGCTATCAGCCGCTGTCGGTGGACGTGAACCTGCCGTGCGCGGTGATCCGCGGCCTGTCCGCGCGCACCGGCGGCTCGGGCGACCTGGTCGCGACCGTGCCGCCCTCCTCGGCGTACGGCAACGTCACCGGGTTGTCGGTGGAACTGCGGAGCACCCAGGTCGTGGTCACCGACGACGGGCAGCAGTTGGCCTCGGCGGCCGTGCCCGCCGGTGGTTGCGCCTTGGCGGTGCACTCCGACGGCGGCAACACCACGGTGCGGATCGGCAGCCAGGTGCTGGCCTCGCTGAACTCCGACCTCCGGCCGCAGGTCGTGGGCATCTATTCGGATCTCAACGCGCGCAAGGACGACGTGCGCGGGCTGACCGTCGACATCCAGCCCGACACCCGTTACCAGACCACGGCCACCGCGCTGAAGATCGGCGCGATGATCGTGGCGCTGCTGGCGTTCATCGGGGCGGGCATCGCGCTGCACAAGATGGACGTGTGGGCCACCGGACGGCGGGCGCGCCTGGTGCCGCGCGGCTGGTGGCGGCCCACCGGCCGGGACGCCGCGGTGATCGGCGTGCTGGTGGTGTGGTGGCTGATCGGCGCGGTGACCTCGGACGACGGCTACATCCTGACCATGGCCCGCAACGAGGCCACGACCGGCTACATCGGCAACATCTACCGGTGGTTCGACTCGCCGGAGGCGCCGTTCGGCTGGTTCTACGAGGTGTACGCGCGCTGGGTGTTGGTGTCCACGTCGACGCCGTGGGTGCGGCTGCCGGCGATGCTGATGGGCGTCGGCAGCTGGCTGCTGATCAGCCGTGAGGTGCTGCCCCGGCTCGGCCGCGAGGTGCGGCGCAGCCGGGCGGCCGGCTGGGCCGGCGCCACCACGTTCCTCGCGTTCTGGCTGCCCTTCGACAACGGCCTGCGGCCGGAGTCGGTGGTGGTGATCTGGACGCTGCTGGTGATGTGCGGGGTCGAGCGCACGGTCGCCACCCGCCGACTGCTGCCGGCCGCGCTCGGCCTGTTCGCGGCGGCGTTCGCGTTGGCCGCCACCCCGACCGGGCTGATCTCCATCGCCCCGTTCCTGTCGGCCGCCCGGCCGCTGGCGCTGCTGCTGCGCGATCGGGTCCGCCGGTTCGGCCGGCTGGCCGTGCTCGCGCCGCTGGCCTCCTGCGGAACCATCGTGCTGGTCGCGGTGTTCCAGAACCAGACGCTGCGGTCGGTGATCGACTCCACCAAGTCGCGAATGGCGATCGGGCCGGCGGAGAACTGGTACCAGGAGATGGACCGGTACCAGGCGCTGTTCACCAATTCGGCGGACGGTTCGCTGGCCCGCCGGTTCCCGGTGCTGCTGATCATCCTGTGCCTGGTGACCTGCCTGGTGGTGCTGCTCAAACGCGGGAAGATCCCGGGCGCGGCGCTCGGACCGAGCCGGCGGCTGATCGGCACCACGATCCTGTCGTTCGCGCTGCTCGCGCTGACGCCGACGAAATGGACGCACCACTTCGGCGCGTTCGCCGCGCTCGGCGGGTCGCTCGCGGCGCTGACCGCGTTGGCCACCAGCGCGTCGGTGCTGCGGTCCCGGCGCAACCGCGCGCTGTTCACCGGTGTTCTGCTGATCATCGCGTCGGCGGCGTCCACCGGGCCGAACGCGTGGTGGTATGTGTCGAGCTGGGGCTCGCCGTGGTTCGACAAGCCGCCGTCGATCGGCGGCCACAGCGCCAGTTCGGTGCTGGACATCGCCGCGCTGATCGCGCTGGTGATCGCCGCGGTCGAGCACCTGCGCGGCGATCTGCCCGGCCGACAACAGGTCGTCCGGCCGATGGCCAGCGGCCGGCGGCTGCGGCTGGCGTCCGCGCCGGTCGCGGTGGTCTGCGCGCTGCTGGTGCTGGCGGAGGTCGGCAACTTCGTCAAGGTCATCGAGAAGGAGTGGGGCAGCTACAGCCTGGGCAAAGACAACGTGATGCAGTTGGCCGGGCACAGCTGCGGGCTGTCCGACTACATCTCGGTCGAGCCGAACCCGGAGCGCGATTTCCTGGCTCCGGTGGGCGAGCCGGGCGGATCGGCCAACGGGCCCGCGCTGACCGGCTTCACGCTGGGCGGGCTGCCGCCCGACGCGCCCAGCGACCTCGCGGTACCGGTGTGGTTGCCGCCGCTGCCGGCGACCGCGGCCGCCCCGGTGTGGGGCAACTACGGATCGTCCGGCCCGAAGGCGGCCGGCCAACTGCGCACGTCCTGGTACCCGCTGCCGGCCAGCGCCCGGTCCGGCGCCGCGCCACTGATCGTGGACGTGGCCGGGGTGACGACCGGCGGCAACAGCCTGGTCGCCGAGTTCGGCAAGCGCACGGGCAGCGGATTCCAGGTGCTGCAACAGCAGCCGATCGGCGCGCAGACCGACACCGATCCGACCATCGACCCGACCTCGTGGCGAGAATCGCGGGTGACGCTGACCGGCGCGGCGGCGCAGGCCGACGATGTGCGGCTGGTCGCCAACACCCAGGCGGTGGGCCAGAACAACTGGCTGGCGGTGAGCGCGCCGCGCGTGCCCACCATGGTGCGGATGACGGATTTCCTTGGCAGCAAACCGGTTTTCATGGAATGGCCGGTGGCGCTGGTGGATCCGTGCATCCGGCCGTACAACACCCAGGACGGGATCTCCGAGATGCCGGCGTACCGGATCGCCGGCGGCACCGACCTGCGTGACGTCGGCCAGACCTGGTCCGCGCCGGACGCCGGCGGCCCGTTCGGCTGGCTCAATGTGAACTCGACCGAGACGACGCTGCCGACGTTCCTCCAGGGCGACCTGAATCGCGACTGGGGAACCCTGTACGCGATCGCCCCGGACGCGAGGGCGGCGCCGGCGTCGGCGGCGTTGCAGGTTCAGCATGTGACGCACTGGGGCCTGTACTCGCCCGGACCGGGAAGCCGGCCGATCGAGCTGCCCGGCGTGCCGCAGAAGTCCAACGACCGCGGCAACGTCTCGGTCAGCCCGCCCGGCAGCCACTGACGAGTTGGTAGATCGGATCTATGTAGATGTCGGCTACATAGCTGGAATCTACTGTGACTGTGGATTTTGTCGGACGCTCAAGAGAGCTGGCGCTGCTGCGCAAGCGCCTCGGTCGGATCGCCACGTCTGGTTCCGGAACGGCGGTCGCCATCCGAGGCCGACGCCAGGTCGGTAAGTCACGGCTGGTGCAGGAGTTCTGCGATCGCGCTGAAGTGCCGTACCTGTTCTTCACCGCGACCAAGGGAGCTTCGGCGGTCCAATCGGTGGCCGAGTTTTTCGCCAGCCTCAGGGACTCCTGCCTACCAGCCGATCGTGGCCTCGTTCCTGTCGAGCCGACCGGCGGCAGTTGGCCGGACGCGTTTCGCACCTTGGCCTCCGTCCTGCCGGACACACCGTCCGTCGTTGTGCTTGACGAGGTGCCCTGGCTCGCCGAACAGGACGACCTTTTCGACGGCGCGCTGCAAACGGCATGGGATCGGCTGCTGTCCAGACGTCCGGTCCTGCTGCTGCTTCTCGGCAGTGACGTCCACACTATGGAGCGGCTGACCGCGGATGACCGGCCGTTCTTCGGACGGGCCGACAACCTGACACTCGGACCGCTCAACCCGGCGGAAACCGGCGACGCTCTGGGCCTCGACGCCGCCGAC
>DASZLR010000214.1:0-2251 GCA_035552275.1 Pseudonocardiaceae bacterium | reverse complement strand
CCTTGTCCCCGGCGCGGAAGTCCCTTACCTGGACTCCTACCTGGTCCACGACTCCGGCGCCTTCGTGCCCTAGCACTCCCGGCAGCGGAAAGGGCGTTGCCTGCGAGCGAACGCTCAGATCCGTATGGCACATGCCGACCGCAGTGATCTTGACAAGAAGCTCGTCAGCGCGCGGTTCGCCGATCACTACCTCTTCGAGCTGGAATGGACCGTCCTTCGATCCGACAACTGCAGCGGTTACCTTCATGCGCGTCCTTTACTCGAAGGCTGGTCTGTCCTGACGCAGTGGATTACCCGACGATCTGCGCGTAGGTCTTGTACTCCTGAAACTCCTCCAGTCCGCGCAGGCCGTTCAGCCGGCCAAGGCCGCTCTGGCCGAAGCCGCCTTCCTCGAACTGGTCGGCGACCAGGGCCCAGGTGTTGGTCCACACCGTGCCGGCGCGCAGCTGCCGTCCGACCCGCCGCGGCCGGTCGATGTCGCGGGACCAGATCGACGCCGCCAGGCCGTATTCCGTGACGTTGGCAAGCCGTACCGCGTCGGCTTCGGATTCGAAGACCTCGAACGTCGCGACCGGTCCGAACACCTCCTCCTGCACGATCGGCTTGGTCGGGTCGTCCACCTCGAGCAGCGACGGGTGGTAGAAGGCGGTGTCCGGATCGGTGGGGCCGCCCCGCACGAGGACGGTCGCGTACTCCGCGGCTGCGCTGACCAACGCATCGACGCGGCGAGCGTTCTCGGCGTCGATCATCGGGCCCATGTCGCTGGCCGGATCGTCGCCCGGACCGACGTTGACCGCGCCCAGCGACTTCGAAAGCCGCTCGCGCAGTTGGCCGGCGATCCCGGCCTGGGCGATGACACGACTGCCGGTCATGCAGAACTGCCCGCTGAACGTGGTCACGGCCTTGGTCAGCACCGGAACGGCGACATCGAGATCGGCGTCGTCGAAGACGATCATCGGGGTCTTGCCGCCGAGTTCGAGGGACAGTCGCTTCAGCGTCACGGCGGCGTCGGCCATGATCTGGCGGCCAACGCGGGTGCTCCCGGTGTAGCTCAGCACGCCGATGTCCTTGGAGCTGACCAGGAAGCGAGCTACCTCGTCGCCGGACTCGGTGAGGGAGTTGAGCACGCCGGCGGGCAGGCCGGCGACCTCGGACAGGATCTCGTGCAGCAGTCCGTTTACAAGGCCGGTCTGGCCCGGCAGCTTGACCACGGCGGTACACCCGGCGGCCAGCGCCGGCGCGAACGAGCGGACGGCGAGCACCACCGGCGAGTTCCAGGGCACGATCACCCCGGCCACGCCGATGGCCTCGGGCACCGAGCTCATGTGCAGACCCGGCGACACCTCGGCCGCCCGGCCGCCTTCGCTGAGGGCAAGCGCCGCGTAGTACCGCAGTTTCGGCACGGTGAGGCTGAGCTCGAACCCGGCCTCAGCCAAGACCTTCCCGTTCTCTCGCGCGAGCAGGCTCACCAGCTCGTCTGTGCGTCGCTCGATCGCGTCGGCGATGCCGTTGAGGACCTGGTGCCGAAGGCGGCGATCTCGGGACCAGCCCGTGCTGGCGAACGCAGCGCGGGCCGCAGCGGCGGCTTGCCTGGCTTGGTCCTCGTCCGCGTCGGCATAGCGGCCCAGGGCCGATCCGTCGGCCGGACTGACCGAAGATGATTCCCGCTTCGATCCGACGAGTTCGCCGTTGATGAACTGCCGTGCTGGCGTGATGGTCATGTCAACTCCGGGTGATGAGAGGTTGCGCTTTAAAGCCAAGGGCCGAGGGTGGGTAGGGCGGACTGGTCGGAAGCCCGGATGTTCGCCGCGCCGCGTCCGGTCAGCCACCGGGCGAGGTCGGCGGTGCGACCTTCGATCCACACCGGAGGCGCCTGTCCATCGAACGGCGGGGTGGTATCGCGGTCAGTGGGCCTGACCTGGAGTGCTTCTTCCCGGGCGTCACGGCGAAACCGGAGGACATCGGCTACCAGCTCATCGAGCAGGGGCGGCGGGAAGTCCGGGAAGTCTGCGGCGCCGTGCAGATCGGCCGCGTGGACCCAGACCTCCCGGGTCCGCAGCCATGGGAGCGCCGCAGCAGTGACGTGTCGGCCCTGCGCGGTGACCACCTCGTTCGCCCAGTGTTCGACGTCCAACTTCTCGAATGCCGCGGCGAGCGCGTCCTGTTCGACTTCGACGAAGGACCGCAGCCGGTCAGGGTCCCAGCGCGCACCGAGCTCGATCTCCGCTGCCCGGGCGCTGGGCCCCGGGTA
>DASZLR010000213.1:0-2896 GCA_035552275.1 Pseudonocardiaceae bacterium | reverse complement strand
GATCGTCATCGGTGGCCCGAAGGACGGGGGCGTGCGTGATTTCTTGCGGCACACCGGCGAGTTCGGTGCGGATGTAGCCGGCCAGGCCGTTGGGCGTCGGGTAGTCGAAGATAAGGGTGGGCGAAAGCGCAAGACCGGTAGCGGTTTTGAGCCGGTTGCGCATTTCGACCGCGGTCAGCGAGTCGAAGCCCAAGTCCTGGAACGCCTTGTCCGGGTCGATCGCCTCGGCGGTGGTGTTGCCCAGCACGGTGGCGATGTGCGAACGCACCAGATCCAGGAGCACGGCCTGCTGCTCCGCCTCGGACAGCCCGTCCAGGCGATGCGCCAGCGCCGATTTCGATTTCGCCGCCGCCAGCGAGTCGTCGACCCGGCGGCGCGTCGGGGCGTTGACCAGATCGGTGAACATCGGCGGAACCGCGACCGCATGGGCCCGTAGCGCGCCGAGATCGATGCGAGCCGGCGCCAGGAACGGTTGGTCGACGATCAACGCGGTGTCGAAGAGTTCCATCGCCTCGTCCGAGGACAGCGCCAAGATCCCGTCCCGGCCCAACCGGGCGAGGTCGGCCGCGTCGAGCGCGCCGGTCATGGCGCTGGCCTGATCCCACAGGCCCCAGGCCAGCGAGATCGCCGGCAGGCCGTGCACCCGCCGGTGCGCGGCCAAACCGTCCAGGAACGAGTTCGCCGCCCCGTAATTGCCCTGCCCCGACGAGCCGACCAACCCGGCCATCGACGAAAACATCACGAAGGCAGACAGATTCAGGTCACGAGTCAACTCGTGCAGGTTCCAGGCCGCGTCGACCTTGGCCCGCAATACCGCGTCGACACGCTCGGATGTCAGCGAGGTGACCATCGCGTCGTCCAGCACGCCGGTCGCGTGAATCACGCCCGACAGCGGCCGCCGCTCCGAAATATCATCGATGACCTGCGCCAGCGCCGCCCGGTCGGCAGCGTCGCACGCCACCACGCGCGCCCGGGCTCCCGCGGATTGCAGCTCGTCGATCAACTCGGCGGACCCGGGCGCGTCCGGACCGCGCCGGCTCAGCAGCACCAGGTCCTCGACGCCGTGGTGTGCCACCAGGTGACGAGCCAATGTCGAACCCGCCATGCCGGTTCCGCCGGTGATCAGCACCGTGCCCGCACCCAGCCCGGACGGCAGACTCATGACAACCTTGCCGATGTGGCGGGCCTGGCTCAGGTATCGCAGCGCGGTGCGGGCGCGTCGCACGTCAAAGGTCGTGACCGGCAACGGTTCCAGCACCCCGGCGTCGAACAGCCCGGCGAGTTCAACCATCCACTGATGCATCCGGGGACGGCCGGGCTCGAACAGGTCGAAGGCCCGGTAGCGGACACCCGGATACTCCTGGGCCACCATGCCCGGGTCGCGAATGTCGGTCTTGCCCATCTCCAGGAACACGCCGCCGGGAACGACGAGCCGCAGTGAGGCATCGACGAATTCACCTGCCAGAGAGTCCAGCACCACATCCATGCCGCGGCCGCCGGTGACAGCCCGGAATTTCTCCTCGAATTCCAGGCTGCGTGAATCCGAGATGTGATCGTCATCGAAGCCCATGGCCCGCAACGTGTCCCACTTGCCGCGGCTGGCGGTGGCGAACACCTCCAGGCCCAGATGCCTGCCCAGCTGAACCGCGGCCATCCCGACACCGCCGGCCGCGGCGTGCACCAGCACCCGCTGCCCCGGCTTGACGTCGGCCAGGTGGATAAACGCCATGTAGGCGGTGGTGAAAACCGCCGAGATGCCGGCGGCCTGGGCGTAGGACCAGTGGGCGGGCTTGTGCTGCAGCAGGCGCACGTCGCCGGGCACCAGCGTGCCGCTGCCGTCGGGGAAGAAGCCGTACACCGAATCGCCGACCGCGAACTCGGTGACTCCCGGCCCGACTTCGACCACCACACCGGCGCCTTCGCCGCCGAGCAGGGCGTCGTGGGTGAACATGCCCAGGGTGATCATGACGTCGCGGAAGTTGGTGGCGATGGCGCGCAGGGCCACCCGAACCTGGCCGGGCTCCAGCGCGGCGCCGGCGTTGGGAACCGGCTCCAGCTGCAGGTTTTCGAAGGTGCCCGCGCTGCTGATTCCGAGCCGCCAGGGTCCCTCGGCCGGAGGTGTCATGATGCCGTCGACCGCGCGGGCGCCGTGCACTCGCGCGATGTAGGCCGTGCCTTCGCGCAGCAACACCGCGGGCTCGCCGACCGAAAGAACGGTCGCTATCGCGCTGTCGTCAAGCGCCGCATCCGAGTCCACCAGCACGATTCGGCCGGGATGCTCGGTCTGCGCCGATCGCACCAGCCCCCATACCGCCGCGCCGGCCAGATCGGGGACGTCCTCCCCCGCCAACCCCATCGCGCCACGGGTCGCGACGATCAGCGCTCCGGAGTCATGCTCGGTCAGCCACGACTGGACGGCAGCCAGCGCCCGGTGCGTACGTTCATACGATCCGGAGACCGGGTCTTCGCCGGCCGCAACGGATTCGAACACCTCGTGTACCGGCGGCTCGGTGCTTGCCGTCGTCGTCGCGGCCGGTGACCACACCACCTCGAACAGCCGGTCCGGCCCCGAGGCCGACACCGCCGCACGCAGCTGCCGCTCGCTCACCGGCCGCGCGACCATCGCGCGCACCGACAGCACCGGCAATCCGAGTCCGTCGGCCAGCTCGATCGAGACCGCCCTGGAGGCCGCCCAAGTGGCCTCCGACGCCGCCACCGGTGCGATGCGCGCACGTACCGCCGACGCGCCCGCGGCGTGCAAGGACACGCCCTGCCACGAGAACGGCAGCACCACTTCGTCGGTCTGGCCGGCTATTTGGTGGCTGACGATCAGTGCGTGCATGGCCGCATCCAGCAACGCCGGGTGGACGCCGAACCCGTTGACGCCGCCGGCGGC
>DASZLR010000212.1:0-4545 GCA_035552275.1 Pseudonocardiaceae bacterium | reverse complement strand
CGCATTCTCACTGTCGGAACGCTGGACCGAGGACGGCGAGGCCGACGGTATCGGCGGCATCGTCGAATACCGCACGGATGTGTTCGATCCCGCCAGCGTCGAGGTGTTGGTGTCACGGCTGCAGCAGGTGTTGGACGCGATCACCGCCGACCCGAACCGGTTGGTGTCGTCGGTGGATCTGCTCGATGATGCCGAGCGGATCCGGTTGGACGGGTTCGGGCATCGGGCGGCGCTGGGGCAGCCGTCCGGCGAGGTGTTGTCGATCACCGGCTTGTTGGGCAGCTGGGTGGCGCGCATCCCGGATGCGATGGCCGTCACGGCCGCGGACTCGTCGCTGACCTACGCGGAGTTGGCTGCGGCCTCGCAGCGCTGGGCTCACGTGCTGGCCGGTCATGGTGTGGGGCCGGGCCGATGTGTGGGACTGGTGCTGTCGCGCTCGCTGGAAGCGATTGTCGCGACGGTGGCGGTGCTGAAGTCTGGTGCGGCGTATGTGCCGGTCGATCCCGGGTTGCCCGCTGAGCGTTTGCAATTCATTCTTGCCGACGCGGCGCCGGCGTTGGTGATCACCTCGGACGAGGTCGCGGATCGGCTGGACGGGTTCGACGGCCCGGTCCTGCGTATCGCCGATATGGATCACCTCGCCGATTCCACTGCCGACACCGAGTTGCCGTTGCCCACGCCCGGCGACCTGGCGTACGTGATCTACACGTCGGGCACCTCGGGTGTGCCCAAGGGTGTCGGCCTGACGCACCGGAACGTGACGACTTTGTTGGGTTCCCTGGTGGCCGGATTGCCGGCCGCCGGGGTCTGGAGTCATTGCCATTCAACGGCGTTCGATGTGTCGGTGTGGGAGATTTTCGGCGCGTTGCTGCGCGGTGGCCGCGTCGTGGTGGTCCCGGACGCGGTGGCACGCTCTGCCGAGGATCTTCAGGTGATGCTGGTCGCAGAGGGCGTCACGGTGTTGACTCAGACACCCTCGGCGGTGTCTGCGCTGTCCCCGCAGGGGCTCGAGTCGGCGGCATTGGTCGTCGTCGGCGAGGCGTGCTCGGCCGAAGTGGTGGATCGATGGGCGCCGGGACGCGTGATGGTCAACGCCTACGGGCCGACGGAAACCACGATGTGCGTGGCGATCAGTGCGCCGTTGTGCGCGGGATCGGGTGTGGTGCCGATTGGTTCACCGGTGCCGGGGGCGGCGTTGTTCGTGCTCGACGGATGGCTGCGGCCGGTTCCGGTCGGAGTGGTCGGTGAGTTGTACGTGGCCGGCGCCGGACTGGGTGTGGGTTATCTGGGTCGCTCAGAACTGAGCGCGTCGCGGTTTGTGGCGTGTCCGTTCGGCGGCCGCGGATCGCGGATGTATCGCACCGGGGATCTGGTGCGGTGGGAAGCCGACGGTCAGTTGCGGTACCTCGGGCGGGCTGACGAGCAGGTCAAGATCCGCGGGTATCGCATCGAACTCGGCGATGTGCAGGCGGCGTTGGCCGGCTGCGACGGAGTGGACCAGGCGGTGGTGATCGCCCGGGAGGACCGCCCCGGCGACAAGCGCCTGGTCGGCTATCTCACCGGCAGCGCCGATCCGGCGGCGGTACGACTGGCGGTCGCCGCGCGACTGCCCGCTTACATGGTGCCGACCGCAGTCATCGGCCTGGCCGATTTGCCGTTGACTCCCAACGGCAAACTGGACATCCGCGCGTTGCCCAGCCCGGATTACAGCGGCGGGGTGTACCGCGGCCCGCAAAGCCCGATCCAGGAAATCCTGGCCGGTATCTACACCGAGGTCCTCGGGGTCGACCCGCAACGCCCGGTCGGTATCGACGACTCCTTCTTCGACCTCGGCGGCGACAGCATTTCCGCGATGCGCCTGATCGCCACCATCAACAGCGCCTTGCACACCAAGGTCGCCGTCCGCACCCTCTTCGAGACCCCCACGATTGCCGAGTTGGCGCCGCGCATCAGTGTCGGCGCGGGCCGGCTTCCACCGCTGGTGCCGGTGGACCGGCCGGCCGTGATTCCGCTCTCGTTCGCTCAGAACCGGTTGTGGTTCGTCGACCAATTGCAAGGCCCGTCAGCGGTATACAACATCTCGGCAGGCGTGCGGCTGCGCGGCCATCTCGACGTCGAGGCGTTCGGCGCCGCATTCGCCGACGTGGTGACCCGTCACGAAAGCCTGCGCACCCTGTTCCTTGCGCCGGACGGGATTCCTCAGCAGGTGATCCTGCCTCCGGAGCGGGCCGAACTGGGCTGGCATGTCGTCGACGCGACGGACTGGTCCAGCAGCCGACTGGACGAAGCCGTCGCCGCGGCAGCGCACTACGCATTTGACCTGGCCGGCGAGATCCCGGTCCGGGCAGCGCTTTTCCGGGTCAGCCATGATGAGCACGTGTTGGTGGCGGTGGTGCACCACATCGCGGCCGATGGCTGGTCGATCACGCCGTTGGTATCGGATCTGGGTATCGCCTACGCCAGCCGGTGCGCCGGCGATAAGCCGGCCTGGGTGCCACTGCCGGTGCAGTACGTCGACTACACGCTCTGGCAGCGTGAGCAATTCGGCGATCTCGACGACAGCGGCAGCGCCATCGCCGCGCAGCTGGCCTACTGGGAGGGTGCGCTCGCCGGGCTGCCGGAGCGGCTGCAGTTGCCCACCGATCGCCCCTATCCGCTGGTCGCCGATCAGCGTGGCGCCACCATCGAGCTGGACTGGCCGGCCGCGTTGCAGCAGCAGGTCGCCCGGGTGGCGCGCGAACACAACGCGACCAGTTTCATGGTGGTACAGGCCGCCCTGGCTGTGCTGCTGGCCAAGGTATGCGCCAGTTCTGATGTGGCAGTGGGCTTTCCGATCGCGGGGCGCAGCGATCCCGCGCTCGACGGGCTGGTCGGCTTCTTCGTCAACACCCTGGTGCTGCGGGTCGAGATCGACGGGGATCCGACGGTCGCCGAACTCCTTGCGCAGGTGCGGGCGCGCAGCCTCGCCGCCTACGAGCACCAGGATGTGCCCTTCGAGGTCCTCGTCGAGCGGCTCAACCCCACCCGCAGCCTGACCCATCACCCGCTGATTCAGGTAATGCTGGCCTGGCAGAACCTGCCCGGAAACGCCGCCGGTGACCCCGCCGGCGGACTGACTCTGGGCGACCTGGAGGCCACCCCGCTGCCGCTGGACACCCATTCGGCGCGAATGGATCTGGTGCTCTCGCTGTCGGAGCGCTGGACCGACGGCGGCGAGGCCGACGGCATCGGCGGCGTCGTCGAATTCCGCACCGACGTCTTCGACGCAGCCAGCATCGAGACGCTGATCGACCGGTTGCACCGGGTGCTGGTGGCGATCACCGCCGACCCGCAACGGCGGCTGGGATCAGTGGATCTGGTCGACGAACTGGAACGTGGCCGCCTTGATGAGCTCGGCAATTACGCGGCGCTGACCCGGCCGCCGGGCGATGCGTCGGTACCGGCGCTGTTCGCCGCGCAGGTCGCTCGCACGCCAGACGCGGTGGCGCTGGTGTGCGAGGGCAGGTCGCTGACCTACCGGAAGCTGGACGAGACCTCGAACCGGTTGGCGTATCTACTGGCCGGCCACGGCGCCGAACCGGGACAATCTGTGGCGCTGCTGTTTCCGCGGTCGGCCGAGGCCATTGTGGCGATCCTGGCGGTGCTCAAGACCGGCGCCGCCTACCTACCGGTCGACCCGGCGCTACCGTCCGCGCGTATCGCCTTCATGCTCGACGACGCCGCGCCGATCGTCGCCGTCACCACCGCCGAATTCGCCGGCCGGCTCGATGAATTCGGGGTCACGGTCATCGACGCCGGAGATCCGGCCCTCCAGAGCCAACCCAGCTCCCCGCTGTCGGCACCGGCACCTGAGGACCTCGCTTACCTGATCTACACGTCGGGCACCACCGGTGTGCCCAAAGGGGTTGCGGTCACCCACCGCAACGTCACCCAGTTGCTCGCCGCCGTCGATATCGGCGCGGCGCCGGAGGCGGTGTGGAGCCAATGGCACTCGCTATCATTCGACGTCTCGGTGTGGGAGATCTTCGGTGCACTGCTACACGGCGGCCGGCTGGTGGTGATACCCGAATCGCTCGCGCGCTCGCCGGAGGATTTCCACGCGCTGCTGACGGCTGAGCAGGTCACGGTGTTGAGCCAAACACCGTCGGCAGCCGCGATGTTGTCCCCCGACGGGCTGGCCTCGACGACGTTGGTCGTGGCCGGCGAGGCCTGCCCGGCCGAACTGGTGGATCGCTGGGCACCGGGGCGGACGATGGTCAACGCCTACGGCCCGACCGAAGCCACCGTCTACGCCGCAATCAGCGCGCCGCTCACTGCGGGAACGGGTGCAGTGCCGATCGGTTCGCCGGTGCCTGGGGCGGCGTTGTTTGTGCTGGACAGCGGTCTACGGCCGGTGCCGACCGGGGTGGTCGGGGAGTTGTACCTGGCCGGGGCCGGGGTTGCGGCCGGATATGTGCGCCGGTCCGGCTTGACCGCGTCGCGATTCGTGGCATGCCCGTTCGTCAGGGCCGGCGCAGCCGCAACACGCATGTATCGCACCGGGGA
>DASZLR010000211.1:0-7683 GCA_035552275.1 Pseudonocardiaceae bacterium | reverse complement strand
TCCGTTGTTGACGCAGCGCCGCGCCGACGGCGACCGGGACCGCCGGCTGCCGAAGGAGACCGTGGACGCGCTCACCGAGCACGGTCTGCTCCGATTGCTGGTGCCGCAGCGGTTCGGCGGTCTGGCGGTCGACCTGCGGACCGCCGTCGACGCCACCGCCGAGATCGCCCGCGCCGACCCGTCCGCCGGCTGGGTGGTGATGATCCTCGGCTCGGCCGACTGGCTGGTCGGCCTGTTCCCCGAGCAGGCGCAGTGTGAGGTCTACGCGGACGGTCCGGACACCGCGGTCTGCGCGGTGCTCACCCCGCACGCCACCGCCCGGCGCGTCGACGGCGGATGGTCGTTGTGCGGGCGATGGGCGCCGGCCTCGGGCTGCGCGCACGCCCAATGGGCCATCCTCGGTTTTCCCACCCTGACCGCAGGACAGTCCGAACCGGACGGTACGGCGCTGGCGCTGGTGCGTGCCGACGAACTGTCCGTTGCGGACACCTGGTTCACCGTTGGCATGCGCGGCACCGGAAGCAACACGCTGATCGGTGATGACCTCGCCGTGCCGGACCACCGGGTGCTGCGGCTCGGCCCGCGAGAGCGCGGCGCCCTGCTGCCGGCGTTGGTCAGCTATATGATCGCGCCGTATCTCGGCATCGCCGCCGAAGCACTGGACTACGTGCTCGGCCAGGCGGACCGGCGCGGAATATCGTTCACCAACTACCGTCGGCGCTCCGACTCCACCGCGTTCCAACTCGCCGTCGCCGAAGCGGCCACCACTGTCGACCTGGTGCGGCTGATCGCCCACGACAGCGCCGACCTCGTGGACCGGCACACCCGCGCCGGCGCCGACATCGACTACCGGACCCGCGCCGGCCTCCGGGCCCGCACCGGACGGGCCGTGCGGGAATGTCGGGACGCGGTGGACGCCCTGGTCGCGGCGCAGGGCGCCGCCGCACTGGCCGAGTCGAGCCCGCTGGCCCCGCTGCTGCTCGACATGCACACCGCCGCCGCGCACGCGGTCGCGAACCCGGCCACCAACGCCGAACTGTTCGGCCGCGCCCTGCTCGGCGTGGAACCCAACATCACCGACCTGATCTGAGCACCGGAGGCGGACATGCTCGCACCGACACCCCAGCGCCGGGCTACCGCGCCGCTGTCCGTGCGCACCCGCGCCGTCGCCGACATCGGCGATCTGGTCGACCTGTTGCCCAGCCCGCACGACGTGCTGTGCTGGGTGCGGGCCGGTGACGGGATCGTGGGCTGGGGCGAGGCGTTGCGGGTGGAAACGACCGGCCCACAACGGTTCGCCGACGCCGATCGGGCCTGGCGGGAGATCTGCGGCCGGGCCGATGTCCACGACCCGGTGGCCCAGCCGGGCAGCGGACTGGTCGCGTTCGCCAGCTTCGCGTTCGCCGACGACCCCGGCGATTCGGTGCTGATCGTGCCGAAGGTGATCGTCGGCCGTCGGTCGGGCCGAAGTTGGATCACCCGGATAGGTCGCCACGCGACGGAGCCGGAACTGGTGCGGCCGACCCGCGTCCTGCGCTGCCATGACGGCGAGCTCACCGCCGACCGCTACCGGGACGCGGTGGCCGAGGCAGTCCGCCGGATGGGCGGCGGCCCGGACACCGGCCGACTCCGCAAGGTTGTGCTGGCCCGTGACGTGATCGTCGAGGCGAGCGAGCCCATCGACCCCCGCTTTCCGTTGCGGCGCCTGGCCGATCGCGATCCGAGCTGCTGGACGTTCGCCGTCGACGGGCTGATCGGCGCCACCCCGGAAATGCTGCTGCGCCGGCATGGCGACGAGGTGTTCTCCCGGGTGCTGGCCGGCACCACCTGGGCCGGCACCGACGTCGACCGGCACCCGCTGCGGTCGGCCAAGCATCGCGACGAGCACCGGCACGCGGTTGACTCCCTGCTCACGTCGTTGCGCGGCCACTGTCGGTCGGTCCAGACCTTCGGGCCGACCGTGCTGCGGCTGCGCGATGTCGCGCATCTGGCCACCGACGTGCACGGCCTGCTCGCCGAGCCGGACCGGACGTCGCTGCTGGCGCTGGCCGGCGCCGCGCATCCGACCGCAGCGGTCGCCGGCACACCCCGCGAGCTGGCGCTGACGGTGATCGCCGAATTGGAAGCAGGCCAGGATCGCGGTCGGTACACGGGGCCGGTCGGCTGGCTGGACGCGGCCGGCGGCGGCGAACTCGGACTGGCGCTGCGCTGCGGACAGCTGTCCGGCAGACAGGCGCGGCTGTTCGCCGGCTGCGGCATCGTGCCGGAGTCCGATCCGGACACCGAACTGCGCGAGACCGAGGTCAAGTTCGCCGCGATGCGCGCCGCGTTGGCAGGCTGACCATGGCCGACGCCGAGCTGACCCAACGGTCCATTCTGGACACCATGCACTCCGCGTTCCTGGCGCGGGCGCTGTATGTGCTGGCCGAGTTGGGTGTTGCGGACCTGCTCGCCGACGGTCCGCGGTCCGGTCGGGAGCTGGCCGAGGCGCTCGCGGTCGAACCGGTGCCGCTGCACCAGGTGCTGCGCGCGGTGGCGAGCACCGGCGTGCTGCGCACCGAGCCGGGGGATCAGACCGGCCCGGACCAGCGGTTCGCGCTCACCGACGGCGGCCAGACACTGCGCGAGGGCCACCGCAGCGGCACCCGGGACTTGGTGCTGACCATGCAGGGGCCGGTGTTCTGGGACTGCCTGCGGGTACTGCCCGAACGGGTCGCCACCGGCCGGACCGGGCCGGAGATCGCTTATGGCACAACGTTCTTCGACTATCTGGGCAAGGACTCGCTGGTGGCCGGGCGGTTCCATCGGATGATGGTGGCCACCCACGGCGGTGAGCCGGCCGCGGTGGCCGCCGGCTACGACTTCTCCTGGGCCACCCGGATTGTCGACGTCGGCGGCGGCATCGGCACCCTGCTGCTGGCTGTGCTGGACGCCAATCCGGCCATCAGGGGTGTCGTGTTCGACCTGCCGGATGTCGTGTCACAGGCGCGGACACACATCGCCGCACGCGGCCTGGCGGGCCGGTGCGAGGTGGTCGGCGGGAGCTTCCTGGACGCCGTGCCCACCGGGGGCGACGCGTACCTGGTGTCGCGCATCCTGCACGACTGGGACGACGAGACTTGCGTGCGCATCCTGCGCACCTGCGGGGCCGCCCTGCGAACCGCCCGGCCCGCGGGCGGCCGGCTGCTCGTGGTGGAGAAGGTGTTGCCGGACAACGACGAGCCGCATCTGGGCAAGACGCTCGACCTGATCATGCTGGCGACGACCAGCGGCCGGGAGCGCACCGCCGAGGAGTACCGGCGGCTGCTGGCCCGCGCGGGGCTGCGGATCGGGCGGATCGTGCCGACCGACTCGGCCAGCAGTGTGATCGAGGCCAGCCTGATCGAGCCAGTGGACCGGTAGCACGGCCACTGTCGCCGCATCGGCGTACTGTGCGTCGCACCACATCGGGAGGCGTGATGGCGGACAAGGTGCTGCTGGCGGTCGGCACGAAGAAGGGTCTGTGGCTGGCCACCAGCACGGATGGTCGGGCAACCTGGCAGTGGGACGGGCCGCACCACGCGATGACCTCGGTGTACGCGCTGGCCATCGACACCAGGCGTCCGCTGCCCCGACTGCTGGCCGGCGTCGCCAGCGAGCATTTCGGGCCATCGGTCGCGGTCAGCGACGATCTCGGCGCGAACTGGCGCGAGCCGGACCGGGCGCCGATCGCGTTCCCGGCGGACACCGGTGCGGCGCTACGCCAGGTGTGGCAGCTCGCGCCGGGGCCGGCCGACGAGCCGGACCTGGTGTACGCGGGCGTCGAGCCATCGGCGTTGTTCCGGTCTGTCGATGGCGGCGAGACCTACCAGCTCGTGCGCGGACTGTGGGACCATCCTCACCGACCACAATGGACACCGGGATTCGGCGGAATGGCAGTGCACACCGTGCTCCCAGATCCGACGCGACACGATCGGGTGACCGTCGCCATGTCCACCGGCGGCGTCTATCAGACCTCGGACGGCGGCGGCAGCTGGCAGGCGGCCAACACCGGCATCGGTGCCCGGTTCCTACCGGAGATGTACCCCGAGTTCGGGCAGTGCGTGCACAAGGTCGCCCGCGATCCCAGCGCGCCGGACCAGTTCTTCCTCCAGAATCACGGCGGCGTGTACCGCAGCGGCGACGGCGGCTCGACCTGGCAGTCCATCGCGGAGGGGTTGCCCGCCGACTTCGGCTTCCCGATCGCCGTGCACCCGCATCGGGCGAACGTCGTCTACAACTTTCCGCTGGTGGCGGACGCGACCCGGTTCCCGCCGCACGGCCGCTGCCGGGTGTATCGCAGCGAGGACGCCGGGGCCGCGTGGACCGCGCTGGATCGCGGGCTGCCGCAGGAGGGGTTCTGGTCGATCGTGCTGCGCGACGCGCTGAGCACCGACGACGGCGCCCCGGCCGGCGTGTACTTCGGCACCCGATCGGGTGAGGTGTTCGCCAGCCGCGATGAGGGTGAGAGCTGGCAGCGGATCGCCGAGCACCTGCCGGACGTGCTGTGCGTCCGCGCGGCCGTGGTCTGAATGGGGTCCTGGTCATGCGGGTGACCGTGCTGTTGGCGGGAGTGCTCCGACCGGCGGCCAGCGGTGCCGCGCGGCTCGACATCCGAGTCGACGACGGCACCGTCGGAGCGGTGTTGGACGTGCTGGCCGACCGGTTTCCGTTGCTGGACCGCAAATTGCGGGATGAGCGGCGGGTACTGCGTCGGTACGTCAACATCTATGTGGACGGCGAGGAATGTCGTCGGCTGGCCGGCGCCGACACCGTTGTGGTGGATGGTACCGAGATCCAAGTGATCCCTTCGGTAGCTGGCGGTTGAGCACGCTGGGAGGATGATGGGATTGTCAGCGTGAAGGAGTGATCGAGGTGACCAGTCCGTTCGGCGGCGGCACGCCGCGACCGGGCGTGCCGAGGCTGCCGACCAAGCCCACTGGCTGGCCGGTCGGCTCGTACGAGTCGTACCAGGATGCCCAGCGGGCGGTTGACTTCCTGGCCGACAGCGACTTCCCGGTCCAGGAGGTCACCATCGTCGGTGTCGACCTGATGCTGGTCGAGCGCGTGATCGGGCGGTTGAGCTGGCGGCGGGTGCTGGGCACCGGCGCGGCGTCCGGGGCCTGGTTCGGCCTGTTCGTCGGCCTGCTGCTGAGCTTCTTCGACACCACCGGCTCGGCCATCGGGCCGATCATCACCGGCCTGGCGGCGGGTGTGCTGTTCGGCTTGGTGTTCGCGGCGGCCGGCTACCTGTCGGCGCGCGGCCGGCGGGACTTCCAGTCGTCCAGCCAACTCGTCGCCGGCCGGTACGACGTGCTGTGCCAGCCCCGGCACGCCGAGCAGGCCCGCGACCTGATCGCCAAACTGGCGTTGCGTCGGCAGCCGGGCACCGTATAGAACGTCAGCAGCCAAGTTCGCGAGTTCTCAGTGCCACGGTGCCGGACCTGTCCGAGTCGCCCAGGCTGCGAGGCCGTGCTGATCGAACAGCCGGATGCCCATGTGCGCAGCGTATTGCCACGCCTGTTTCGTGAAGACCGACGTGGTCACGACCGCCGCGATGTGTGCCTGATGGACGTTGAAGCAAGTACCGCCGAACCGTTGGAGAGCGGGGCCACCGACCTTCGACGCGGACCCGTACCGCTTCGCTTGCAGGACGATCTTCCGACCGTCCGGAGCGAACGCGATGACATCCGCGCCGAGATCGCCGGCGCCGCCCACGACTTGAACACCCGTGCATCCGTCCCGAACGCACAAGAACGCCAAAGCGTGCTCGAATTCTTTTGGCGCCATTCCGTAGTATCGCCCTATTTCCCACGATCGAGCGACCTGGATTTCCCACATCTGCCGCATCGCGATCTTGTGACGCCTGTTGTTTCGGACGAGTATGACGAGGATCAGCGATCCGGCGAGTACAATGAATATCAGCACAGGCACATTCGAGCACCTTTCGGATGTCGCGTCTGGTGATGTGTCGTGTCGGGCCGCATGGGCGTTACGCTATACGAAAGGGGAGGATCAGCAACATGTTCACCGAAGCGGAGCTCGCGTACCTGGCCGACCAGCCGCTCGGGCGGTTGGCGACGGTGCAGCGCGATGGCACCTTGCAGGCCAGCCCAGTGTCGTTCGGGTTCAATCCGAAGACCGAGACGATCGACATCGGCGGCTACCGGATGGGCGGCACGCAGAAGTTCCGCAATGTGCGGAGCAACGGTAAGGCGACGATCGTGGTGGACGACATCGTGTCGGTGCAACCGTGGGTGGTGCGCTGCCTGGAAATTCGGGGCGACGCCGAGGCGATAGCAGAGCCGACGGATTCAGCCGCGCCGATCGACGGTCCGATCATTCGGATTCACCCGCGCCGCATCATCAGCTGGGGAATCGACCCGGAGGGTCAGGGCCTCGGCAAGCGCGACGTCACCTGACCAAGATCAGACCACGCGGACAGATAGTCCCGGAAGTTCCTCGAATCGTGCCTTGGCATCAGTGGTGACCAACGTTCGGTTTGTCGTCAACGCTGTCGCCGCGATAACGAGATCGAGTGCTCCCCGAGGGTAGCCGATGCGACGTACGTGTGCCATCAGTTCGGCGTGTTTTTCGGCGACCGCCAACGTGTAGTCATCGACCGGAACAGAACCCAGGATACGACTGATGAATGCTCGATGTCGAGCACGTTGCTCCGAAGTGCTCGACAGATGTGCACCTGCCAGAAACTCCGCAACCGCGACAGTCGACACCGTCACATCATCGCCGTGATTAACGATATCGGCAAACGTCAGCTTCCGGCGGTCCAAGGCGATGAGTATGCCGGTATCGAGTATCAGTCTGCCCACGGATCGCTGTCCAGGTTGAAGTTCCGTGATTCTTCGCGGATCGCCGTGACGTTGGCTTCAAACTCCGGGTCGTCCACTGGGTCCCAGTCATCGAGGAGGGTCAGCAGAGCCGCACCATTGGCACGCGGTTCCGGCACCATCCGGAGGATGCGTTCGCCACCACGGGTGACGATGATCGTCTCTCCGTGTTCGACCTCATCGAAGATGTGCGAGAACCCTCTCGCCACCTCGGTCGCCGTCATGATGCGCATGGAATCATACTATCAGATTCTAGTGGTCAAGGGTCATCAGCGGCTGAGGGCTTTGAGGAAGCCGTGCCACACCAGGGTGGGGACGGCGAGGGTGGGGCCGGTGGTGTTCTTTGGAGTCGCGGACCGCGACAGCGTTCAGGTGCGCGATTTCGACGCACTCGCCACCGCCGTTGGCGCTGTAGCTGCTCTTGCGCCACCGGGCCTGGTTGAGATCCACGGCAACTACCTCTTCGTTCAGGTCGCCAACATGTCGGCGAGATCGGTGATCAGCTTGAGCGAGTCGTTCTCGCTGAGCGCCGGCTTACTCAGCGTGTGGAACTGTTGGCAGAGCGCCTGTACAGGGCCTACCTTGCTGATCTGCAGGCTTCCGGCCGCGTGATCGACATAGCCGACGTCGTCAATCGTGTCCGGCGGAAAGCTGAGCACATTGAACGCGCTACGCATACCGCGACTCCGCCGGCGCGCGTCGTCCAGGGTGAACACCTCGCAGGCGTACTCCTCGGTTTGCAACAGGCCGGGAATGAACGCCAGCTCGAAATTCCGGATCGCGATCGCTTCCGACTCCAACGCCACGTACGCCTGCG
>DASZLR010000210.1:0-12951 GCA_035552275.1 Pseudonocardiaceae bacterium | reverse complement strand
GCCACCTTCGTCGCGCTGTACGCCGCCCAGGCGTTGTTGCCGGAACTGGCCGGCCAGTTCCGGCTGTCGCCGGCGACGGCCAGCCTGGCCGTGTCGGTGGCGACCGGTGCGCTGGCCATTGGCGTGATCCCGCTGACAGTGCTGTCCGAGGCGATCGGTCGGACGCCGGTGCTGACCGGCTCGCTGTTCGTGTCCTCGGCGCTGGGTCTGCTGGCGGCGGCCAGTCCGTCGTTTCCGGTCTTGCTGGTGTTGCGGGCGTCGCAGGGCCTGGCGATGGCCGGTGTCCCGGCCGTGGCGATGTCGTATCTGGCCGAGGAACTGCACCGCGGCGCGCTCGGCGCGGCCATGGGCCTGTACATCGCCGGCAACAGCATCGGCGGAATGGCCGGCCGGCTGATCGCCGCCCTGGTCGACGGGCTGGCCGGCTGGCGGTGGTCGCTCGCGGTGGTGGGCGCGCTGGCGCTGGCCTGCTCGGTGGTGTTCCGGCTGTGCGTGCTGCCCTCGGCCCATTTCCGGCCGCGCCCGCCGAAACTGTCGGCGCTGGCCGGGTCGATCGGCCGGGCCGGCGCGGATGGTCCGCTGCTGCGGCTCTACGCGGTCGGCTTCCTGCTGATGGCCTGCTTCGTCACGGTCTACAACTACGTCGGTTTCCGTTTGCTGGGGCCGGATTTCCGACTGTCCACAACGGTCGTCGGCCTGGTATTCGTCGTCTACCTGGCCGGCTCGTGCTCGGCGGCCTCGGTCGGCCGGCTGGTCGACTGGTTGGGCCGGCGGCGAATGCTCCTGCTGTCGGCCGTGTTCACCGTCGGCGGACTGGCGCTGTTGCTGTCGCCGAATCTGGGCCTGGTCATCCTTGGGCTGGTCGTGGTCACCGCCGGGTTCTTCGCCGCGCACTCGGTGGCCAGCGGCTGGGTCGGCGCCCGCTCGGCCGCGCTCGGCGTGCAGGGCTCCGCGCTGTACTTGTTCTGCTACTACCTCGGATCCAGCGTCGGCGGCTCGCTCGGTGGGATCTGGTACGGCCTGGCCGGCTGGTCCGCGGTGATCGCCTACACCGTGCTGCTGATCGCGCTGGCCGCCCTCGCCGCGCCCCGTCAGTCCACAACGGACCGGTAGACGTCCACGGTCTGCTGAGCGACGGTTGTCCAAGAGAACTCCCGGATCGCGCGCTCCCGGCCGGCCCGGCCCATCATCGCGGCTCGCGCCGGATCGGCGATCAGCTCGTTGATCGCCGCCGCCAGCCCGGCCTGGTAGGCCAGCGGGTCGTCGTCCGCGTAGTGCACCAGCAGCCCGGTGCGGCCGTCCGCGACCACCTCGGGGATGCCGCCGACGTCGGAGGCTACGACGGCGGTCTGGCAGGCCATCGCCTCCAGGTTGACGATGCCCAGCGGCTCGTACACCGACGGGCAGACGAACACCGTGGCGTGGCTGAGGATCTGCCGGACCTCGGTGTTCGCCAGCATTCGCTGGATCCAGAACACGCCCGGTCGGGCCGCACGCAGCTGGTCCACCGCGGCCTCGGTCTCGGCGGCGATCTCCGGGGTGTCCGGGGCGCCCGCGCACAGCACGATCTGCGCGTCCCGGTCGATCGAGTGCGCGGCGGCGAGCAGGTGGCCGACGCCCTTCTGCCGGGTGATCCGACCGACGAACACGACCATCGGACGATCCGGGTCGATGCCGTGTGCGGTCAGCGCGTCCGTCTCGGCGACCGGGTGGTACGCGGCGGTGTCGATCCCGTTGTGCACCACGTGCACCCGGGCCGGGTCCAGCGCCGGATAGCAGTCCAGCACGTCGGCGCGCATGCCGTGGCTGACCGCGATCACCGCGTCCGCCGCCTCGTACGCGGTGCGCTCGACCCAGGACGAGAGGCGGTAGCCGCCGCCGAGTTGCTCGGCCTTCCACGGCCGGCGCGGTTCCAGCGAGTGCGCGGTGATCACGTGCGGAATGCCATAGAGAAGTTTGGCGAGATGGCCCGCCATGTTGGCGTACCAGGTGTGCGAGTGCGCCAGGTCCGGCGGCGATCCCTCGGCGCCCAGCGCCCCGGTGATGTCCAGATCGGCGGACAGCGTGCCCAACGCCGGATTCACCCGATCGAGTGTCGGGTCGGGCTGCTTCGGATACGCGTGCGGGTCGTCCGGCCGGGGTCCGCCGAAGCAGTGCACGTCGACGTCGACGAGTTCGCGCAGCCGGGGCACCAGCGCGCCGACGTGCACACCAGCGCCCCCATAGACCTCGGGCGGGTATTCGCGGGTGAGCAGACCGATACGCACGGCCGATGACGTTAGCGGTCGGCCGCGTCGTTCACCCAGGGGTGGCCGACGTGTGTCGTTCCGGTGGCCCACGGGTGAATGTCCGTCCGAACCGCGCTGTTGATCAGTGGTCCGAAGCGGGCCTGCTGGTCACGGTCCTGTCACGTGGATAGAGTCGACGGTGTGAGAGCCCAGCCGCACGTACTCGGAATCGTGCTGGCCGGTGGCGAGGGCAAGAGGCTGTGGCCGCTGACGGCCGACCGCGCGAAGCCCGCGGTGCCCTTTGGCGGGAACTACCGGTTGATCGACTTCGTGCTGTCCAACCTGGTCAACGCCGGACTGCACCGGATTTGCGTGCTCACCCAGTACAAGTCGCACTCGCTCGACCGGCACGTCAGCACCACCTGGCGACTGTCCAGTGTGCTCGGTCAGTACATCACCCCGGTGCCGGCCCAGCAGCGCCTCGGGCCGCGCTGGTACACCGGCAGCGCCGACGCGATCTATCAGTCACTGAACCTGGTCTACGACGAGAACCCGGAGTACCTGGTCGTGTTCGGCGCGGACCACGTGTACCGGATGGACCCGGCGCAGATGATCGCCCGGCACATCGACAGCGGCGCGGCCGTCACCGTGGCCGGCATCCGGGTGCCGCGTTCGGAGGCCAGCGGCTTCGGCTGCATCGACTCGGACGCCGCCGGCCGGATCACCCGATTCCTGGAGAAGCCGGCCGACCCGCCGCACGTGCCGGACAACCCGGACGTGACGTTCGCGTCGATGGGCAACTACGTGTTCACCACCGCCGCGCTGCTGGAGGCGCTGAAGGCGGACGCGGCCAGCCCCGACTCGGCACACGACATGGGCGGCGACATCATCCCGATGCTGGTCGACCGCGGCCAGGCCGCCGTCTACGACTTCGACGACAACGAGGTGCCGGGCGCGACCGAGCGGGATCGGGGTTACTGGCGCGACGTCGGCACGCTCGACTCGTACTACGCGGCGCACCGCGACCTGGTATCCGTGCAACCGGTGTTCAACCTCTACAACCAGGCGTGGCCGATCCGCACCGCCGTGCCACCGTTGCCGCCGGCCAAGTTCGTGGCCGGTGGGCTGGCCGACGGCTCGATGGTCGGCGCCGGCTCGATCATCTCCGGCTGCACGGTGCGCGACTCGGTGGTCAGCGTGGATGTGGTGGTGGAGAGCGGTTCGGTGGTCGAGGGCAGCGTGCTGATGCCGGGCGTGCGGATCGGCAAGGGCGCGGTGGTGCGCCGGGCGATCCTGGACAAGAACGTGCTGGTGCCCGATGGCGCGCAGATCGGCGTGGACGCCGAGGCCGATCACGACCGGTACACGGTCAGCGCCGAAGGCGTCGTGGTGCTGGGCAAAGGCGTCCGCGCCGAGCTGTAGCCCCTGTTGCTGGACGCGGGAAACGAAAAGCGTTGCGATTCTTGCGGATGACTGGAGAATGATCGGCATGGCGAGCGCGGCGCAGGAAACCCACCCGCTGGACGAGAACCGGGAGACAGCTCCGGTGATTACGGCGCTACAACAAGGCTTGGCCGTGACCATCGCGCCGCAGGCCATGCCGCTCACGACACAGCAGGCCGCCGAGTTGTTGGGTGTCAGCCGCCCCACAGTGATCAGGCTGCTCGATGAGAACAAGGTTCCCTACGAGCGCGTCGGCAGCTATCGGAAGATCCTTCTTCGAGACCTGTTGGAATACCGGACGCGGCGCCGGGCAGAGCAGTACGCGATGCTCGAGGCCACCGCCGTGGACACAGCCGACCACGAAGACGTCGAGGTGGTCCGCCGGCGACTACGTGCGGCGCGTCGCGTGGTGGCCGGGCGTTATCGTGAAGCCTCGGAGGGCTGCGCGGATCACCGGGTGTTCAATCCGTGCCGGCGCCGGCGGTCGTAGCGGCTATCGTCAACCGCTCCGGCACCCGTGGGCACAGGCTCACTTGTTCGCAGGTTCTGGACAGACTCGAATCGGCATACGGAATGGCCGAAGCCGCCGATCTGCTTCGACAATCGCTGACGCGACCGGGCGTCAAGGTTTCTTGGCGGCGACCAGCAGGCCGTCGCCGAGGCCGAGCAGCACCGGCGCCAACCGATCGTCCGCCCGCACCGCGCCGGCCAACTCACGCAACGCGGTCGTCTCCTGGTCGCGGCGCGTCGCGTCGACCACCTTGCCTCGACCCAGCACCCCGTCGAACGCGATCACCCCACCGGGTCGCAGCAACCGCACGCCCTGCTCGTGATAGCGGGGGTACTCGGCCTTGGCCGCGTCGAAGAACACCAGGTCATAGCCACCGTCGGTGAGTCGGGGCAGCACGTCCAGCGCCTGGCCCATGATCAGCCGCATCCGGCTGGCCGGCACGCCCGCCTCGGTGAACGCCCGGCGCGCCGCCCGCTGGTACTCCGGCTCGATGTCGATCGACGTCAGCACGCCGTCCGGGGCCATCCCGGACAGCAGGCACAACCCGCTCACTCCGGCCCCGGTGCCGACCTCGACCACTGCCTTCGCCCGCAGGGCGGTGGCCAGGAACCGCAGGGCCGCGCCGCAGCCGCTGCCGACCGCGGGACAGCCCAGATCCTGGCCCCTGGCGCGGGCGGCCGCCAGCACCTCGTCCTCGACGAGGTACCCGTCGGTGAGTTCGTCGGGTGCCCCCGGGCCGGTCGCCCGCGTCTCCGGCGTCACGGTTAAGGAGGTTAGCGCCGTTGGGTGAGCCTGATCAGCTGAACGCGCCGGCCGTTGTCAAACGTTGACGCGGGCCGAGAATCTCAGTTCACTCTCAGCAAGCTCTCACAGTGGCCTCAACCCGACAGGACACTATGAAGCCACGGCGTCAGACCCGGTCAGGTGGGCCGTCCCACCAACTGAGTCGGTCGGCCCGGCCGATGCGGGAACACCGCGAACGGGCGAGGCGTTGAGTTGATCGAAGGGCAGAACAGCCCGTGGAGGTGCGGACCGGCGATGCGTATGCCCAGCGCTGCGATGAGTAACGAGGCCGTCCTGCCGGGCCGGGGGGACACGGCCGGCGAATCGGTGCCTGTCGGCGTGGACGATGAGTCCGCCGGCTGGACACCGCCGTCCTGGGATGAGGTCGTCCGTGAGCACGCCGAGCGCGTGTACCGGCTGGCCTACCGGCTCACCGGCAACCAGCATGACGCCGAGGATCTGACCCAGGAGACGTTCATCCGGGTCTTCCGGTCCCTGTCGTCCTACAAACCTGGCACCTTCGAGGGCTGGCTGCACCGCATCACCACGAACCTCTTCCTGGACATGGCGCGCCGGCGGTCGCGGCTGCGGATGGAGGGGCTGCCCGAGGACACCGACCGGCTCGCCGGCGACGGGCCCAGTCCGGAGCAGGTGTACTCGCAGACCCACCTCGACCCGGACCTGCAGGCCGCGCTGGACGAGCTGCCGCCCGAGTTCCGCGCCGCCGTGGTGCTCTGTGACGTGGAGGGCCTGTCCTACGAGGAAATCGGTGCGACGCTCGGTGTGAAACTCGGCACCGTGCGCAGCCGGATCCACCGCGGTCGGCAGGCATTGCGCACCTCGTTGGAACACCGTCGGGCCGAGACAGCGGAGCCGACGGCATGAGTCGAGCTAACCCGATCGGGGTAGTGTGGCGTCCGGAGACGTCCCGGATGGCATGCCTAGTGTCGGTCCCGGAGGCTGGGTGATGACGCAGTCGCGCGGTTGGGCTTTTCCCGAGCAGCATCTGTTGCCGGATGCCGTAGTCGCGTTTGTTGATGGTGAGTTGTCGGCTGGAGCGCATGATCGCGCCGCCGCGCATCTCGCCCGCTGCCCGTTGTGCGCGGCGGACACCGCTGCCCAGCGACAGGCGCGGGACGCGGTGCGCGCCGCCGAGACGCCGGGAGCGTCCGCCGGCCTGTTGGCCGCGCTGCGGTCCATTCCGGTGGACACTGACCTGCCCGGCGGTCCCGAGGGTTTGGCGATGACGGTGGACGGCCAACTGGTCACCATCCAGCGTCCGGACCGGGCCGGTGTACTCGGCAGCGGTCCCGTCCTCGGCTCATCCACCCCCTTGGGCGCCGGCAACGCCGTGTTATCAGCACGTCCGCCCTACGGCCGTCGGGCCGTCCAGGGTGCTGGCGTGGTGGCCGTCGGGCTGGTGCTGGGCGCGATGGCCGTGATGGGTCCGCACGCGTTCGGTGGTCCCGAACCGGCCGCGACCGATCCGACGCACCCCGGCGGATCGTCCACTGGTGGTGGCAACGGCTTGCTGCAAGCCAATTTCGCCGCGCCACTGACCGGGCAGCCGACCACTGTCAGCTCGCCGGTCAACGCGGCCGTCGACACCGAAGCGTCGCTCCCAGCGCCGGCGCTCGACCGATCCCTGCCGATTCGCCGCTGATCGTGCCGGTTGGCGCGCTACGTCGGCTTCACCCGACTTGCGGCATGATGATGCGCTGATGAGCAGGCAACCGAACGCGGACCAGCCTGGGCGCGCAGATGAGCCGGCCGGCGACGTTCCCTCCGAGTTCCGGGTCGGGCCGCGTCCGCTCGACCAGCCGCCGGCTGACGCTGCCCAGGCCGCTGTGTTCGGCCGGCCGGACGGCGTGGCCGGCGCCTTCGCGGCCCGTCCGGTCGTCCCGACCGGCACAAATCCTGGTAGGAGCCCCGGCGGCAATGGCCGGGTCGACGCGCCGCCGGAGCCGTTGGCGGTGGCCTTCGCCCGTCCGGCGGACGCGCCGGACATCGTGCTGCAACGCGCGCCGGACGAGGTTTCCCCAGGCCAGCGCGACGAGCCGACGTCCTGGTCCGTGGCCGGCGACCGGGACCCGTGGCGTGATCCGGCCGCCGGGGTCCGGGTGGGTCCGCCCGCCCTCGACCCTGCCGACGAGCCGACCGCGCAGCGCGCCGAACCGCGGTCCGCCACCCAGTTGTCCGTGCCGGAGCTGCTGTTCGGCCGTCGGGTCAAGCCGACCGCGCTGGTGTTCCTGTTGGTGTGCGCGCTGGCCCTGGGCGCGGTCGGCGGGGTCGTCGGCTGGGCGCTGGGCAGCGGCGGCAACTCGTTGACCGACGCCAACGCAACAGTGTCCAGTGTGGACCAAAATCTTGAGCGGGCGCCGACGTCGGTGGCTGGCATCGCGCAGCGGGTCGCGCCCGCCGTGGTCTCCCTGGAGGTGACCGCTGGCGGCAACGGCGACGTGGGGTCGGGGGTGGTGATCGACGGCGGCGGCTACATCCTCACCAACAACCACGTGATCGCCGCCGCCGTGGGCGTCCCGGGCAGCACGATCACGGCGGTGTTCGCCGGCGGTGCTCGGGTGCCTGCCGCCCTGGTCGGCCGGGACAGCCTCACCGATCTGGCCGTGCTCAAGGTCAACGCCACCAACCTGACCGTGCTGCCGTTGGGCACGGCGGCGAACCTGCAACCCGGCGACGCGGTGATCGCCATCGGATCGCCGCTGGGCCTGGCCGGCACGGTGACGTCCGGCATCGTCAGCGCCCTGCATCGGCCGGTCACTCTGACGGGTGAAGACGGCAGCCCGGTCGCCTACGACGCCATCCAGACCGACGCCGCGATCAACCCCGGCAATTCCGGCGGCGCGCTGGTGGACGCGACCGGCGCGCTGATCGGCATCAACTCGGCGATCCAGACGTTCGGCAGCTCCGATTCCACCGGCGGCAGCGGCAGCATCGGCCTCGGCTTCGCCATCCCGGCCGACCAGGCCAAGCGGACCGCGCAGTCGCTGATCCGCACTGGGTCGGTGCCGCACGCGGATCTCGGCGTCAACGTCCGGTCGGTGTCGGCGAACACCTCGTTGGGCGCTCAGGTGGTGAACCTGCGTCCTGGCGGCGCGGCGGCCGGCGGCGGCTTGGCGGTCGGCGACGTTATCACCCAGGTGGGTGACCGGCGGATCAGCGGCGCCGCCGACCTGACCGTGGTCGTGCTCGACCACAGCCCGGGCGACACGGTTCCGGTGACGTTCGACCGGGCCGGGCAACAGCACACCGTGCAGGTCGTTCTGCAATCTGACTGAGCGGCTACCCTGGTGGGGACCAGGCCGACCGGAGGTGCCGCCGCGATGTTTGACATCTCGTGGGGGGAGTTTCTCGTCCTGATCGTGGCCGGTCTGTTCATTCTCGGCCCGGAGCGACTGCCCGGCGCGGCGGCCTGGCTGGGCCGCACGGTCCGGCAGATGCGGCAGTACGCCAGTGGTGCGCAGCAGCAGTTGCAGAAGGAACTCGGGCCGGAATTCGATGAGCTGCGCAAGCCTTTGCAGGATTTGCAGCAGTTGCGCAACTTCGATCCGAAGCGCACGGTGACCCGCACCCTGCTGGACGCCACCGGCGGCTACGACCCGCGCGACGATCTCCGACTCGATGACCTGCGGCTGGGTTCGGTGCTGGGCAAGGATTCCGTGCTGGGCAAGGGCGACGGCGTCAACGACGTCAACGACCTCAAGCCGAATGGCTACCCGCTGCCCGCCCGACCCGTTCCGCAGCGCCCGCTCGCCCCCGGCGAGCGCCCCCCATTCGATCCTGACGCCACATAAGCTCAGCACACTCTCGTCGATGATACTATCGGCCACGATACTATCGCTGTCGATAGTATCGTGGCCGATAGTATCGTAAGAGAGGGTCTTGTCAGGTGGACTTCGTCGGACGTGAGCGTGAGCTGGCCATGCTCGACGCGGTGCTGGCCACCGTTGCCGAGGACAGGGGGACGACCCGGCCGGGCCGGTGCCTGTTGGTCCGAGGTCGGCGGCGAATCGGCAAGTCGAGTTTGGTTGAAGAGTTCATCCGCACGACTCACGCGCCGGCGGTGTATTACACGGCAGCGGGCACAGCCGGCGAAGAGGAATTGGTCGAATTCGTGGAGGCTCTGCGGTGCTCTTCGCTGCCGGGCAGGAGCGTGTTCGATGAAGCGGCACCAGGAAACTGGACGACTGCCTTGCGCTTGCTGGCCACGGCTTTGCCGGACGACCGCCCGACAATTGTCGTGCTTGACGAACTCCCGTATCTCATGGAACGGGTCGACGCTTTTGAGGGAGTACTACAGCGAGCTTGGGACCGGGAACTGAGCCGCAAGCCAGTCGTGATGATCCTCATTGGTTCGGACCTGTCCATGATGGAAACGCTCAGCTCCTACGGTCGGCCGTTTCACCAGCGCGGTCAGGAAATGGTCATCGGCCCGCTGACACCTCCGGACGTCGCCCGCATGTGCGACCTCGGACCAGCGGACGCGCTCGACGCCGCGCTTGTCACCGGCGGGTTGCCACTGATCTGCGCGGCCTGGCGATCCGGTCAGGGATTGTGGGATTTCCTCGCGACCGAGTTCAGCAATCCAGTATCCCCACTGTTGGTGTCGGCTGAACGATCGATGGCCGCCGAGTTTCCCGACCATGCCAACGCGCGCGCGGTACTGTCCGCTATCGGCAGCGGCGAACGGACATTCACCAATATCCAGCGGGCCGCTGGTGGCCTCAGCGGCAACACATTGACCCGCGCTTTCGAAGTCTTGACCGACAAAAGAATGGTCGTGGGTGAGCTGCCTATTTCGTTGCGACCGTCGAAGGAGCGCCGTTACCGCGTCACCGATCCGTATCTGCGTTTTTGGCTGACATTCATTCAAACACACCTGCCGGAAATCGAGCGCATGCGCGGCGACCTCGCCTTGGCGCGCGTGCGGCGTGGATGGACGGCGTGGCGTGGTCGCGCGGTCGAGCCATTGGTTCGCGACGCGGTGGCGCGACTGTTGCCGACCGGTGGGATCGCCGCGCCGTCAGTGGTCGGCGGGTACTGGACGCGAACGAACGACATCGAGATCGACATCGTCGGGGCCGACCGAGCTCCGGTCGCCAGCGAGCTGCTGTTCCTCGGCTCGATCAAGTGGTTGGAAGATGCTTCGTTCGATGCCCATGACCTCGTCGCGCTGCAGAAGCATCGGGCAATGATCACCGACGAGCCGGTACCGCTGCTGGCTGTCTCCCGAAACGGCGTGTCCTGCAGCGGACTGGATGTCGTCTACGGACCCGACGACCTGATGCGGGCATGGCCCTCGCCGGGCTGACGCCGTGACGTGCGTCAGCGGCCGGCTGGGGTGACGGTGAGCAGTCGGCCGGCCAGGCCCCGAGACCGGGTGGACAGCTTGCCGGCGATCTCCCGCAGCACAACCGACGCCGGCGCGTCCGGCTGGGCTGTCACCAGTGGCTTGCCGTTGTCGCCGGCCTCGCGCAGCGTCGGATCCAGCGGCACCTGGCCGAGCAGCGGCACGGGTGCGCCCATCACGCGGCCCAGCGAGTCGGCCACCGTCTGGCCGCCGCCGGAGCCGAAGACGTCCATCCGACTGCCGTCCGGCATCTCCAGCCACGACATGTTCTCCACGACGCCGGCCAGCCGCTGTCGGGTCTGCACGGCGATCGAGCCCGCGCGCTCGGCGACCTCGGCGGCCGCCACCTGCGGCGTGGTGACGACCAGGATCTCGGCGTTCGGGATCAGCTGCGCCACCGAGATGGCGATGTCGCCGGTGCCCGGCGGAAGGTCGATCAGCAGCACGTCCAGGTCGCCCCAGAACACATCGGCCAGGAACTGCTGTAGCGCGCGGTGCAGCATCGGGCCACGCCAGACGACCGGCGAGTTGCCCTGGACGAACATGCCGATGGAGATGACCTTCACCCCGTGCGCCTGCGGCGGCATGATCATCTCGTCCACCTTGGTCGGCCGGGCGGTGGCGCCGAGCATCCTCGGCACCGAGTGCCCATAGATGTCGGCGTCGACCACGCCCACCGACAGCCCGCGCTCGGCCATCGCGACGGCGAGGTTGACCGTGACGCTCGACTTGCCGACCCCGCCCTTGCCGGACGCGACGCAGTAGACCCTGGTCATCGAGCCGGGCTGGGCGAACGGGATGACCGGCTCGGCCGAGTCCCCGCGCAGCTTGCGGCGCAGCTCGACACGCTGCTCGTCGTTCATCACGTCCAGTTCGACGCGCACCTCGCGCACGCCGGGCAGCGCCTTGACCGCCTCGGTGACGTCGTTGGTGATCTTGTCGCGCATCGGGCAGCCGGCCACGGTCAGATAGACCACGACGGTGACCACGCCGTCCGGGTCGATCGCGACGTCTTTCACCATGTCGAGCTCGGTGATCGGCTTGTGGATCTCCGGGTCCTTGACGCCCGACAGGGCCTTGTGGACATCCTCGACGCTGGGCACGGTTCCTCCTGCGGTAAGCGGTTGACGACATGCGTCACGGTCCATGTTACTGACCGGTTGTGGAGGGCGTGGCCGGCGCTACGGATGCGACCGTGGGTAGCCGTAGCGTGATCGCATGGCTGATCAGGCAGGACGGGAGTCGATCGAGATCGAGGGCTTTCTCTCGATCCGATCCGCCTCGGTACAGCTGCGCCAGCTCAACGTCCTTGTTGGAGCCAACGGAGCCGGCAAGAGCAACTTCGTGCGCGCGTTCGAACTGCTGGGCCGACTGGTGGACGAGGAACTCGGCCTGTTCGTGGGTTTGAACGGCGGCGCGTCGACCCTGTTGAACGATGGCGGAGAACGACGAATAAGAATTCGAGCCAATGGTGATCCAAACAGCTACGAAGCGATACTGATTCCAGCCGCCAACGACGAGCTGATCTTCGGTGATGAGCGAGGTTACTACCGGACTCTCAGGCACCCGGAACCCTACGAGCAGCACTTTGGTAGCGGTCACCGCGAGACGAGGTCGCACGAGCAGGCACGGAGTCGTCCGAATCGCGTCGCTTCGTATGTGCTCGATCTGTTGCGGGGCTGTCGAGTATACCATTTCCATGACACGAGTGTCGACGCGCCAGTCAAGCGGATGGTCCCTACCGCTGATAATCTGGCGCTGCGTAATGATGCCGGCAATCTAGCGTCCGTGCTGCTGCGGCTACGAGACAGTGGCGATCCGGCCGAGCAAGCCGCATATCGACGGATCAACGGAAATATTCGCCAGATAGCCCCGTTCTTTCGTGATTTCGTGCTGGATCCGGATGAGCGGTCGGACCGTATAAGGTTGAAGTGGAATCAGGTCGGTTCGGACGCCATTTTTTCGGCTCAACAGTTGTCCGATGGGACGTTGCGATTTATGTGCCTGGCGACCTTGCTGCTGCATCCCAGGCTTCCAGCCGTGGTCGTGTTGGATGAGCCGGAACTCGGTCTCCACCCCTATGCTATTACGAGATAGGCTGTCCCACTGGCTGGATGAGTACTCCTTGGGCGAGCTCTGGGAGAAGAGTCTGATTGGCGGTCGTCCGGCCAACGAGAGTCTGGGGTGATATGGAAGGGGTACGTCGACTTCGCTTGATTCTTGAGGGGCCGAGATTAGGAGGCACCTGAAGGATCGCAACCTTGACGTCCTGTCGACGCTGATCGACTACTATGGGTCTCCGGCCGATGCGCCCGGAATGGATTCGAGGCCTGCTGCCGATGTCTACCAGCGTGTGGAGCACGTCGAACGCGCTGTGAGTGCGGCCATAGGAGATGAGCGGTTTCTTCCTCACTTCACCCTGCACGAGTCGGAGACCTGGGTTTTCGCAGCGGCTGAGCAACTCGGCGAGCTATATGGAAGGTATTCGGAAAGTATGATTTGAGGATGCCTCGCCCATGTGGACAATTTAGGGTAACGCTCGGCGTGTCGCGATAAAATAAAAGCTCTTCTCGTGCATTCTTGTTTCGACCAAGAAGCAAAACTGAACGAGAAGAGCA
>DASZLR010000209.1:0-8270 GCA_035552275.1 Pseudonocardiaceae bacterium | reverse complement strand
TGTACGAACGATTCCCGGCATCGAGCGCAGCACCGTGCCCTGCTCCCGAAGCACAGCTTCGTAGCTTCGAATCGCGGACTCCATCTGGGAGTCCAGACCGAGCGCCTGATCCCGAATCGGCTCGGTGAACTTCAGGACGATGTCTTCAGCCTTTTTCTGTAGATCAACACCCGTCAGCTTCTTGATTCCCCAGTCAAGCAACCCGACAGCTGGACTCAGCGCGTCAATCGCATCCCCGGCCAGTCGGAGAGCCTCATCAAGCGCTCTGTTCAGACCATCGACAAGTCCGACCAGATGATGGGCGGTCTGTTGCACGTCGCGGAGGGCGTCGCCGACGATCTGAAAAGAGCGCGCTGATTGCTCGAACTGGTCAGCCTGCTTGAAACGCTTGTCAGCAGCCGCTTTCAACTCAGCTTGGCCGCGGTCGGCTGCCGCGCCCTGCCACGACTGCCCCAAGTCGGCGGCGAGCTGACTGAGTTCCCGACCAGTCGATTCAGTCTGCTGTTGGGCTTTGCCGCACAGTTTGGCCCGGTTGTAGAGGTCGTTGGGATCGCCGCTCAGCACCCGGTTCGCCAGGTCGTGGAGATCCTGGATACCGAAATAGGAGAAGACGTTCGTCATCAGTGACCCGTCCCGTCCTTCGTGGTGTCCAGATCATCGAGGATGGTCGACAGCGCCTGCTTGGTCTGCGCCTCGGTCTCGGCGTAGTTGCTCGCGACCGCGTGCAGCTTTTGACTCAGCACTCCGAGATGCGCTTCGGACGCCATCAGGTCCTCGAAGCGGGTCTGCGTCCAGTCATAGTGCGCCTGCTGATAGACGGCCGTCGCCTGGACGTCGCCGACCTTGGGCGGCGCCTCGCATTCGCCCTCGACCTCGACTGCGAGGTCATGCGTCTTGGCGGCTAATCCGCCCAATTGCGACGCACCTTGATCGAGTTCGGCGAGCACAACCTGGAACGATGTCACAGCGGTGGCCCCCAGATGTCGATTGATGGCGTTCGGTCAGTTCGACGCAACGACTGCCCGAGTGGTTCCCACGGTCGCCCGATCGGACGGTCAGCCAGCCGCGTGTCCGAGACCAGCTCCGTGATCGCTGCTGGTCAGCGGGTCACATCGGGTGGGTCATCCCATGGCTCGGCTCGATCGGCTTCAAGTGCCTCGCTCAACGCGCGTCCGGCTCCCGCCGTCGCCGCCCGCAGCCGTTCCGGGCTCGGTCGCTCCGCCGTGGACTGGAACTCCACCAGCAAGCCAGCCGCACGCGCTCGCTCTCGAACAACCTCGCGCGTCAGCGGACGATCATCTGGCGCTTGGTCGACGGTGCTCACCCGGTGCGGCGGGTGCGGCGGTGTCGGGACAGCTCGTCGGTGCCGTGTTCCTCGTGCACGATCTCGCCGCCGTCGGCGCGCTCGGCCGGGAAGTCGCTGATGGTGCCGCTGATCTCGCGCATCGCGCCGCTGATCGCGATGCCGAACACGCCCTGGCCGCCCTGCAACAGGTCGACCACTTCCTCCGGCGACGTGCACTCGTAGACCGTCGTGCCATCGCTGAACAGGCTGATCTTGGCCAGGTCCCGGACGCCGCGCCGACGCAGGTGGTTCACCGCGACCCTGATGTTCTGCAAGGAGACCCCGGTGTCCAGCAGCCGCTTGACCACCTTGAGCACCAGCAGGTCCTTGAACGAGTACAAACGTTGCGAGCCGGAGCCGTGCGCGGTCCGGATCGACGGGGCGACAAGCCCGGTGCGGGCCCAGTAGTCCAACTGCCGGTAGGTGATGCCGGCGATCTGGCAGGCCGCGGCGCCTCGGTAGCCGACCAACTCGTCGGGCAGGGAAGCGTCGGGGAACAGCCCCACCTGCTCGCCCGGATGACCACTGGTGCCGCTGTCACCGCTGCTGTCGGCCTGGTCGGGCACTTCGCGTACCACGCCTGCCTCCCCTCGTCCGGCCCCGGATGGACCGGTGAACGTCGACCGGCGTCCCCCGGATGGGCGCGTCGGTCACGCTCCAGCGACGGTGCTCGACCCTGCCGAAATCGACCTGGGTCGACACCGCCGCGGCTGCCTGACTTTGACGGTAAGGCTGGCGACCGACCCGGTCAACGCGACGCGCGGTACAGACCAACCATCAACCTGAAGTCGAGGTTCACCACGGCTGTCGCGGCTCGGCGCACGGACTCAGGTGTCGGCGCCGCGGAAGTCCTCCGGCGAGACCGAGTCCAGGAACTCCCGGAACTTCTCGACCTCGTCCTCCTGCTCGTCCGGGATGATCAGCCCGGCCTCGGCGAGCACCGACTCCTCGGCGTGGATCGGCACCCCGACCCGCAGCGCGAGCGCCACCGAGTCGCTGGGCCGCGCGGACACCCGAATATCGCCGTCGAACACCAGTTCGGCGAAAAAGGTGCCCTCCTGCAGGTCGGTGATCCGCACCTGCTCCAGCTCCCGACCGAGCGCGCCGATGATGTCCTTGAGCAGATCATGGGTGAGCGGCCGGGGCGGCCGGACTCCCTGCTGCTCCAACGCGATCGCGGTCGCCTCCACCGAGCCGATCCAGATCGGCAGGTAGCGGTCGCCACTGGTCTCCCGCAGCAGCAGGATCGGTTGGTTGTTCGGAAGTTCGACCCGAACCCCGACGACGCGCATCTCGCTCATCGGTCATTCGCCTCCTGTCCCGCGTGCGACCCCGGCTCCCTCGCCACGGCATATCGGCCAGCGAGGACTCCGCATCCCCTTCTGACGCTACTCGCCAAGGTACGACAATGCTGCCCCCTGGTTGCTTCCCGGCGACCACGATGCGGAATCGTGCGCTGAGCGGGGGTTGATCTCCACCGGGCTCCGTCGCCGCTCAGATGCCCACTCAGCTACCGATTGCGGCCCGCAGGCCGACCTTCACCAACAGGGTATGCAAGGTCACCGACAACGCCGCCAGCTCCCTGGCCGTCTCGTCCGCGCGGGACCGGGCGTCGGGATCACGCTGCCGGTACATCGGCGCGACGATCTGCTCCAACAGGCCGATCTCCCGATCCGCCGACGACCGAAACGCCCGCAGGTGCCGGGGTTCCACCCCGAAGTCGGTCAGCATCCGCGCGGTTCGCGCCACCAACACGGCGTCCGGATCGTAGAACCCGGCCGCACCGGGCCTGACCAGTCCGTACCGCTCCAGCTCGGCCAGCAGGGCGGCGTCGACACCGGATTCGGCGAGCATTTCCTCGCGGGTCAGCCGAATCTCGGCGCCGGGCGCGAAATCCGCGGCCCTCGGTCCGGCCGCACCGGTCAGTCCGGACCCGCCGGCCGGCCCGCATTCCGGCTGCGCCGGCTTTGCCTGCTTCGACTGGGCCACCAGGTCAGTGGGCGCGATCGCGCCGGCGGCGTCGACCGCATGGCCATCGGCGGAGACAGCGGGGCCAGCCGGGGAGTCCAGCTGTTCCTTGATGACCTTCAGCGGGAGATAGTGATCACGTTGTGCCGCCAGCACAAACCGCAGCCGAGCCACATCCGCCGGGGAGAACTGCCGATATCCCGATGCCGTGCGCGCCGGGCACACCAAGCCCTCGGATTCCAGGAACCGGATCTTGGAGATCGTCACGTCGGGAAACTCGGAGCGCAGTTGGGCAAGCACCGCCCCGATACTCAGCCCGTCCGGCTGCGATCTCTCGGCCGCAGTCACCCAACCACCTCGCCGCGGAAGCGGTCAGTTGTCCGGCCCAGTGAGGAACACCAAACGGAACTTGCCGATCTGCACCTCGTCGCCGTTGCCCAGCACGGCCTGATCGACCGGCTCCCGGTTGACATAGGTGCCGTTGAGGCTGCCCACGTCGATCACCACGAAGTCGTCGTCCTCCCGCCGGAACTCGGCGTGCCGGCGGGAAACCGTGACGTCGTCGAGGAAAATGTCGCTGTCCGGGTGCCGGCCGGCGCTGGTGGCGTCGCGGTCCAGCAGGAACCGGGAACCCGCGTTCGGCCCGCGCTTGACCACGAGCAGAGCCGCGCCGGCGGGCAGCGCGTCAACGCCGGCCACCGCCGGCTCCGGGGACGCCGGCGCTTCCGCGGCCTCGACGTCCGACAGGAAGTCGGCGCGGAAGACGGACGTCCGTTCCGGCGACTGCTCTGGCGGTACGCCTGGCCCGTCGTTCGTGCTCACCTGAGCTCTCCTCCTGCGGCTCGACTCCTCTTGACCTTCCCAACGTACCGTGTCGGGTCCCTCACCTCGGCGTGGACTCCCCCAGAGTCGCCACCACCACTGCGAGAACGAACTCACGCCTGCTCCGTTAGCTTTCGGTATTCGGCGGCGTCGATCAACTCGTCCAGCGCGCCCGGCGAGGCGATCTTCACCTCGATCATCCAACCCTCGCTGTACGGGTCCGAGTTGACCAGCTCCGGCTGCTGGTCCAACGCGTCGTTGCGGGCCACCACCTCGCCGGACAGCGGCGCGTAGAGGTCCGACACGCTCTTGGTCGACTCGACCTCGCCGATCGCCTGCCCCGCGGTGATCTGCTCCCCCAGATCCGGAAGTTGGACGAACACGACGTCGCCGAGCTGGGTCTGGGCGAAGTCGGTGATGCCGACCCGAACGGTGTCCACGTCGGTCCGCGCCACCCATTCATGCTCCTGGGTGTAACTCAACTCCTCGGGAACCACCGAATAGCTCCTTACCCCTGGCAACCGCTGTCCGGTTGTACCAGTTCAACCTATCGAACTCCGCTGCGCCGCCCGCACGGCGATCACCACCTGCGACACGTAGAGGACGCCGGACCACACGTACAGCGCGGTGCCCCAGGCGGTGAACGCGTAACCGACCGGTTCGGCGACCGGCGCCACCGCCGCGATCCGCGCGAGCAGCAACAGCGGAAACGCGTACAGCAGGGCGAAAGTAGCGGCTTTGCCGAGGTAGTGCACCTCGGGCGGGGCGTACCCGTACCGGCGCAGCACCGGCAGGCACAGCCCGACCACGACGTCCTTGCCGACCAGGATCGCGGCCAGCCACCACGGCACGATGCCGCGAACCACGAAGGCCACCAGGGTGGCCACGATGTAGAGCCGGTCGGCGGCCGGGTCGAGCAGAGCGCCGAGCCTGGTGGTCTGCCCCAGCCAGCGCGCCAGCTTGCCGTCCAGCCAGTCGGTGACCCCGCTGGCCACCAACACCACCAGCGCCAACAGATCCTTGGTGGCGTCCCGATGTGGGCCGAGGATCAGCCACAGGAAAACCGGAATGCCGGCCAGCCGCAGCACGGACAACGCGTTCGGCACGGTGAGCCACCGGTCCGCCGGCGTGCTCGACCGGCCATCGGAAGTCCGCTCGGTGTCCGCCTGCGCCACCCGCACAGGGTATGTCGTGCCGGCTCGCGGCGGGGCGGCCAACTGGCTGGACAACACGGCTAGCTACGGGGATGGGTCCAGCCTCGACGGCACAGCTCGGCCCCGGACAGCTCCTGCGGACGGCCACGATCGTCCACGCCGACCCAGCGGGCCTTGCCGCGCACCGATTCCAGCACGTACGCGTGGCCGCCGCTCCACACCACGCTGCACGGCACGGTGGGCAGTCGGTCCGAGGATCTGTCCTGGGCCTGGGTCCGGGTGTCGGTGCGGTAGTCACTGCGGGTGTCGGGGATGGTCGGAGTGTCGGGGATCGCTGTGTCGACGTGAATGCTCATCAGTAGATCGGTACCTCCATCTAAGGCGTCGGACACGAAGCGGGTTTCGTTAGCCACTACCCACAGTGTGGACGCGATCGGGCACCGAAAGTCACCGAACGACCGCGCGCGCGATTACCGTACGAAACCATTCGATAACCGGCAGGCATAGCGAACGGCGGGTGCTCCGACGGCCGCCATCCACCGTCTCGCACCCGCCGTTCGGCGCGCCTTACGGAACCCTAATTCGACGTAACACCAGCGAAAACGGGCCGTGCGGGCGTCTCGCCGCCCAGGCTCAGGTCCAGCTCGACCTCGCCGCCCGTGCCGACCCGAACCGAAGTGGCCACCGGCGGGAACTGGCTGGCCACCACGGTGTATTCGCCGTCGGGCAGGCCGTCCAGGCGGTAGTGGCCGTCGGCGTCGGTGATGGCGGCGGCCACCACGGTCCCGTCGGCGGTGACCGCTGTCACCGTGGCGTCCGCGAGCGGCCGGCCGTTGACCGACCGCACGGCGCCGATCACCCCGCCGGTCGGCGTGATGGTCAGACCGGCCAGTGCGAAGTCCCGACGCACCGGCTGCCCGTCGACCATGGTCACCGTCGCCGCCTGCGGATCCGCGCCCGGCGCGCTGACGATCACCGTGTACCGGCCGGGCCACAGTCCGCCCACCGCGTACCGCCCGTCGCCGCGCACCAGCATCCGCCCGGCCTGCCGGCCGTCCTGGGCGGTCACCGTCACCACGGCTCCAGCGACCGGCGAGCCGCCGACGCCCAGCACCTGGCCGGTCAGCACCGGGCCGGTCAGCGGGGCCGCCCCGGCTGACTCGTCCACCAGCGATTCATCCACCAGCTCAGCCGGGCCACCGGATGCCTCGCCGGCCACGCCGGCCAGCTCCTGCCCCAGCGATTCGGCTGGCTTGCCGCCCGGCTTGGCGCCCGCGAGCGCGGCGACGGGACGCCCCGAGCCCGAGGCCAGCGAGGCCACGGCGGCGATCACGCAGACCACGATGGCGAACCAGAACGCCACCACCAGGCCGTCATGGAACGGGCCGGAGATGAGGTTCGGGAAGAAGCCGCGGCCGGTCAGGTAGCCGGACTGGCTGGCGGACAGGCCGTGCAGCGAGGAGCCGAGCAGTTGCTGGATCGGGTTGTAGCCGAGGAACGCGGCGAACAGCACCGCCACCGCCGGCAGGTGCGACAACTGCGCCGCGGCCGCCGTCGGCACGCCGTGCGTGCTCAGCCCCTGGAACATCGCCGAGGGCAGGTTGGCGGACAGGCCGGCGATGATCAGGCTGAAGAACATGCCGATGGACAGCACCATCGCGGCGTTCTGGAAGGTCGCCGTCATGCCGGCGCCGACACCCCGCGCGTCGCCGGGCAGGCTGTTCATCACCTGCGACCGGTTCGGCGCGGCGAACATGCCCATGCCCAACCCGTTGAGCACCAGAATCCCGGCGAACGCCCAGTAGTTGAAGTTCACCGGGATGATGATCAGCAGACCGAAGGTGACCGCCGTGATGGCCATTCCGATGGTGGCGAACACCCGCGTGCCGAGCCGGTCGGACAGCGTTCCCGCCAGCGGTGCGGACGCCAGGAAGCCGACCGTCATCGGCAGCATGTAGATGCCGGCCCACAGCGGCGTCTGGCTGAAGCTGTAACCGTGTTGCGGCAACCAGACTCCCTGCAACCAGATGATCAGGATGAACTGGAGACCACCGCGACCCAGCGAGGCCATCAGGTTGGCCAGGTTGCCCAGGGAGAACGACCTGATTCGGAACAGCGACAACCGGAACAGCGGATTGTCGACCTTCAGCTCGATGACGCCGAAGATGATCAGCACGATGGCGCCGCCGATCAGCCCGGTCAGCACCAGTGGACTGGTCCACCCCATCGAGTGACCGTGGTAGGGCTGGATGCCGTAGGTGATCGCGACCAGGATCGCGATCAGTCCGACCGCGAACGTGATGTTGCCCCACCAGTCCATTTTGGCCGGTTGCCGGTGGCCGATGTCGTGCAGCTTCAGGTAGGCCCAGATGGTGCCGAGCACGCCGAAGGGCACCGAGACCAGGAAGATCAGGTGCCAGTTGACCGGCGCGAGCACGCCGCCGATCAGCAGGCCAAGGAACGAGCCGGCGATGGCGGCGACGCCGTTGAGGCCCATCGCCATGCCACGCTGGTTGGCCGGGAACGCGTCGGTGAGGATGGCGCTGGAGTTGGCCATCAGGAACGCGCCGCCGATGCCCTGGATCACCCGCCAGCCGATCAGCCACAGCGCCGCGGTGCTGCCGTCCATCCAGGTGACCGCGAGCAGCACCGACGAGATGGTGAACACGGCGAAGCCGAGGTTGTACATCCGCGCCCGGCCGTACATGTCGCCCAGCCGCCCGAAGCTCACCACCAGCACAGCGGTGACCACCAGGAACCCCATCATCATCCACAGCAGGTAGCTGGTGTTGCCGGAGTCCAGCGGGTTGATGTGGATGCCCTTGAAGATGTCCGGCAGCGCGATCAGCACGATGGACGAGTTGATGGTGGCCAGCAGCATGCCCAGGGTGGTGTTGGACAGCGCGATCCACTTGTAGTGCGGTCCCAGCACGGCCTTCTCAGGCACGCCAGCACTCACCTGACCAGAATCGGAAGTCATC
>DASZLR010000208.1:0-7721 GCA_035552275.1 Pseudonocardiaceae bacterium | reverse complement strand
CAATTTCCTCCAGTTAGCGGGCGCCCCACTATGCCCGCGCCGTCCACTGTATGACGCGGGCAAGAGGAGCGCAAGACCAGCAACAAAAGTAGGGCCATGTGGGTGACCGGTCTTATCAGCCGCGGCCGACCGCCTAGTTTTCGGCACGGCTGGTCACTGCGGCCGGGGGATTATGTCTGGATTATGGCAGTAATACCGTTGCCGTGTTAATTGTCAAGTTACCGCCAGTGAGTATTCGCATGACGGTTTGCCGGCGTCGAAAATTTGCCCGATTCGTTGTTTGTTGGGAGTTTTGTATTGTTCACGATCGCCGATTGGCTGAACTTGTCGGGCGGGCTGATCGTCAGCCAAGGAGGTGCTGCGTTACTGTAATGGGCTGTGCGCCGGACCGGGCGCACCACTGCCCGGTCGGCCGATCACCGCGACGGACCTGGACACGTTGCGGACCGCCGCTCGGGATGACTTAACAGACTCCACTGTGGACACCGCGCGCGGCTAAACCACCGCGGTCAGCCGCGTCGGGCGCGGGCGCGCCGTTTGCCCTCGTGCATGGCCTGCACCCGGGCGATCGGAATGGTCCGTCCCTCCTCGATCAAGTCGGCGGGCAACGGCCGCGGCTCGGGCATCTGGTCGGCCCACGGGTCGCGGTCGCCCAGCAACCGGACGGCCGTGCGCACGGTGAAGTCGGTCGGCGTCACCTGGTCCAGTTCGTCCCAGGTGAGTGGAAACGAGACCGGGGTGCCCGGCCTGATCCGCGGGCTGTACGCGGCGACCACCGTGGCCCCGCCGGCGCGGGTGGAGTCCAGGAACACCTTGCCCGCGCGGTCTTCCACGATGAACGCGGTGGTCGCCAGCTCCGGATCGAGGCGTTCGGCGCGGGCGGCCAGTGCCCTGGTCGCGGCGGCGACCTCCTCGGCGCTCGCTTCCGCGGCCACCGGCACGAACACATGCAATCCCTTGGCGCCGCTGGTTTTCACCGCCCCCGTCAGCCCAGCCTCGGCCAGCGCCTGGCGGACCAGCCGCGCCGAACGCACCGCCAGCCGGAACGCGTCGGTGACCGGCGGGTCCAGATCAAGCACCAGGTCGGTGGGGTGGTTCTCCGCGCCGGCGCGGACCAACATCGGGTGGTACTCGACCGCGCGCTGGTTGGCCAGCCACAGCAGGGATCGCCGGTCGTCGCACAGCGGATAGGAAACCGTCCGCTTGGACGCCTCCGCCCACAGCGGCGCGGTGCGCAGCCAGGGCGGGGCGTACTTGGAGACGTTCTTCTGCATGAACGGCGCCTGCCCGCGCAACGCCCGCAGCACCGACAGCGGCCGGCCCCGCAGCACCGGGATGAGCCGATCCCGCACCGTGTCCAGGTAGTCGACCAGATCGCGTTTGGTCGCGTCCGCGCCGTCGAACAGCGGCTGGTCAAGGTTGGTCAGCGAAACGCCGTCCCGGTCCTCGGAACTGCCCATGCGACCACTTTTCCCACGTCAGCGCGCGCCGTCAAGCCGGAGCGGCGAGTGGGAACCCGATCGCCGTCGCCTGGACCGTTACGCGGCGGCGAGGCGGGCCAGCCGTTGCTGGGTCGGCCAGCGCACGTCGTGCACCCAGCCGGCTTTCTCGAACAGCCAGATCAGCCGCGCCGAGATGTCGATCTGGCCGGGTCGCACGCCATGCCGAGCGGAGGTTGGGTCGGCGTGGTGCAGGTTGTGCCACGACTCCCCCATGCTCAGGATCGCCAGCGGCCAGAAGTTCGCCGACCGGTCCCGCGCCGCGAACGGCCGGTCCCCGATCATGTGGCAGATCGAGTTGATCGACCAGGCCACGTGGTGTCCAAACGCGACACGGACCAGGCTGGCCCAGAAGAACGCGGTCACCGAGCCCCACCAGGACCAGGTGATCAGGCCGCCCAGCACCGCCGGCAGCAGCAGCGTCACCGCGGTACACACGCCGAACAGCCGGTGCACGGTGCGCATGTCCTTGTCCGCCACCAGGTCCGGCGCGAACCGGCGCTGGTTGGTGAGGTCGCGTTCGAGCACCCAGCCCAGGTGCGCGTGCCAGAAACCGCGCGCCAGGGCCGCCGGCGAGGTGCCGAAGTTCCACGGCGAGTGCGGATCGCCGTCCCGGTCGGAGAAGGCGTGGTGCCGGCGGTGGTCGGCGACCCAGTGCAGGATCGGCCCCTGCACCGCCATGCTGCCCACCACCGCCAGGGTGACCCGCAGCCACCGCTTGGCCTTGAACGCGCTGTGCGTGAAGTAGCGGTGGAAGCCAACTGTGATGCCCAGCGTGGTCAGCGTGAACCAGACAGCGGCCTGGAGGATGTCGGCCCAGCTCAGGCCCCAGCCCCAGACGATCGGCACGGCCGCCAGCACCGCCAGCGGCGGCACGATGACGAACAGGTAGACCGAGATGTGCGCGGCGATCTTGCGCTGCCCGGCGAACATCGCCTGATGTGCCGGATCGGGGCTCGCTGGCGAGGCGACCTGGCCAGTCAGCTGGTCTGTCCGTGGCTCCGTACCCGTGGCCATCGCGTCCTCATCTCGCATGCCCCCGACCGAATCGTGCGAACACAGCAAAAGGGATCAGAACACACTACGGCCCACCTCCGCACGAACCACATCTCACCAGCGTGTGAACTCACGGTTCAATCCGGCCTCGACGTGGCTGGACTCAGGCCGGCTGGGCGAGGGTGATGGGCGGGGCGGGGCGCAGTTCGTAGTCGGCCAGCGGGAAGCGGTTGGCGTGCCAGCGCGCGGTCACGCTCGACTGCGGCCGGACGATCGAGGGTTGGCCGTCGCGGTCGAGGTAGTAGCTGTTCGAGCCGGCGCAGGACGGGTCGAGGAACAGCCCTTTCTGGTGCAGCCGGCGCATGTCGGCGAAGAACCGCTCGTTGGCCTGCGGGCGGATCGCGGCGTAGGTCGCGCCGTGCGACCGGGCGTGCGAGATCACCCGCTGGGCGTGCCGGGTCTGCGTCTCGGCCATCACCAGCCAGGACCAACTGGTCGCGAAATGCGGCCCGGGAATCAGGAACAGGTTCGGGAATCCCGGCACGGTGATGCCCTCGTACGCCTGGAACCGATTGTGCAGCCACCAGTCCCGCAGGTCGACGCCACCTTCGCCGCGCAGCGGAAAGCCGGGCACGCTGTCGTACTCGAAGACCCGGAACCCGGTCGCCAACACCAGCGTGTCGATCTCCCGGACCTTCCCGTCGGCGGTCTCGATGCCGTCGGGCCGGACGCGCCGGATGGAGTCGGTGACCAACTCGACGTTGTCCCGGTTGAACGTGCTCCAGTAGTTGTTGGAGATGGCGGGCCGCTTGCAGCCGAACTCGTAGGCCGGCAGCAGCTTGGCCCGCACCGCCGGATCGGCGACCTGGCGGCGCAGGTGCGCCTCGGCGAGCTTGCGGATTCGGGCGACCAGGAACGGGAACCGAGCATGGTTGGTGACGCCGAACAGCATGGCCAGCTCGATCCCGGTGCTCACCGCCGCCCGCGCCGCCCACCGTGCCGGCGGCACCCGCCCCAGCACGAACCGGGCGGCCGGTGGGATTCGCACGTCCGGTTTGGGCATCACCCAGATCGGCGTGCGCTGGTAGACGTCGAGATGGGCGACCTTGCGGGCGATGGCCGGCACCAGTTGCACGGCGGTGGCCCCGGTGCCGATCACCGCGACCCGCCGCCCGGTCAGGTCCAGGTCGCGATCCCAGCGCAGGGTGTGCACGGTCTGGCCGGCGAACGTGTCGATGCCCTCGATGTCGGGCAGCTGAGGATGGGCGAACACGCCGTGCGCGGAGATCAGGAACCGGGCCGTCACGACCTGCCCGTCCGCGGTGCGCACGGTCCACCAGTGGCGGCCGCCGTCGAACTCGGCGTCCACCACCTCGCGGCCCAGCCGGACGTGCTCGCGGACGCCGTACTGGTCGGCCACCCGGTCCAGATAGGACTTGACCTCGGCGCCGCGCGCGAACACCCGCCGCCAGGAGCCGGTCTGCGCGAACGAGAACTGGTACGTCACCGACGGGATGTCCACGCCGACACCGGGATAGCGGTTGTCCCGCCAGGTTCCGCCGATGTCCTCGGCCCGTTCGAGGATCACGTAGTCGGAGACACCTGCCTGGCGCAGTCGGATCGCCGCGCAGATGCCGACGAAGCCAGCGCCGACGATGACCACTTCGTGATCGGGATACACAGATACACCCAATCGCATGAAACAGCTGACGTCAAGATGTAAACCTTGTAACATGCGTTCATGCGTAATGACGCCCCGGAGGCCGACCTGTTCCGGCACGCGGTCGTCGCGTCCCTGCCCAGCGGCGACACCGCCGAGCTGATCATGGACGCGGCGCTGGAACAGGCTGAGGACTTCGGGCTGCGCCGGTTCACCATGGAGGATGTCGCGCGCCGCACCCGACTGTCGCGCGTCACCGTCCACCGGCATTTCCCTAAGCGAAGCCAACTGCTCGAGACCGTGATGCTGCGCGAGCTGGGCCGATTTCTGACCAAAGTGGACGAAGCGATCGAGCAGGCCGGCACACCGGAGGCGAGGCTCACCGAAGGCATGGTCTTCTGCCTGACCTACCTCCGCGGCCACCGCCTGCTCAACCGGCTGATCCGCACCGAGCCCGACCTGATCCTGCCCTACCTCACCACCGACGCGGACCGCATCATCGACACCGCCCGCGCCTGGATCGCCGGGCACATCCGCGCCGAGATCGCCGCCGGCACCATCACCCTGCCCCGCAAGGACGCCGAGTACATCGCCGAGTTGCTGACCCGGCTGGTCATCTCGCTGGTGATCACCCCGAACACGGCGCTGCCGCTGGACTCACCGGAAGCCCGCAAGCGGTTCAGCCAGCACTATCTCGCCCCGATGGTCCGGCTGATTCAGCCGCGGCCGGTCACCGTCCGTCCCCTGCGGAGCCGCTAGCCGATACAGTGGCTATCCCTCCCCTTCTCGTTTCAGGAACGTAGTCGAGCATGTCCATCGGCGTGGCCACGGCACAGTCCGCAGGCGCGGCACGCATGGCCCCGGTCCCGTGGTCGCGCCGGCGGTCCTCCGTTCTCGTGCTGCTGGTCGTGGCCGCCGTTGTCGGGGTGCTTGGGCCGCTCGCGATGGCCGCCTGGACCGGTAGCCTCTCGATTCCGCACAACGACTCGTGGGCCTTCAGCAAGGCCGCGCAGACCTTCGCCCGCACCGGACACCTTCAGCTGCTCAACTGGAACGCCATGTTCCTGGTCGGCGAGTTCGTGCCGCTGGGACCACTGGGCGCCTCGCTCAGCGCGCAGCACTGCTACGTCGCGTTGCTCGCCCTGCTGTCCCTGGCCGCCGGCTACGACCTGCTGCGCTCGGTCTCCGGACCGCGTCGGGCGGCGCTCGGCGTGCTGGCGCTGGTGATCTGGCCCGGCTTCGGCCTGCTGGCCACGTCGATGATGACCGACCTACCCGCCTTCGCCGCGGTGGCGATCGTGCTGGCACTCGGTCAGCAAGCCCTGCGACGGCGGTCCGTGCCGCTGCTGATGTTGGTGGCGCTGGTGAGCCTCTGGGGCTTCACCATCCGCGAGCAGACGATCGCCGCGCCGGTCGCGATCTTCGTCGCAGCGCTGGCCCGCAAGGACCTACGGAGGCGTTCCTTCGTGCTGGCGCTGGGCGCGCTCGGCGCGGCGCTGGCCGTCGCGGCCTGCGGGTTCGAGTTGTGGCGCCGCGGGCAACCCGGCGGATCCTCGCCCTCGTTCACTGCCACCCACTTCCCCGGCATACGGGCGGTGTTGGTGGACAGCGTGGGGGCGTACCTGATGGTCGCGCTGATCCTCTCTCCGCTGATCTTGCTCGCGGCCCGGCCGTGGCGGTGGTCCTGGCCGACGCGCCTCGCCAGCCTGGTGGGCGTGGCCGTGCTGCTCACGGCTGTGCTCCGCTACCACGCGGGCTTCCCGCAGAACTACCTGGAGATCCAGGGCGCTTACCCCTCGGCCTTCCTCGGGCAGAAGCCGAACCTCTTCCCGCGACCGGTCTGGGACGTGCTGCTGCCGCTGGCCGTCGTCTCGGGCGCGCTGCTCGCCGGGCTGCTGGTGAGTCGGGTCCGCCGACTCCCGCTCCCGTTTCTGATCTTCGGACTGCTGACCGCGGCCGGCACCGTGGTGGAGATCGTCGAGGGCCAGATCCTGTTCGACCGCTACCTGCTGCCGCTCGCGCTGCCGGTCGCCGCCCTGACCCTGCGGGAGCCATTCGGTGCCCTGAGCGGGATATCGCGTGCGCGCGTCGCCGTGGCGGGCGCCGGATGGCTGTTCCTGGCCTCGGTCACCAGCCTGATCACGCTCAACGGCCTGGTCTACGACGCGGCCACCTGGCACGCGGCCCACTCCGTGGTCAGTTCCGGCAGGGCCGCGGCGCCCTACGTGAACGCGGGCTTCACCTGGACCGCCTACTACTCGACCACGGGCGCCGGGCCCGCCGACCCGAATGCCGAGCCGGGCACCTATGTCAAAACGCCGATGTTCTCCGACGACCAGCCGTGCTATGTCGTGGCCGCCGCACCGCAGACCGATCCACAGCACAACGCACGGTGGACGCTCGCCGAAACGCCCACCTACCGCACCTATGGCTTCTTCGGCTCGCAACGGCAACTGTTCGTCTACCGCACCACGGCCACCACCTGCCGCTGACTGCTACTGCCAACGGCCCATCGCGCCGCCGGGCTAATCGCGGGCGTGCAGGGTGAGCATCGACTCCGTGGTCGCCGACCAGGGGAACTGCTCGGCCCGACGACGCGCGGCGGCCCGCCGCTGCGCGGCCGGCCAACACAGCACCTCCACCACGCCCCGCGCCAATCCCTCCGGCGTCGGCGGCACCGCGACCCCGGCGCCCGGCGCGAGCAGTTCCGGCGCCGCACCCGTCGCGGCCGCGACCACCGGCGTCCCGCACGCCAACGCCTCCAGCACCGACAGCCCGAACGTCTCCGCCGCACTCGGCGCGAACGCCACCTCCGCCGACGCCAGCCGCCGAGCCAACTCCATCCGGTCGCCCAGATAGCCGTGGAACACCACCGGCAGGTCGGCCGCCTGCCGCCGCAGCGCCGGCAACGCCGCACCCTCCCCGTAGACGTCCAACCGGACCGCGATGCCCTCCCGCACCAGCTCGCGCACCGCGCCGATCACCGATTTCGGGTTCTTCTCCGGCGAGATCCGCCCCGCGTACACCAGCCGCACCGGACCGGACGGATCGACCGCACCGCACGGACGGAAGGTCGCCAGGTCGACGCCCAGCGGAATCCGGCACAGCGTCGGCACACCCAGCCGAGCGAACTCGTTCTCGGCGTACGCCGAGGTCACCACCACGGTGTCGAACCGCTTGACGATCCCCCGGTACCACCGCTGCACCGCCGGCTCCAGCACGGCCGCGCCATGCTGCCAGCGGCGCAGGAACCGGGCCGCCAGCCAGGCGTCCAGCCGCTCGTGCGAGAACAGCACCGCCCCGGTGTCGTTGTCCCGCGCCCACGTTCCGGCGGCCAGCAGCGTCGCCTTGTCGGACACCTCCACCGAATCCGGTTTGAGCCGGTCCAGGGCGCGCAGCACCAGCGCCGGCCGCAACACCATCCGGTAACCGCCGCCGACCGGCGTGCCGGGCAGGGTGATCACGGTCCCCGCGTCCGTCTGCCGCTCGCCCTCCCGCTGACCCGGCACCAGCAGCACCCGATCGTGCCCGGCGGCGACGTAGCCACGGCCCAGCGTGTCGACCGC
>DASZLR010000207.1:0-3763 GCA_035552275.1 Pseudonocardiaceae bacterium | reverse complement strand
GGTCGGTCATCGCGAGTGGTGCCCCCATCACGCTGCGGTCATCATCCAATCGCGCCCGAGAGTAGCACGACCCTCGGGCGCACGGGGCTGGATTGACCTAACAGGTGAAGACCACGCGGATGGAGTAGAGCTGGTCAGCGGTCGAAACGGCCAGACTTGACGGCTGCGAGCAGGCCGGACAGGGACACGGCGAGCGCCGGTCCGTTGGGGGCCTTGCTATCCCGGACCTGGTCGCGGGTGTGCGCGAGCTCCACGCAGTCGGACTGGGCACCGCTGTAGCTGGACTTGCGCCACCGAATGTTGGTCATGCCTGGCCCTCCATCTCGTGTGCGACTGTGGCGATCATACGGGTTGATTCGGTTGCGCTGAGTGCAACTTCTGCGAGCTGCGCCACGGCCTTGACATAGGGATCTGTCAGCGCGGGCTCGTCGTGGAACACTCCCGAGTGCAACAATTCGACGTGTACAACGCTCGTGATTGCGGGGAAGTTCAACTTCAGGAATGCGCCCAGTTGGCCGAGATGAGCGCCGACGCCCGGCGGCACGACTCGGACGGTGATGTTACTTCGACGCTGGGCGTCGAGTAGGGCGTGCAGTTGAGCGGTCATAATTGTCGCGCCGCCCACAACGGTGCGTAGAGCTGATTCGCCGACGTACGCGGTGTAGGTGACATCCGGCCGCCACATGGTTTGCTGTCGGCGTAGCCGGGCGGTCAATCGGGCTTCGATGACATGCGAGGGGAGGCCATAAATTCCCAGAAAAGCGCGGGCGTAGTCCATGGTCTGCAACAGGCCGGGCATGAGCAAGGGAGCCCAGCTCACGATCCCGGTGGCCATGGCCTCGTAGTCGGCGAGAGCGGCGGATTCCCTGGTCATGCCTGGGATTCCCACCTCCCACCAGCCTGGGTCATCAACCGAGCGGGCCAGCGTGAGGACGCGGTCTCGTTCCTCGCCGACCACCCCATACAGCGCCAGCAGGCCGACGGCCTCCTGGAAGGCGATGTTGCGATGGCCGGTCTCCAGTTTGGACAGGATCGTTTTTGAAAGGTCCACCGGCTTGGCCGCGTCTTCCAGTGTCATGCCGGCGCGTTGTCGCAGGATGCGCAACTCCGCACCGAGACCCTTGGCTTTCGCGCCCGGCGATTTCCTTGCCATTCATCCTCCCATGGTTGCGCGGCCGGCAACTTTTGCTGCTTGCGGTAACGGCCCGCTATAACTGTTTATCACGTGGCCCAACTGGAAGCGAACGCACGGAAGGTAGCACCGCAGATGAGTGGGTTTTTGAAGCAGGAGTCGTTCACCAAGGTGAAGCCGGGCTGCCCGGCTGAAATCGACGTGTCCCCCGGGAACGTGATCTTCTATCTCGGTCCGCGAGAGACCGTGACGGTGTGGTTCGAGTTGGCCGCGCTGGAGAAGTTCGCGGCCGAGGCGACGGATGCCTGCGAGCGGGCGCGATCCGGCGAGCACGGCCAGATCTCGGTGTCGCTGTAACCCCGATGGACGACACCGAGTCCGCCGCGCGGTGGTACCGGGATCGGTTGGGCTGGCCCGTGTTCGCGGTCGGCTCGATCGTGTGGACCACGCCGGGTATCGCGGTGTCAGGGCTGAACGTGCCGGCCGACGTGGGTGAGCGGGTCGTGGTGGCGTTGCGTGCCCAGGGTGTTCAGCTGCCCGCGGTGAGTGTGGGGGCGCGGTGGATTCTGTTGGGGCGGGCGGATTCCGGCGAGCGCCAGCAGATCACCGAGCTGGTCGAACCGCTCGACGTGGGTGTGGCGATGGGTGGCCGGGACTCGTGGGGCATCGACCTGCCCCCGACGCAGCATCCTGGCCACCCACCGCTGAGCTGGGTCAGCTCGCCGGAAATCCCGTTGCCAGCCTTGATGATCGTCGCTCAGGCTGTGCTCGCGGCAGGCCAATAAAGCTCAGCGGGCGTTGGCGTCGGTCTCTACTTCGGTCAGCAGGTCGGCGAGTTGGGTGAGCAGTAGCCGGTGATCGGCGGGGGAGATGGTGCTCCACGCCTCGCCGCTGGGCGCGACGCGACGCATTTGCAGGTAGCGGCCCTTGGGGTTGTCGAAGAAGCTGACCACTCGGCCGGCTCGGCTGCGCCGGCCCCAGCGGTCGCGCGCCGCGGCGCCGAACTGGCCCTGTCGGCGGGCGTTCGTGACCATTGTGCGCAGCGCCGCCGCGTCCCGGTGCCGCACGCCGCGTTCGCACAGCCGCCGCTCGAAGTCTTCTGGCGTCTCGGATTCCGCGGCTGCCGCTTCCAGATCGGCGCTGGGTAGGGTGACCGACTCGCCCGGCCCGGCCGGACCCTGGGGCAACGGCGACAACGCTTCTCGCACCAAACCGCTGGACTCGGCTGGGCGCAACGTGATCTGGTCGTCAGCCAGAGTGGCGAACACGGCGTCGGCGCCGGACGCGGCCACCAGCAGCCGGAAGCTGCGCAGCCTGATCCACAGTCGGCCGTCGATCTCCCGCTGCGGGCGAACCAGTAGCCGCAGCAACCGGTCCAGTTCCGAATTCAGGCCGGTCGGGCGGCCGAGATCGCGCTGGGACAACGACCGCCAGGCGCGCTCAACCAGCTCGGCACGCTCGCCGCGAGTCCGGCCGGGTGAAGGAACCTTGAGCACCAGCGGTATCTCGCCGAGCCCCAGGTGTTCCCACAGCACGTCGAATTCCACTGTGGACAACCGGATCTCGCCGGTGGTCACGCCCAACTCCGTCGTGGTCACCGGCTATTCACCGATCACCCGTGGCGAGACCCGCCGTTCACCACCCAACGCCTCTTCGGCGTCCACGAAGAAGCTGTCGACAAAACTCTCGTCCGATTCGGGTTCTGGCGCGACGCCGCTGCGGCTGGCCGGGACGTCGACGTCAGCGGGAGCCGGCTCGCTGGCCGACGTGCGGACGGGCGACGTCGTGCGCGGTTCCTCGATATCCGCCGAGGCACGGGATTCGGATTCGGATTTGGCCGAGGACCGGCTAGACCGGCCGACGCGGACCCGCGAACGGCGGTACGACTCGTGCGGTTCGCGCGCCTTCGGCGGACCCGCCGCGGTGATCGCGGAGGTGTCCACCTCCAACGGCGGCGGCGTGCCGAAATCGCCCAGCGTGCTGGTGTTCTCCGTGGTGCCGGCCTCGTATTCGGCCATCACCTGGAACGCCTTCTGCTCGGCGGCGTTGCTGGACGACTCCTGGATCTCGTAGTCGGTCTGGAACCCGAACAGGTGCGCGATGGTCGTCACCGCGCCGTCCGGCTGCTCGGCGGTCACCGGCATGGGCGGCGGCATGTCGGAACGCGCCTTGCCCAACAGGTTGCCCTGCAACTCCGTGCTCATCCGCATGGTGTCGGCGGCCATCGCGGCCTGCTCGGCCCAGTCGCCCAGCGGCGCGAGCGCGAACCTGGCGGCATCGGCGGCCGAACCCTCCCAGGTCGCGCCGGACGCGGCCACGCCAGCGGTGATGCTCTGCTGGATCTCCGCGAGCGCGTCGGACATCCCGGACCAGCGATCCGCGACCACCCCGGCCGGCGCCGGGCCTGGCCCCGACCTGATCAGCTGGTACAGCTCCTGATGGCTGTATCCCTGCCAACGGTGGTCTGTGCCATCGTCCGCGGTCACGATCGGTTCCTTCCGCCGTTGGGCTGATACAGCCGTTGAGCCGACACAGCCGTTGAGCCGACACAGCCGTTGAGCCGACACAGCCGTTGAGCCGACACAGCCGTTGAGCCGACACAGCCGTTGAGCCGACACAGCCGTTGAGCCG
>DASZLR010000206.1:0-18547 GCA_035552275.1 Pseudonocardiaceae bacterium | reverse complement strand
TGTCGATCAAGTTCGTCGGCGAGGACGGCCAGGTCATCGAGCACGACGTGTTCGACTTCCCGGGCGGTGGCGTGGCCATGGCCATGTACAACCTCGACCAGTCGATCCGCGACTTCGCGCACGCCAGCTTCCGCTATGCGCTGAACCGCAACTATCCGCTGTACCTCTCGACCAAGAACACCATCGTCAAGGCCTACGACGGGCGTTTCAAGGACCTGTTCCAGGAGATCTACGAGACCGAGTACGCCGACGAGTTCAAGGCCAAGGGCCTGACCTACGAGCACCGGCTGATCGACGACATGGTCGCCGCCGCCCTGAAGTGGTCGGGCGGCTATGTATGGGCCTGCAAGAACTACGACGGCGACGTGCAGTCCGACACGGTGGCCCAGGGCTACGGCTCGCTCGGCCTGATGACCTCGGTGCTGACCACCCCGGACGGCAGGACCGTCGAGGCCGAGGCCGCGCACGGCACGGTCACCCGGCACTTCCGCCAGCACCAGCAGGGCAAGCCGACCTCGACCAACCCGATCGCCTCCATCTACGCCTGGACCGGCGGCCTCAAGCACCGCGGCAAGCTGGACGGCACGCCCGAGGTGATCGGCTTCGCCGACACCCTGGAGCGGGTCGTCATCGAGACCGTGGAGAGCGGCAAGATGACCAAGGACCTGGCCCTCCTGGTCGGCCCGGACCAGGGCTGGCAGACCACCGAGGAGTTCCTGGCCATCCTGGACGAGAACCTGCGCCAGCGAATCGGCTGAGCTTCCTGGATCGCCTGTTTCAGCTGGCCGGGAGTGGCCGGTGCCGGCTCTGGCGCCGGCCACTCCCATTTCCGCCGGAATTGTTTTCCGGCTCTTGGCTGGTGTGGTGTCCTTGGTTATGATCTTGTGGGCCACCTGCCGCCGAGGGAGACAGCGTTGAAGGCCCTACTCAAGTCGCTGGTAGCCGACGCGGACGCCGCGATCGCCCTGATTATCGCCGCGGTCGCCGCCGTCGCCGGATTGAGTGGCGCGGTTTCGGACGTGGTGATCAACAGTTCCATACTGGGAGCCCTCGCCGCCTTGGCGTTATCCATCCTCCGCGGGAACTGGCGCGGCGAGGCCACCGAACCGGAGATGCGGACTGCGCTCGGCAGCATGGCTGGGCGACTCGACTCGTTAGTTGAGCGGCTCGACCGGTCGGACGAGATCAAGGTCCTGGTGGGGTCTGAGATTTCCGAGACGCTCGCCCGTGCGCGGCGCGGCTCTCATGTGTGGGTTTTCAAGGGCGGCAGCGGGACCTTCATCCGCGCCGTCACCTTGCCCGAATGTGTCCGCGCCGCGCGCGAAGACCGACGTAAGCTCGACTTTCGGCTGGAAATTCTTGACCCGACCGATACCGAGCTGTGCGAGCGATACGTCAATTATTTTCGATCGATGAAAGACAATGACACCTCGGGGTGGACCAGTGTGGACACCCAGAAAGAGCTGTATGCCACGATTCTTGCCTCTTGCTGGTGGCAACAGAGGTATGCACTGCTGGAGGTGCAGATCGCGTTGTCGTCGACCATGGCTACGTTCCGCTGGGAGCTCTCCACCGACTCGCTCATCATCACCGAGCGGCATCCGAAATACCCGGCTCTGCAAATCAAGCGTGGTCATTATCTCTACGGCCACTGGCACAGCGAGCTGAAGGTGAGTTTCGACCAGGCGCGTCGAGTCGATCTCAGTCAGGCAACGCTACTCAGCGATCAGCCGACCGTCGAGGAAGCACGAGACACGTTGCGTGCCGTCGCTGTCGGCTTGCCCGATCATTATACGGATGACGATGTCACCGACGTCATCAAGCGGGCCGTCCACGCGGACAACCCGTACGAGTGAGCCATCCCCGGTGGATAACACCGGCATCACCACGGACCGTCGAGCGACAGCCGGCGGATGTGACTCAGGTGCGGATCCAGTTCCCCCGGCTCGAACCGGCACATCCCGGTGACGTGCCAGTACTGCCCGGCGATGTCACCCTCGGACTTGTACCGGCCGTCCGGGCCGATCGCGGCCCACCCCTCCGGTAGCCCGAGCAGGGTCATCCGCAGCGTCGGCCGGCTGGTGGGCGCCTCGGCGGAGATCGACCACAGCCGGACGGTGCCGTCGTCGCCGCCGCTGGCGAGCAGATCACCCGATGGGCTGAACGCCACCGACCACACGCTGCGAGTGTGCCCTTCCAGCGCGTGCAGCTGACGGCCGGTCTTCGGGTCCCAGAGCCGGATCACCAGGTCGTCGCCGGCGGTGGCGAGCAGATCGCCGGTGGCGTTGAACGCGGCCGTCCACAGTCGACCGTTGTGCTGGCCGAGCTGGTGCATCGGTTCTCCTGACAAGGTGTCCCAGATGATCGCCCTGTTGTCCCAGGACGCGCTGGCCAGCAGGTCGCCGGAGAAGGCCACCGCGTAGACCCGGTCGCTGTGTCCGGACAGCGTGCGCAGCAGCCGCCCGGACTCCGCGTCCCACAACCGGATCAGCGTGTCGTCGCAGCCGGTGGCCAGCATCGAGCTGTCCGCGTTGTACGCGATCGACCGCACCCGGCCGCGGTGCTCGGCCAGTGTCCGCACCAGTCGCCCGTTCGAGCGGTACCAGGTGCGAACCGTGTCGTCGTCGTTCGCGGTCGCCAGCATGTCGCCGGTGGAGTCGAAGGTGACTGCCCAGATGGGCGCCGACTCGACGTTGATGTGCCGCTCGTAGCCGCCGCTGGCAACGTCGAGCAGGTTCATCCGGCCGTCGTTGCTCACCGTCACCAGCCGCGCGGCGGTCGGGCTGAACACCGCGGTTTCCAACATCACCAGTCGGTCGTCGGTGCCGGCCAGCCGGCGCAACAACCGGCCACGGTCCGGATCCCACAGCCGAACCGTGCCGTCATTGCCGCTGGCCGCCAGCATCCCGCCGGTTCCGGAGAAGTTCACCGAGGTGACCTTCCGGCCGTGTCCGGTGATGGTGTGCCGGCATTGGCCGGTCGCCGGGTCCCACAGCCGGGTGGTGAACTGGTCGTCGCTGATCGCCAGTTGCTCGCCGTCGGGTCGGAAGGCGAATGGCCAGATCGAGCCGGTGTGCGCGGTCAGCCGGTGCCGCCGCCGCCCGGTCTCGGTGTCCCACAGACAGACCGTGCCGGCGCTGTCGCCGGTGGCGAGCGTGTCACCCGAAGGGCTGAACGCGGCCCAGTAGACGCCTGCCTGGTGGCCGGTCAGCACGTGCACCGGCTCGCTGGTGTGGGCGCTGGTGACGTCGCTGGTGTCGGTGCGCCAGATGCGCACCCCGCCGTCCATGTCCGCGCTGGCCAGCAGCGGCCGTGTCGGATGAAAGGCCACGGTGTACAGCCGTTCGGGATGGCCGGGCAGATCCGCGACCTGATGGCCGGTGCCGGCGTCCCACAGCCGCAGCGCCCCGCCCGCCCCGCCGGTGGCCAGCAGGCGTCCGTCCGGACTGAACGCGACCCGGTAGAGCTCGCCGTCGGCGCCGGCCAGATCGCCGGTCTGCTCGCCGGTGGCGATGTCCCACACGCACGCGGTGCCGTTCTCGTAGGAGGCGGCGACCAGCCGGTCGGACACCGCCGCGCTGTAGATGAAGCCGCGTCCGGCCATCGGGCAGGTGCGCCGCAGCCGGCCGGTGGGCAGGTCCCACAGCCGGATCACGCCGAACGAGTCGCCGGTGACCAGCAGGTCGCCGGCGGCGTTGACCACCAGCGGCCACGGCCAGCCCAGATGCTCGGGGAGCACCGCCAGCGGGTCGCCGTTGTTCGGATCCCACAGCCGGACATGGCCCTCCCGGCCGCCGGTGATCAGCGCCCGCTCGCCGTAGGCCACCGCGAACACCCGGCCCCGGTGCCCGGACAGCGTCCGCAGCGGCTGGCCCGAGACCGCGTCGTAGATCAGCACGCCGCCGTCCTCGGTGCCGATGGCCAGCGTGCCGCCGTCGCGGCTGTACGAGAGCACCTGCGGCAGCCGGGCGCGGAAACCGTGTCGCACGCCGACGGCGGCCGGGGCGAACTGGGTGCGGACCGGCTGCGGTGGCACGATCGCCGCGTCCCGTAGCTCCGGCGCGTTCGGCACGCCGGTCGCGCCGACCAGCACCGCCCGGTTCCATCGGCTGCCGGCCACCTGGGCGTCGGTCAGATCCGTCCTGGGCAATCGGGCCCTGGTCAGGTCCGCGCCGCGCAGATCCGCGCCGGCCAGCCGCGCTTCGTCCAATCTGGTGTCCACCAGCCGCGCGTCCCGCAAGATCGCACCAGACAAATTTGTGCCTACCAGCCGGGCGCGGGACAAATCCGCTCCAGTCAGGTCCACGCCGGACATCTCCCGATGGGACAGATCCTCGTCCGGCAGAGCCGCGTCGCGCAGGTCTCCGGTCGGCGGCGTGCGCAGCCGGGTGCTGACCTTGAACGCGTTCGCCCGGGAGACCGCCTGGGAGACGCTGTCCGCATTGCCAGTGCCGGCAGTGTCGACAGGGCCGAGCACCGCCTCCGCCCACGACTGGCAGGCGCGCGGATCGGCGAGATCGCACAGGAAGTCGATGGTCAGCTGGGACAGCGCGCGCTGGGCGAGTTCCGGCGGCGCGGCCACCCCGGCGTAGAACTGTCCGGCGATCATGCCGGCGACCAGCCACTCGGCGACCGAGGTGTGGATGAAGCCGAACAGGTCCTCGTCGGTGCGCACCAGCAGGCTGCCGGCGCCGACGGCATGGGCCGCGTAGTCGGGGGACAGCCGGCTGTCGGCGAGTTCGGTCAGCGTGCCGGCCACCTCGGTCAGCTCGGACAGCCGGAGGTACGACTCGCCGGTCTCCCAGAGCCGGCGGGCCAGCGCGGTCACCGCCCGCCACTGGTCCTCCAGCCGCAGACCGATCGAGGTGCCGGGGCCGCGCCGGGCCCGCTCGGCCTCGTAGGACATCCAGGAGTGCAGGATCTCGCCGTACAGCGCGGCCGCGCTGACCGTCTGCCGAGCGTGCGCGGCCGCGCGCAGCCGGTCGTCGTCCAGGTCGGCGATGAAGCTGAGCATCCGCGGATTCCGGGACAGCCCGAGCACATCCGCGATCCCCTTGATCAGCCCCATCCGGTCGTCGGCTTTCCGCTCGTCGCCGCCGTAGCGGTTCACCAGGAACGCGCGCACCTGCGCCGGCGTGAAGTCCTCGACATTCAGAATTCGCCGGTACGGCAGCAGCCCGACCCGTTCACCCAATACGGTGAACACCTGGGCGGTCGACTTGAAATGCTGCGTACGGCTGGTCACCACGATCTTCGCTCGGTCCTGCGCGGCCCGCAGCAGCGTTTCCAGGTGGTCCGCGGCGCGGTCGTAGCTGATCCGGCTGACCAGTTCGTCAAAACCGTCGAACAGCAGCACGATTCGGCCTTCCCGGAGCATGTAGTGGAATGCCTTGAGGTCGATCAGCTCCTCGCCCTCGTTGGCCAGATGCGCGGCGACCAGGCCGTCGACGGTGTGCGCCTTGTCCAACGTGCGCAGCTCGATCAGGATCGGCACCAGGTGCGGCATGGTCTCCGCGATCCGCCGGGCGACCTCGCGCAGCGCGAACGTCTTGCCCCGGCCGAAATCGCCGAGCAGCAGGACGAACCTGGGGCGGTCGGCGGTGACCAGGTCGACCAACTCGGTGGCCAGGTCGTCGCGCACGTCGTGATCGTCCCGGTCAAGCGTGCGGAACCGTTGCGGCACATACAGTTCCGGCGGATAACGCGGATCGGTGCGCAGCCGCCGGGTCTGCCGGCCGAGGTAGCCGCGCAGGTCCAGCAGGCCCTGGAACTCGATGAAGCTGCGCAGCCGGACGCCCCGGCGATGGGCTTCCTCGCGCAGCGCGTGCGCCGCCGGCGGGCCCTGGTAGACCAGTTCCGAGCCGGGGTCGGGGTCCACCCGCAGGAAATCGTCGAGCACCTCCCGGGTCGGCTCGCCGACGTGGGCGGCGATCCGCCGCTGCGGGCTGAAACCGTCCTCCTGATCGGTGATCAGGAGGTGCGCCGGCTCGACGTCGACCCGGCGGACGCTGGCCTTCGGGTAGCGGGTCCGGCACACCTCCGCGACGCGGTCCAGCAACAGGCTGTGCGGATCGGCGGCCGGCTGCGGCCGGTCCTGTTCGGGCTGCGCCGCCGGCTCGATCGCCGACTCGGCCTCGGCGGCGTCTTTCGACTTGGCCGCGCTGAACGCGCCGGACACCGCGTGCCAGCGGCGGCGCAGGGTTTCCGGGTTCTCGGTGGGCTGGTCGTCGTGGCCGGAGAACCGGGTCAGCCCGTCGGCGGTCACCTGGACCACCTCGTCCTGGCCGGGCCGGGCGGCCGGCAGCACCGGCAGATCGGGGTCCACGAAGTCCAGCCGGGCGCCGCCGGGGCCCGGTCCGTGCAGCACGAAGTTCAGTCTGCGGCCGAGCAGCCGGCCCAGCGTGCCGGCGTCGCGCAGCAGCGCGGGATCGGCCCCGGCGACTCCGGCGCCGGGCGCGGGATCGTGCCGCAGCAGGCCGATCCGCAGCCAGCCGGACTCCTCGAACGGACGCAGCCGGTCGGCGAACCAGGCGGCCTGTCGCTCGCCGATCCAGCCGTAGTTGTCCTCGGCGCGGTGGCTGGCGGCCATGGTCGAGTTCAGGCCGGCGACGGCCACCCGCAACTCGGGCAGGGCGAACAGCGTCCACGGCTGGGCGACGTCGAAGACCAGCCCCTCGAAACCCTGATAGAGCTGGTTGAACAGGTCGGCGTAGTGCTTCAGCTTCGGGAAGTACGGCTCCTGTGGCGGGATGTCCTCCGCCTCGCAGTGGGAGAAGTACGAGGCGCAGGCGGCCTTCGACACGTCGTGGCCGCCGGGCACCAGGATCAGTCGGTCGGGCTCCAGGCCGAGCAGCACTCGCAGCCCGGTCAGAAACGTCAGCGCCTCATCGATCTCGCGCGGTTTCGCCGACTCGGTGAGGTCGCCGGTGACCACGATCAAGTCCGGTTTGGACACACCTGAGTCGGCGAGTCTGGTGACATTGGCCCAGATCCGGGCTTGCAGGTCCTTGGCGTGCAGCGGCTCGTCCGGGTCCGCCATGCCCCGGCCGAACCGGGGGCCGGGCACATGTAACAGGGTGATCGTGTCGCGTTGCCGCGGCCCGGCCGGCACGGCGGGCGGATAGGCCGGCGGTGTCACCGGCGCCCGCCGGCTGTGCGGGGGCTCCCAGGACCCGGTGGCCGGTGGGTGGTCCTCCGGCGGCTGGTGGGTGAGGTCCACAGCGCTGCGGCCTGGCGGCTGCTCGTCCTGCGGAAAATCCGGTTCCCGCAACGGTTTCGCCCGGCCGTCCAGCGCCTGCCGCAGCCGGCCGAGCAACGCCCGTCGGGCCTGCTCCGCGTCGCCCACATCGACGAGGTCCACCCAGGTGATGGTGGCCAGCAGGCCGTCCAGCGGGCAGTCCGCGATGCGCACCGTGACCAGCTTGTCCACGTCGGTGCGCAGCGCCGCCTGCCACTCCATCCGGCCGTACCGGGACTGCAGGTAGTTGGGCGACAGCATGGCCACCACCACGGCCGCCTCGCGCACGCCACGATCCATGAAGTCGATGAAGTTGCTGCCCGGCACGAAGTCCCAGGCCTGGAGGAGCGTGCGGTAGCCCTCGGCCTCCAACTGCCAGGCCACCCAGGTGGCCCACCGCTCGTCGGCCGGCGAATAGCTGATGAAGATATCGACCGGATGATCGGAACGCCAGGAGAAACGGCCGCTCGCGCCGTCCCCCAGGCCGCCTTGCCACCTCATGTTTTCAGTATCGCGGGTGTGCGACCTGCCCACCAGTCATCCGGTGATCCGGCATAAGATGACTCGACGTGCGTCCAGCCAGTTTCCGCCGGCCGCCGGCCGTCGGCGACGCCCCGGGCATGGCCGCGCGGGTTCGCGCGTTACTGGCTGGTCCCAGCGTGCTGGACTGGGTCCGGATCGGCCTGCTGGCGGCCGGGCTGCTCTGCGTGGTCACCGGATTGTTGCCGGCGGCCGAAGCCGGGGCCAATATGCGCCGGATAGCGCCGTTGTTGCTGTTTTTGGGCAGCGTGATCGTGCTGGCCAAACTCGCCCGCGAGGCCCAGGTCTTCGATGTCATCGCCGACCGGCTGGCCATCGTCGGCCGGGGCAACTACCTGGCCCTTTTCCTGCTGGCGGTGGCCTTTGCCGCCTGCACCACCATTTTTCTCAATCTGGACACCACGGCGGTGCTGCTCACGCCGGTCATGCTGGCGCTGGCGGCGCGGGCCGGGATCGCGCCGCTGCCGCTGGCGATGACCACGCTGTGGCTGGCGAACACGGCGAGCCTGCTGCTGCCGGTGTCCAACCTGACGAACCTGTTGGCCGCCAACCGGGTGGCGCTGGACGCGCCGGGGTTCGTCGCCCGAATGTGGGCGCCGCAACTGGCCGCGCTGGCGGCGACCATGCTGGTGCTCTGGCTCGGGTACTGGCGGCGCGGCCGGCGCGGCGCGGACCGCTATCTGCCGCCGGAGCCGCTGAGACTGGAACAGCCCCGGCAGCGCACGCTGTTCTGGACGGCGGCGACGGCCTGCCTGCTGTTCATCGTCGCGATTCCGTTCGTGCGCGACCAGATCGGCTACGCGGCGGCGGTCGCGGCGGTGATCGTGCTGGTCGCGTTCGCCGTGCTGGATCGTCGGCACCTCCGGCTGAGCCTGATCCCGTGGCAGCTGCTGGTGCTGGTCACCGGGATGTTCCTGGTGGTGCCGACGCTGAGCCGGTTCGGGCTGGACCGGATCATGACCGCGATCGTCGGCGCCGATCCCGGCGCCGGTGGCGACTACCGGGCCGCCGCGGCCGGCGCCGGACTGTCCAATGTGCTCAACAACCTGCCGGCGTACACGGCGGGCGAGGCGGTCGTACCGGTGGCCAATCACGACCAACTGCTGGCCCTGCTGATCGGCACCAATGTGGGACCGATCGTGACGCCGTGGGCTTCGCTGGCGACCTTGCTGTGCCTGGAGTCCTGCCGTGATCACGGCCTTCGGATGGCGCTGCCCAGGTTTGTCCGAATGGGTCTCGTGCTGGCGGTCGTGGCGTTGGCGGCGAGTGTCGGCGTGCTACTGGCCACCGGCTGACCCGCCGTCCGCCGGGTCGCCGGCCGCCTTCACCATGACGAGCAGGTCGGACACCGTGTCCGGTGGCCCGGCCACGAAGTCCAGGTGCTGGTCGTCCTCGGGCCGGCCCACCCCGTCGTCGAACGGCGAGCCGTCGAAGTCGTAGATCGTGATGCCGGCCTCCCGGGCGATCAGCGCGCCGGCCGGTAGATCCACGATTCCGGCCCGATAGCCGACGAATCCGTCGATGTCGCCACGGGCCAGCATCACCCAGCACAGCAGCGGCGCCCAGAGTTGCAGCACCCGCCGCGCGCCGGATTCCAGGCCCAGCCGGATCGAGCGGGCTGTCTCGTCGCGCCGCGCGACGCCGTAGCCCTGCACCCAGGCGATCACCGGATCGCCGGCCGGTCGGCGCCTCGTTCGAGTGAACGGCCCGGTGGGGCCGAGCGCGCCCCGGCCGCGCACCGCCGACCAGGTATGTCCGGCGATCGGGTCGTGCACCACGCCGACCACCGGCACACCGTGGTGGCACAGGGCGATGCCGACGACGTACGCGTGCAGGCCGATCGCCACGTTGTTGGTCCCGTCGAGTGGATCGACCAACCACAGCCAGTCATCGTCCGCCGCGTCCAGCAGGCCGGCTTCCTCGGTGAGAATGCGATGGTCGGGGAATCCGCCCCGGATGCGTTTCACGATGCGCCGTTCGGCGGCGATATCCAGATTGGTGACGAGGTCGCCGGCATCGCCCTTGGCGCGGATGTCGACCCCGTTGCCGGCTCCGCCGTCAGTGCCGATCGCGAGGTCGGCGCGGATGAGCGCCCCGGCGGACTCGGCCGCCCGCACCGCGAGAGATCGCGCCGCCTCGATGTCCACCCGAGCGTCCGCCGGCGCCGTTATGCTCCGTGGCAGCATTGCTTCTCCTTTTCCCGTGGCGGCAGGCTTTCCGCGAGCCGTTCGACAACCATCCGGGCGACGCGCGCCGTCTCGTCCCGGTCGCAGTGGAACCGGCTCACCCGATGGGTGGCCGTCTCGACGTCGCCGAGCGCGAGGTCGACGCCGCCGGGGCGGTGGCTGCCGAGGGCGATGGTGGCGGTCTCGCGTTCGACCACCGTCTGGTGGAATACCCCGGCGGGCAGGGCGTACACCTCGCCTCGCTGGTGCCGGTCGGTGGCGTGGGCGCGACCGCGGACCAGCCGGGGAGTGCGGCGGATCTCGTCGGCCTCCTGGCCGGTGTGCACCTCGAAGACCCGATGCGCTGTCGCTTCGGCGCTGTCGGCCCGGTCGGTCAGTTCGCGCACGTCGACCAACTCGTTGCGCAACTGTCCATAGAGGACGTAGCTGGTCAGGTCCCAGCTGTGCGCGTGCATGGTGGAGGTGGTGGGGCTGGCTTGGGTCAGGCGGTCGCTCCAGACGTGCGTGCAGGCGCCGGCGCCGCCGTCCCGCCACAGCGGCAGGCAGACGAACCCGAGCGGGTGACGCACGGCCGTGATGGCCCGCCGCCCGTCGATCACCTCGCCGAGCACGCCGACGGCCCATCGCGGCACGACCCGGTCGGCTGTGCCGTCCACCATGGACGCTCGAATGTGCTCGTAGTCCATTACCAGTAAGGGTTTTTCGGTTGGATTGCCTTGCGGATGATGTCGGTGATGTCGCGGTCGGTGAAGGAACTGGGCAGCCCCAGGTCCAGTTTGGTGAACAGTCGCCGCGCCTCATCGACGGTGGGCTCGTCGGACAGTGCCAGATCGGCCGCCCGCTCGATCGGCACCGGCCGGGCCTGCTGGAAGCTCGCCGCGAGCTCCCGGTTGTAGGCGCGATAGTGCGGCCGGCCCTTCTCGAACATCAGCGCCGGGCTGTTCGGGTCTTCCTGGGTCATGATCACGCAGTTGGACGACAGGTCCCAGCGGAATGTGGTCATCACCTGGGAAAGCCCGACGTTGATGTCGAGAAAGGCGAACCGCTGGCGGTACCAGCACGCGGCCAGGACCGTCGCGAACGATTCCTTGCGGGTGCGCTCCAGCGTCCATAATTCCCCGGTGCGGTCCGGGCCGGGGGTGAGCGACGAGCGGAACTGCGCGTACTGCTGGGCCAGCGATTCGTTGGTGGGGTCGATGATTTCCACCCGCACCCGCAGGGTTCCCTTGTCCCGGCGGGCATTCCGCACGCATTCCCGGAGGGTGACGGCGCGAAGGTAGGTTCCGGTGCCGCCTTTGAATGCCCAGAGCTCGGTGTCCCGGCGGGCGCGGGCGTGCGCCTGGGACACCTCGTGCCCGTGCAGCAGCCGCACCGAGGACGCGTCGACCAGCGCCCGGGACGCCGACAGCCGGTCGCGCAGCAGGGTGGTCGCGAGCAGGGCGAGAATCAGCAGGATGGCCGGGTCGACCTGGTTGCTGTTGAGTACGTCGAGTACCCCCAACAGGCCGACGGTCAGCGCGATGACCAGCGCGAAGAAGCCGTCGGCGTTGGAGCGCAGCCACCTGATGAACCGTGCCATGCCGCCGCCTACGCCGCCTGTGTCGGAAGGTCACAGATCAGTTCAGGGTAACCAGAGAGAGGGGATGGCGGCATCGTGCGGATGGGGTATCCGACATTGTTACCCGGAGTGACTGATTGTCGCGCGGTCGCCGGACCGGGTGGTTCTCGCACCGGTTGCTTTCGGGGTTTCCGCTGGTGCGCTATACCTGGCATCGGCGGGGATGTTCGGTGCTGGCCGGGAGCGTGCGCGTGTCGAGACGGAAGCTGGTCGTGGTCGGCCTCCTGATCCTCGTCGCGGTCGTGTTCATCCTGCAGGGCGGCCGGCATATCGGCACCAGCAACAGCTCGGCCAACACCCAGTGCCAGATCCAGGTCGGCACCAACACCCTCAACGTCCGGTCGGCGCCAGAGCCCAACGCGACCGTGCTCGAACAGCTGCACGGCGGCGCGATCACCACCGCGACATCGACCGTGCAGAACGGGTTTCGGCAGTTGGCCGTCAGTCGATGGGTGGACAACCAGTTCGTCAAGCCGGTGGCCGGGTCGTGTTGAGCCGGGTTGTGCCCATCGCGGTGTCGGGATGGCTGGGTAGCCTGCGGCCGTGCTGACTGTGTCGACCATCAACGTCAACGGCCTGCGCGCGGCGGCCGGCAAGGGTTTCACCGAATGGCTGGCCGCGACCGACGCGGATGTGGTGTGCCTACAGGAAACCAGGGCGAGCGCCGATCAGCTCCCGGCCGCGTTGCGGGATCCGGACGGCTGGCACGCCGTGCACGTGGAGTCCGCCGTCAAGGGCCGCAACGGTGTGTCGGTGCTGTCCCGCGTCCCGCCGGACGGCGTGCTGATCGGGTTCGGCGCGGCCGAGTTCGACGACAGCGGCCGTTATGTCGAGGTCACCCTGCCGGGGCTGATCGTCGCCAGTCTGTACCTGCCCAGCGGTGACGTGGGCACCCAGCGGCAGGCGGAGAAGGATCGGTTCATGGCCGCGTTCCGGCCGTATCTGGCCGAGTTGCGGGAGAAGGCGGCGGCCGGCGGACGCGAGGCGGTGGTGTGCGGGGACTGGAACATCGCGCATCGCGAGGCCGACCTGAAGAACTGGCGGACGAACCGGAAACACTCGGGTTTCCTGCCGGAAGAACGCGCCTGGCTGGATCAGGTCTACGGCGAGGTCGGCTATGTCGACGTGCTGCGTGCGCTGCGCCCGGACGGTCCCGGGCCGTACACGTGGTGGTCGTACCGGGGCAAGGCGTTCGACAACGACGCCGGCTGGCGGATCGATCTCCAGGTCGCCACGCCGGGGCTGGCGGCTCGGGCGCGGGATGCGGTCGTGGAGCGCGCCGCGGACTACGGCTCCCGCTGGTCCGACCACGCCCCGGTGACCGTCCGGTACGACTGCCCGTGAGATTCGGCGATCGATCGGGCAGAATGGCCACCGGAGGTGGCCTGATGCACGATTTGGTCGAAGCGAAGCGGCATGAGATCGAGGAGCTGTGCCGTGCGCTCGCGGTGCGTCGGCTGGACGTGTTCGGCTCGGCAGTCAGTGGGTCGTTTGACCTGGAGTCAAGCGATGTTGATGTGCTTGTCGAATTCGCCGCAGGACCGGACTTCGACTACTTCGGCGCGTACTTCGGTCTGAAGGAGGGGTTGGAGAGAATCTTGGATCGTCCGGTTGACGTGGTGAGCGTCACGGCGATCCGAAATCCGTATTTCCGTCAGGAAGTCATGGAGACACGGGAACTTCTGTATGCCGCGTAACGCCCGGTCCTACGTCTGGGATGCCCTTCAAGCCGCTGGCTTGATGAGCGACTTCGCTGGTGGCAAAGACTTCATGCACTACGAGGCTGACGCCATGCTGAGATCGGCAGTCGAGCGTCAGTTCGAAATCATTGGCGAGGCGCTTAACCAACTGTCCAAGGTCGACGCCGAGCTCGCTGCGCAGATCCCTGATCTCGGCCGAATTATCGCGTTTCGAAACATCCTCATTCATGGTTACGCGGCCATCGATGACGCGCTTGTGTGGCAGGTGTTCACCGAGGAGGTTCCGGGATTGGTCGACGTCTTGCGAGGTTTGTTGGCGGCGCTGGACGCCGGAGCCGGCTCGCAGTATAAGTGACTCAAGTCACATGTGACTCAGGTTTCGTGACGTGGCGCACACTCCCTTGCGCGAACCTACTCTCGACAGGTGGCTACCGATCTCGCGCTGAGCGCGCCCGAGCCCGCTCCTTCCGACTCCGCGCTGCGCCGGGCCCTGCGCCGGGCGCAGGATGGCGCCGCACTCGACGTCACTGAGGCCGCCGTGCTGCTGCACGCCCGAGGCGGGCAGCTGGACCAACTGCTCGCCGCCGCCGGCCGGGTCCGCGACGCGCACCTGGCCGCCGAGGGCCGCTCCGGCCTGGTCACCTACAGCCGCAAGGTGTTCATCCCGCTCACCCGGCTGTGCCGGGACCGCTGCCACTACTGCACCTTCGTGACCGTGCCGCACCGGCTGCCGGCCGCCTACCTGGAACGCGACGAGGTGCTGGAGATCGCCCGCCAGGGCGCGGCGGCCGGCTGCAAGGAGGCCCTGTTCACCCTCGGCGACCGCCCGGAGGACCGCTGGCCCGCCGCCCGGGAGTGGCTGGACGCCCGCGGCTACTCGTCCACTGTGGATTATCTGCGCTCGGTCGCGGTCGCGGTGCTGGAAGAGACCGGCCTGCTGCCGCATCTCAATCCCGGCGTGCTGAGCTGGGAGGAACTGAGCCGGCTGCGGCCGGTCGCGCCCAGCATGGGCATGATGTTGGAGACCACCGCGGACCGGCTGTGGAGCGAGCCCAGCGGCCCGCACTACGGCAGCCCGGACAAGCAGCCCGAGGTCCGGCTCCGGGTGCTCACCGACGCCGGCCGGGTCAACGTCCCGTTCACTACCGGAATCCTGGTCGGCATCGGCGAAACGCTCACCGAGCGGGCCGAGTCGCTGCACGCGATTCGCCGGATTTCTCGGCAGTACGGCCACATCCAGGAAGTCATCGTGCAGAACTTCCGGGCCAAGCCGGACACCGCGATGCGCGCGATGCCCGACGCCGACCTGCGTGACCTGGCCGCGACGGTCGCCGTGGCGCGGCTGCTGCTGGGCCCCGGCGTCAGTGTGCAGGCCCCGCCGAACCTGGTCGGCGACGAGCACGATCTGTTGCTGCGCGCCGGAATCGACGACTGGGGCGGCGTCTCGCCGGTCACCCCGGACCACGTGAATCCCGAGCGACCCTGGCCGGACATCGACCGGTTGGCCGAGTGGACCGCCCGCGCCGGCTACACGCTGCGCGAACGCCTCACCGTCTATCCGCGCTACGTGCGCGCCGCGTCCGGCCAGTGGATCGACCCGCGACTGGCCGGTCATGTCGCCGCGCTGGCCGAAAACGGCGGCCTGGCAAACGAAAGCGCCAAGCCGATCGGCCGGGAGTGGCAGGAGCCGGACGGCGGTCTGGACACCGTCGGCCGGGCCGACCTGAACGCCACGATCGACACCGAGGGCCGCACCGGCGACCGGCGGGCCGATTTCGACACCGTCTACGGCGACTGGGACGAACTGCGCACCCAACTCACCGTCGGCCCGCAGCGGTTCAACGGTGATGTGGCCGAGGGCCTGCGGCTGGCCGCCGCCGATCCGGCCGCGCTGCTGGACGAGCGGCACGCCGACGCCGCGCTCGCCCTGCTCACCGCCGACGGCCCGGCCCTGGAAACGCTCACCCGATTGGCTGACGAGCTGCGCGCCGAGACCGTCGGCCCGCACATCACCTACGTGGTGAACCGCAACATCAATTTTTCCAACGTCTGTTACGTCGGCTGCCGGTTCTGCGCCTTCGCCCAGCGGGAACGGGACGCCGACGCGTACCGGCTGTCGGTCACCGACGTCGCCGAGCGCGCCGAGGAGGCCTGGCGGGCCGGCGCGACCGAAGTCTGCATGCAGGGCGGCATCGACCCCGCGCTGCCGGTGACCTACTACGCCGACATCGTCCGGGCGATCAAGGTCCGGGTGCCCGGCATGCACGTGCACGCGTTCAGCCCGATGGAGATCGTCAGCGCCGCCGCGAAGGCCGGGGTGAGCGTGCGCGAGTGGCTGACCGAGCTGCGCGACGCCGGCCTGGACACCATTCCCGGCACCGCCGCCGAGATCCTGGACGACGACGTGCGCTGGGTGCTGACCAAGGGCAAGCTGCCCGCGTCCACCTGGCTGGACGTGGTGTCCACCGCGCATGAGCTGGGCATCCGGTCCAGCAGCACGATGATGTACGGGCACGTCGACCATCCCGGACACTGGCTCGCGCACCTGCGCACCCTGGCCCGGTTGCAGGACCGCACCGGCGGGCTGACCGAGTTCGTCGGGCTGCCGTTCGTGCACCGCAACGCGCCGATCTACCTCGCCGGCGTCGCCCGGCCCGGACCGTCCCGACGCGACAATCGCGCGGTGCACGCGTTCGCCCGGTTGGGTCTGCACGGCCGGATCGCGAACATCCAGTGTTCCTGGGTGAAACTCGGCGACGAGCAGACCGCCGAGCTGCTTCGCGGCGGCGCCAATGACATCGGCGGCACACTGATGGAGGAGACCATCAGTCGGATGGCGGGTTCCGAGTTCGGCTCGTCCCGGACCGCCGCGGAGCTCACCGCGCTGGCGGGTCTCGCGGGCCGGCCGGCTCGGCAGCGCAGCACCGTGTACGGCGCGGTCCATCGCGAGCTGCCCGCCGAACAGGTGAGTTAACCGAACAGACACCTACCGACTTGACACGCTGGGTAACTTTTTCTCCGGACCTGATCTGATGTTTGTCGCCCATCTGGGGGTGACGACGTTTCTGTCGCGGGAGCCGGAGTGAAGCGCGGGCGTATGGCCGTTGTGATGCGTTGTGTTGGTCGGAGTGTCGGTCGAGCCGCTGCCATCGCGGCGGGACTGGCCACAACAGGGGTGCTGACCGGAGCCGGCCTCGGCTCGGCAGCCGCCGCCACCGAGCAGGCGGATGTCGTGCCGGGCAACGGTTTCCCCGCCGATCTCACCGGACAGGTCGGCATGGGCGCGGTGCTGGTCGGCGTGTTCGGCCTGGCCTTCGGGCTGGTCCGGCACCGACGCCAGGTTCGTCGCCGGGACGAGGGCCTGCTGGAGCATCCCGACAATTCGGCCGCTGACACGGTGTCCATGGACGCGGTGATCGAGGTCATCGACTCGGCCATGGGCCCAGCCGCCGGATAAGCCCTCTTTCGGGTGGCCGGATGCGGTGCGGGACAATCGCGCCGTGCCTCCCAATGCCTCAGCTGCCTCCACCGAAGCGGCCGGCCGGCCGCGTGTGCTGTCCGGGATTCAGCCGACGTCGGACTCGTTCCACCTCGGCAACTATCTCGGCGCGCTGCGGCAGTGGGTGGCGCTGCAGGAGGACTGCGAGGCGTTCTACTGCGTGGTGGACCTGCACGCGATCACCGTCGAGCAGGACCCGGCGCTGCTGCGCCGGCGCACCCGGATCTCCGCCGCCCAGTTGCTCGCGCTGGGCATCGACCCGGACCGGGCCACGCTGTTCGTGCAGAGCCACGTGCCCGAGCACACCCAACTGTGCTGGGTGCTGGAATGCCTGGCCGGCTTCGGCGAGGCCAGCCGGATGACCCAGTTCAAGGACAAGTCGGCGCGGCAGACGACCGACCGGGTGAGCGTGGGGCTGTTCACCTATCCGGTGTTGCAGGCGGCCGACATTCTCGTTTACCAGGCCGATCAGGTTCCGGTCGGCGAGGACCAGCGCCAGCACCTGGAGCTCACCCGCGACCTGGCTCAGCGGTTCAACTCGCGGTACGGCGCCACGTTCACCGTGCCCACTCCGCACATCGTGCGGGACACCGCGAAGATCTTCGATCTCCAGGACCCGACCGCGAAGATGAGCAAGTCGACGGCCAACGCCAACGGGCTGGTAGATCTGCTGGACGATCCCAAGATCAGCGCGAAGCGGATCAGGTCGGCGGTGACCGACACCGAGCGGGACATCCGCTATGACCCCGAGCACAAGCCGGGCGTGTCGAACCTGCTGGTCATCTACTCGGCGCTGACCGGTCGGCCGGTGGCGGAGCTCGCAACCGACTACGTCGGCAGGGGATACGGCGACTTGAAGAAGGATCTCGCCGAGGTGGTGTCCGACTTCACCACGCCGTTCCAGCGCCGAGTCAAGTCCTATGTGGATGATCCGGCCGAGTTGGACAAGGTGCTGGCGCGTGGCGCGGAACGGGCCCGTGAAGTGGCGTCGGCGACGGTGGCGACAGTGTACGACCGGATCGGCTTCCTCCTGGCCGGTCACTAGCCTCGGTTCTGGTCGCGTGACTGTTTAGCCCACGGCTCGGTGTCGGTGGAGTGGGTTGGTTCGGGGTGTCTGGTCCCGGTCGATGTAGGCGGGTGGGATGAAGACGGGGATGCCGTCGTCCATGTCGATCCGCCACTGGGAATGGTGTATGAGGGTATGGTGCTGTCTACATAGGAGCACTAGATTCTCCATTGAGGTCGGTCCACCATCAGCCCACAACACGACATGATGCGCATCTGTCCATTGTGGAGGACGATCGCAGGTCGGAAACGCGCACCCGCCGTCCCGCAACACCAACGCCTTGCGGATCGCGGTCGGGATCGTGCGAGTCGACCGACCCACATCCAACGGTTCCGAACGCGAACCCAACACCACCGGCAGGATTTTCGCATCGCAGGCGATACGCCGGGCCTGGGAGGCGGTGAGGGTCGAATCGCCCTCAGGAGTGGCGGTGTGCAGGGTCGCGCGGCCGGTCTGCTCGCGCAGCGTGTCCCAGTCGATGGTCACCGTCAGGTGCGGTTTCTCACCGCCATCCTCGGGTAGCGTGCCGCTGTCGGCGGCCAGCTTCACGATGTCGGCCATCGCGTCACCGTGACGTTCGGCGCTGGTGCGCACATCAGGCTCACCCTCGGTCGCACGGGGGGTGGACAGCGTGGAGAGCATCCCGGTGAGCAGGGCACCGGCCTCGGGATCCAGCCGCCCCTTGAAATGAACCCACCCGT
>DASZLR010000205.1:0-38881 GCA_035552275.1 Pseudonocardiaceae bacterium | reverse complement strand
CACGAACGAGTAAGGCTTGCGGTTCGCACGGCGGCTCGGTTCTCGGTGAGGCCACCGGGAACCGAGCCGCCCGTCGTAGGCTGGGCGGGTGCCCATCGATTTTCTGGTCGAATACGTGCTGAACTGGGCCGCCGTGCCGGTGGGCCTGTTCGCGTTCGTGCATGCCGCGATTCAGCGCGCCGAGGCGTTCACCGCGGCGAACAAGCTCACCAAGCCGATCTGGATGGGCATCACCGCCGGCGGCACCGCGTTCTGTGCGCTGTTCCACTTCTATGACTTCACCATGATGTTCTGGATCGCCGGACTCGTCGCGGTGCTGGTGTACATCGTGGATGTCCGGCCGAAGGTGACGCACGTGCAGCGGGGCGGATCGCAGTGGTAGCCGGCGGTTGGACGATCGCCGGCACCCTGACCGCGCACCCCGCGCTCGAACGGCTCGCCCTGCTCGCCGACCCGGTGGCTGACGCGCTGCGCGCCCTCGATCCGGCCGACGCGGCGCGCTGTGGCGTGGTCGAGATCGACCCGGATCTGGCCGACACCGCCGAATTCTGTGCGCGCTACGGCTCGCCGCTGGAGGCGTCCGCGAACTGCGTGGTCGTCGCCGGCAAGCGTGGCGGGGAGACCCGATATGCCGCGTGTCTGGTGCTGGCCACGACCAGGGCCGACGTCAACGGCGTCGTGCGCCGGCGGCTGGACGTCCGCAAGGCGTCGTTCGCGCCGATGGACGACGCCGTCGCCCGGACGGGCATGGCCTACGGCGGCATCGCCCCGATCGGGCTGCCCGAGGACTGGCCGCTGCTGCTCGGCGCTTCCGTCGCCGGCGCGGCCGAGCTGGTGATCGGGTCCGGCGTGCGGCACAGCAAACTACTGGTGCCCGGCGACCTGCTGGCCAAACTGCCCGGCGCCGAAGTCGTCCAAGACCTCGCCCGCCCGGTCTCTTGACCTGCGTGTGTTGTCGACGGACTGGACAGTGCGATCGGCACGCTGTCCGGCGACCTTGATCGGGCGCGGCATGACGAGCGGGCCGTCCAGTCCGCAGGCGCGATCGCACGAATGGACACAGCCGGTGCGATCAATGCGGCGTCCGAAATGGTCGCCAGCAGAATGGCCAGCGAGCTACGGGCGCATGGTCAACTGCCTACAGGATCACGGTGTGGTTGCCGTGCACCAGGACGCGGTCTTCCAAGTGCCAGCGCAGACCTCTGGCCAGCACCACCTTTTCGATGTCGCGGCCCTTGCGGACCATGTCGGCGATGGAGTCGCGGTGGTCGACCCGGATCACGTCCTGCTCGATGATCGGGCCGGAGTCGAGTTCGGCCGTCACGTAGTGGCAGGTCGCGCCGACGAGTTTGACGCCCCGGTCGTGCGCCTGGTGGTACGGCCGCGCGCCGATGAACGACGGCAGGAAACTGTGGTGGATGTTCAGCGCTCGCCCGGACCAGTCCGCGCACAGCTCGGTCGGCAGCACCTGCATGAACCTGGCCAGCACGATGGCATGCGGATGGTGCGAGTCGACCAACTGTCCCAGTTGCGCGAACGCGGCGAGCCTGGCCTCCGAGTCGTTCACCGGGAATGGCACGTGATGGAACGGGATGCCGTGCGCCCGGGTGATTTCCGCGAGATTCGTGTGGTTGCCGATCACCGCCGAGACCTCGACGTCCAACTCGCCGGCCGCGATCCGGCCGAGCAGGTCGTACAGGCAGTGGCCCTCGCGGGACACCAGGATGACCACTCGCCGCCGCTCGGCGGTGTCGCTGATCCGCCAGTCCGCGCCGGCCGGCTGACCCGCGCCGGACCTGCCCCGAACCGCCGGATAACCGCCCAGTTCCCGAGCCACCCGGCCGAATCGCTCGCGCAGCTCGGTCACGCCGAAGGGCAGCGAGTCGGCCAGCACCTCCTGCCGGGTGAAGAACCAGTTGGTGTCGCGGTCGGTGTGATAGGCCGCCTCCACGATCCAGCCGCCCGCCTCGGCGAGAAACGACGAGATGCGGGCGACGATGCCGGTGCGGTCCGGGCAACCGAAGGTGATCACGTAACGACGATCGGAGGCTGGCACGGACAGTGAGTCTCGCAGGTCACGGGGCGCGGCGGGTAGTCAGGATGCGGCCGGAGCGGACCCTCCCGCCCCGGCCGCGCCCGCCGTCACGGAGCGCCCGGACCGGCCTTGATCGTCTGCACCTTCAGCTGCGGGTCCGGAGTCGTGCCGGCGCAGCCGGTGGCGTTGTTGAGCGCGACGAACATCGACGCCGTCTCGTCCGGCGGGTACACCCGGAAGCCGGCGACCGGCGTCGGCTTGCACACGTTCGGGTCGAACGCGCCGACATCGACCATGCCCACCACGGAGGACGCCAGCTGGCCTGGCTTCAGTGTCACCTGCGCGCCGATCGAGCCGTCCCGGACGGCCGGCGCGCCGACCTGCTGGCCGTTGCCATTGGCCACATAGGACACACCAGGCCAGCCGACGAGCACACAGTTCGAACCGCTCTTGTTGGTGAACTGGAGTGCGATGTAGACGGTCCCGGCGGTGCCGTCGCTCTGGCCGAGGCCGAGCTTGAGGTCGGTCGACTTGCACTCCGGCGTTTTCGCCGGACCCCCGCCGCCGCCGGAACTACCACTCGATTGGGTGACGGAACCGCTGCCCGACACCGAGTCGGTCGTCGCCGAGGTGGTGGTCGAGGTGGTGGCGCTGGCGTCCGCGGTGGAGCTCGACGAACCCGAGCCGCTGCCCTGCAGGCTCCCGCAACCAGCCGCCAGCGCGATGACGGCCAGCGTGCCGGCGGCCAGCACACCGGCGCGAACGCTCCGCTGCCGAGTCCCCATGGTTCCTCGCCTCCAGACATCCCCGAATAATCGGACTGTTTACCTTAAAGACGTACCCGCCGCATTCGGGTTGCTCGCCCACACCGGTCCACGCCACCCGGTTGGGGCTTCACGAACTCGTGATGTCATGGTGGCCGAAGATCAACCGGTTCCCGGTTCACGCGCGGCCGTCGGGGCAGTACAACTACAGGCAGCACAACTAACGGTGGACCCGCCCACAGGTGTAGGGAGCACGCATGTCAGTCGCGGACGAGAACGCCACCCCGGCCGCCGAGCCGATTCCACCGGCGAAGTTGCAGGAGCTGCTGGACGCCAGCCTGACCAAACCCTCCGAGGGCCGCGTCTACGACTACTACCTCGGCGGCGGTTCCAACTGGGCCATCGACCGCGCCTTCGCGCAGGAGCAGATCAGGCAATTCCCGGACCTGCCGTGGCTGGCGAAGCAGAACCGCAAGTTCCTCGCCCGGTCCGTCCGCTACCTGATCAAGCAGGGGATTCGGCAGTTCGTGGACATCGGCTCGGGCCTGCCGACCGAGGGCAACGTGCACCAGGTCGCCGAGGCGGCGGCGCCGGGCGAGGTGCGGGTCGTGTACGTCGACCACGATCCGGTCGCCCACGCGCACGGCAACCTGTTGCTGGACCGCAACGGCGACCCGAACCGGCACCGCACGCTGCTCGCCGATCTGGTGGACGCGGAGGAGTTGTGGAAGGCCGTGCTGGGCACCGGGGTGATCAACCCGGACGAGCCGATCGGGTTGTTGATCGTGTCCGTGGTCCACTTCATTCCGGCCGAGTCGCGGCCGGAGCGGGCGGTGGCGTACTACCGGTCCAAGCTCGCGCCGGGCTCGCACCTGGTGCTGTCGCACGTCACCGACCACGACATGGACGAGGAGTCCCGGGCGCGGCTGGAGCAGGTGCGCAAGAACTACGACAAGGCCACCAACCCGGCCCGGTTCCGCACTCTGGACGAGATCCGCGGCCTGTTCGGCGACTGGGAGTTCGCGCCGCCGGGCGTCGTCTGGACGGCCGAGTGGCAGGACGGCGACGACCTGGACGAGATCCAGGGCGACATCGACGCGGCCCGCTCGCGCATCCTGGCCGGCGTGGCCCGCAAGCCGTAGCGGCGCAGGCCTGGCGAAAATGACGTTGCGAGCGTCAGCTCGTCTTCCATACCGTGTGGGCACACGGGAAAGGAGGTGGTCCGAAGTTGATTAACGCAAGGACTCGTGAGGTGGCTGTCCGCTAGGACGCCCCCAGCGTGGCTGGTGGCGTTCGCGCGAATACCAGGCAGTCACCCGACCCTCGGAGCCTCCGGGCCTCAGTCCAGCCCGGCTCGCCTCGTGCGAGCATCCGGCTCCGAGGGTCGTCCTTTTCCGGCTATCCCAACAGTTACCGGCTGGCGACCCGGCGGTAACGCCACACCGCCAGCGGCAGGAAGATCGCGATGATGGCGATCGCGCACACCATCGAGTAGAGCGCCGAGTGGTCGGCAGCCCAACCGGTGGTCTGCGGGAGGTTCGCCGGGAACGGTGTGCCGAAGAACTTCCGGCTGGCGTCGGCCACCGTGGTGATCGGATTCCAGCTCGCGAACCCCCGCAGCGGCCCCGGCAGGTTCTGCGCCGAGATGAACGCCGACGAGATGAAGGTCACCGGGAACAGCCAGATCATCCCGGCACTCTGCGCGGCCTCGACGCTGCTGATCAGCAGTCCGATGAACGCGCCGATCCAGGACATGGCGAACGCGAACAGCAGCAACAGCAGGTAGCCGAGGATCGCGTCGGTGATCGAGCCGCGAATCCGCCAGCCGACGATCAGCCCACAGATCGACATGATCAGCAGGCCGAACGCGTTCACCGCGAGATCGGAGCTGGTCCGGCCGAGGATCACCGCGACCCGGGACATCGGCAGCGACCGGAACCGGTCGATGATGCCTTTCTGCAGGTCGTTCGCCAGCCCGATGGTGGTGAACATGCAGTTGAACGCGACGGTCTGGGCGAAGATCCCGGGGATCATGAACTCGCGGTAGCTCGCGCCGCCGAGGCTGCCGCCGAACACGTAGGCGAACAGCAGCACGAACATGATCGGCTGGATGGTGGCGGCGGTCAGCGTGTCCGGCGTGCGCCGGATGCTGACGATGTTGCGCCAGGTGACGACATAGCCGTCCCGGGCGGTTCTGGCCAGGGCGTTCACGCCTGCTCCCCCTTCTTGGCGCGCCGGCCCCGGCGCCCCCGTGACTTGCTGTTGACCTGCGGATCCTCGGCCGCGTGCCCGGTCAGGGCGAGGAAAACGTCGTCCAACGTCGGCCGGTGCAGCCCGACGTCCAGCACCGCGATGTCCTCGGTGTCCAGCCGGCGCAGCGCCTCGACCAGCGCCTTCGGGCCGGCGTCGACCAGCACGCCGACCCGCCTCGCCTGCTCGTCCACCTTCGGCTCGTCGGCGCCCACCTCGGCCAGCACCCGCGCCACGGTGGGCAGTTCGGCCTGCTCGGCGACCACCAGTTCCAGCCGCTCGCCGCCGATCCGGCCCTTGAGCTCGTCCGCGGTGCCCTCGGCGATCACCTTGCCCCGGTCGATCACCGCGATGCTGTCCGCGAGCTGGTCGGCCTCCTCCAGATACTGGGTGGTGAGCAGCACGGTGGCGCCGTCGGCGACCAGGTTGCCGATCACCTCCCAGGTGTCCATCCGGCCGCGCGGGTCCAGCCCGGTGGTCGGCTCGTCCAGCACCACCACGGCCGGCTTGGCGACCAGTGCGCCGGCCAGGTCGAGCCGGCGGCGCATCCCGCCGGAGTACGTCTTGGCCGCGCGATCACCGTCGGCGGTGAGCTGGAACGAGGCCAGCAGCTCGCGGGCCCGCGCCCCGGCGTCGGTGCGGTTGAGTCCGTAGAACCGGCCGACCATGTAAAGGTTCTCGTAGCCGGTCAGGTTCTCGTCCACCGCCGCGTACTGGCCGGACAGGCCGATGCTGCGGCGCACCGCCTCCGGGTGGGTGAGCACGTCGTGCCCGCACACCCAGGCTCTGCCGGAATCCGGTCTCAGCAGCGTGGTCAACACCCGCACGGTCGTCGTCTTGCCCGCGCCGTTGGGGCCGAGCAGCCCCAACACCTTGCCCGCCGGGATCTCCAGGTCGACGCCGGCCAGCGCGCGGGTGCTGCCGAAGGTCTTGACCAGGGCCTCGGCGCGCACGGCCGAGTCTGTCTGAGCAGCCATGCCACCCCTCCTCGTGAGAACCAGTGCGCCAAGGCTACGGTCCCCAAGATGCTTAGTCAATAAGATATCTTGCTGCGAAGGTAAATCCCACCCCTGCTCGCTGAGGGTAAGGGTAGCCACTGACAGTGTTGGTCACCTGCGATTTTCGCCGGAGACGAACGAAGGCAAAAGTCGGGCAGGATACGTTACTGGGGCGGAACGCGCACCGGCCGCGCGTTGTGCACTACGTTCTTAGCCGTAGTCGTCTTGTCCGTGATCTTGTCTTCCGGCGCTTCTGGGGTGGTGCGACCTGTGCTCTTGACCGACTCGCCAGGCACCGGCACGACGGGGTCGCCGGCCGGACCGGCCGGTGGTCTCCAGTTGGCGTCACCGGGCACGTTGATCGCCCAACTCCGTCGCTACGCCGTGACCACCCCCGGCCGGTTGTCGGGTGCCCTGGTCGGCCTCGTATTGCTCAGTCTGCTCACCGGCGTGATCGGCCTGCTTGCCGTGCAGGGCAACGCAAGCAGCCTGGACGACCTGGCCGGCCACCGCGAGCCGGTGAGCGCGGCGGCCCAACAGATCTACGGCTCGCTTTCCGACGCGGACGCCACCGCGGCCAGCGCATTCCTCGCCGGCGGGTCCGAGCCGGCGGCACTGCGGGTGCGCTACGACGCCGACATTGCCCGCGCCGGCGCGGCACTTGCGGTGGCGGCCGCGGACGCCGGCGGCAGCGCGACCGGCAGCGGTCCGCTCGCCCAACTGTCCGCCGGCCTGCCCGTCTACGCCGGGCTGGTGGACCGCGCCACGGCCAACAACGAGGCCGCCCTGCCGGTCGGCTCCGCGTATCTGCGCGAGGCCGACAACCTGATGCAGACGACGCTGCTGCCGGCCGCGCAAAGCCTGTACCAAGCCGACATCCAGGCGGTGTCCGCGGCGCAGGACGACGCGACCTCGTTCCCGTGGCTGGCGGCAGTGCTGGTGATCGCGTTGATCGTCGGGCTGGTGCTCGCCCAGCGGTACCTCCGGCGGCGCACCAACCGGGTGTTCAACGTCGGCCTGCTGGTCGCCACCGGCGCCGTCGTGCTCGCCCTGCTGTGGTCCAGCCTCGGCCTGATCATGGAGACGGTGTACGTCGACGGCGGACAGTCGTCCGGCTCGCAGCAGGTGCAGCAGCTGGCGCAGGCCCGAATCGAGGGACTGCAGGCCCGCACCGACGAACTGCTGACCCTGGTCGCGCGGGGCGGCGTCGACTACGGCGGCCAGTTCACCAAGCTGGCCAACGACATCGGCGGCAAGGATGGCTCCGGCGGCCTGATCGGGCAGGTGCGGGCGAACCCGGCCGACGACACCATGGCCAACCAGATGGCGGCGGCGACCAGGGACGCCGGCGCCTGGTTCCACGCCGAGACACAGATTTCGAATGTCAACAACGCCGGCGACTATCCGGCCGCCGTGGCCGGCGCGCTGGACACCTCGCCGGGCGGTGAGGCGACCATCTTCGACAGCCTCGACGGCACTCTGACGAGTGCGATCGACCAGGGCCGTAAGGACTTCACCGAGCAGACCGACACCGCCAGCGCCTGGCTGACCGCGCTGCCGATCGGTGTGCTGGTGCTGTGCCTGGTGGCGGCCGGCAGCGCGAGCGTGGGAATCTGGCAGCGGTTGAGGGAGTACCGGTGAGGCGGGGATTTCAGGAGTTTCCGGGGCGCCACAGGCGGTTCGCGGCGCTGGCGGTGATCGCGGGGCTGGCGGCGGGCTTGGGGCTGGCCGGCTGCGCCAGCGACACCGGGCCGGTCAACCTGGCGAACGTGACGCGGGCCAGCGAGGTCGACCCGGCCGGCGTGACGTCCGGTCCGGCCGCCGTGCCGCCACCGGCCGGTCCGGCACCGAACTGCGGCGACCCGACCGCCAGCCTGCGTCCGCCGGCCTCGATGCCCACGCCGGGCACCATGCCGGCCGGTTCGACCATGCAGGCGATCAAGCAGCGCGGCGCGCTGATCGCCGGCGTGGACCAGAACACCTACCTGTTCGGCTATCGGGACCCGACGACGAACAATATCCAGGGTTTCGACATCGACATGGTGAACTACATCGCCTACGCCATTCTCGGCCCCGGCTTCAAGGTGGAGTTCAAGGCGATCAACTCCGACCAGCGGACTACCGCGCTGCAGAACCACCAGGTGGATATCGTGGTGCGCACCTTCACCGTCAACTGCGCGCGGCGGCAGCAGGTCGCGTTCTCGACGGTCTACTTCGACGCTCAGCAGCGTCTGCTGGTGGAGCGGAACAGCACCGTGCAGACGCTCAACGACCTGGGCGGCAAGAAGGTCTGCGCGGCGACCGGTTCGGACTCGCTGACCCAGATCCAGAACACGCCCTCGCATCCGATTCCGGTCTCGGTGAACGACTGGTCGGACTGCCTGGTGATGTTGCAGCAGGGCGAGGTGGACGCGGTGACCACCGATGACGCGATCCTGGCCGGCATGGCATCGCAGGATCCGAACACCAAGATCGTCGGCCCGAGCCTGGAGTCGGAGCCGTACGCGATCGCCATGCCGCTGGGCGAGGACGACATGGTGCGCTTCGTCAACGGCGTGCTGGACACCGTGCGGAACAACAACGCGTGGGAGAAGAGTTACGTGAGCTGGCTGGGCAACCGGCTGGCGCCCACCCCGCCACCGCCGCCGAGCCCCAGCTACTCGGACTGACCAGGGAGGGACCTGATGACCGCCAGCGGTCCAGGCGGCCCGCAGCCGCCCCAGACACCACCGCACGGCGTGTGGTCGGAGCCACAGTCCGGACAGTTGCCGGTGCAACCGCCCGCGCCCCAGCAGCAACAACCCCAGCAGCAGCGACCGCCGCAACAGCCGCCGCGGCAGCAACAACAGCCCGCGCCGGGACCGGCTGTGGGGCCGGCTCTGTCGGCGCCCGCGCCGACCACCGTGGTGCCGTCGCCGGCCGCGCGGCCGAGCGTGCCGCCGGGCGTCGCGCCGTTGGGCAACTGGGCGCCGCCCGGACAGCCGCTGCGCCAGACGCCCGAACGCGCCGTGCAGCGCCCGCACCGGGGACCCGAAGCCGGACAACAGAATCAGCCGCCGGGGCAGCAGTCCTCCCCCTGGGTCGCGCCCTCACCGGCCGACGCGAACCGCACCGATCCGGCAATGGAACCCGTGCCACAACCCGGAACACGGCCGGACGAGGAGTACCGGCCCGGCACGTTGAGCGCGCGGCTGAACGCCACCGAGGCCGAGCCGGACGCGCCGGCCGCCGGCACCCAGATCGTCCCGCCGGTCATCGGATCGCCGGCCGGGCCGCCATCCGGCTCCCAGTCCGGGCCGCTGTCCGGATCGGGCAGCCACCCGTTGTCCGGCCGGGGTTCCCAGGGCACCCGGGGGACTCGGGGCAGCCGGGGGTCGCGGCGCGGCTCCGCCCGGATGATCGGCGGCGGCTTGGTCGAGGTCCCGGCGGTGCCGTACCGGGACCCGACCGCGGCGGTCATGACCAACCCCGAGGTGCCGGAAAGCAAGCGGTACTGCGGAAACTGCCAGCGGCCGGTCGGCCGGGGCACTGATGGCCAGCCGGGCAGTCCCGATGGGGTGTGCGCGAACTGCGGCACGTCGTTCTCGTTCCGCCCCAAGCTCGGCCCCGGCGACCTGGTCAGCGGCCAGTACGAGGTGCTCGGCGCGATCGCGCATGGCGGGCTGGGCTGGATCTATCTGGCCAAGGACCGCAACGTCAACGACCGCTGGGTTGTCCTCAAAGGACTGATCGACACCGGCGACACCGCCGCGATGGCCGCCGCCGTCGCCGAGAAGCAGTATCTGTCGCAGGTCGAGCACCCGAACATCGTCAAGATCTACAACTTCGTCGAGGTGCCGGACCCGGTCACCGGCAACTCCACCGGCTACATCGTGATGGAGTACATCGGCGGCCAGTCGCTGCGCCAGATCGCGCTGTCCAACAAGGACGATCGGGGCAAGATCATCCCGCTGCCGCTGGCAAGGGTGCTGGCCTATGGCCTGGAAGTGCTGCCGGCCATGGGCTATCTGCACAGCGTCGGGCTGCTGTACTGCGACCTCAAGCCGGACAACGTGATCCAGACCGACGCCCAGGTCAAGCTGATCGACCTGGGCGCGGTGCGGCACATGGAGGACATGGAGAGCCCGATCTTCTTCACCTCCGGTTACGCCGCGCCGGAGATCGCCAGCGAGGGGCCGTCGGTCGCGTCGGACATCTTCACCGTCGGCCGGACGCTGGCAGTGCTCAGCTTCGACTTCATCGGCTACACCTCGGACTACCTGCACACCCTGCCGGCGGCCCAGCAGGTGCCGCTGTTCTCGCTGTTCGGCTCGTACTACCGGCTGCTGCGCCGGGCCACCCACCCCGACCCGGACCGTCGGTTCAACTCGGCCGAGGAGATGGCCGAGCAGCTCACCGGCGTGCTGCGCGAGGTGCTGGCGATGAGCACCCGGGAGCCGCGGCCGGGCCGGTCGGCGGTGTTCGGGCCGGAGGTGCGCACGTTCGGCGCGGACCGCAACGACGATCAGGCCAGTAGGTCCGACGCGGCCTGGACGCCGAATCCGCCGGACTGGAAGGACATTGTGGACAGTCTGCCGGTGCCGCAGGTGGACACCGACGACCCGGCGGCCGGGCTGGTCGGCGGCCTCGCGTCCGCGCCCGGCACCGCGCCGCAGGACATGCTGGACGCGCTGGCGTCCGCGCCGCCGGACTCGATGGAGGCGCGGCTGTGGCGGGCGCGGGCCGCGCTGGATCTCGGCGACTTCACCATGGCCGGGTACGAGCTGGCCGAGGCGGCGAAGCTGGACGCGCAGGGCGCGGCCGTGCCGGAACTGCCCTTCGACTGGCGGATCAGCTGGTTCCGTGGCCTGCACGCACTGGCCAGCCGGCGGCCGCGGGACGCCCGGACCGCGTTCGAGCACGTCTACGACATGGTGCCCGGCGAGATCGCGCCGAAGCTGGCGCTGGCGGTCAGCGCCGAATGCTGCGGCGACTACTTCCCGGCCGCCCGGCTGTACGAGCTGGTGTGGCGCACCGACCGGTCGTACGTCAGCGCCGCGTTCGGCCTGGCTCGCGTCTACTTGGCGCAGGGCGACCGGTCCGGCGCGCTGGACGTGCTGGAATCGGTGCCGGACCGGTCCAGCCACTATCTCGCCGCGCAGGTCGCGATGATCGCCATCCGCACGGTGTGGACCCCGGCCGACCGGGCCGCCGAACGCGATCTGCTCGACGCCGGGCAGCGGGTCGAGCGGCTGATGCTGGACGCCGAGCGCCGGGCCACCCTGGCCGCGGACGTGCTGCGTTCGGCGATCAACTGGCTGCGTGCGGGCGCTCCCGGATCCTCCGGACGGCCGGAGCACAGCCGGGTGCTGGGCTGTCCGCTGGCCGAACGTGACCTGCGGTTCGGGTTGGAACGGTGCTACCGCTCACTGGCCCGGCTGGCCAGCGATGCCGACCGGCGGATCGAGCTGGTGGACCAGGCCAACTCGGTCCGCCCACGCACCCTCACCTGAGACGGGGGCGTGCGAGGCTTTTTGCGCATGCCCCGGTCGATCGGGTGCGGGTGTCCCGCAAGATCCTCAGACGGGGGCTGGCTCACGCCGGGACGGGCAGTCCCGGCGTAGCGGTCGGTGGCAGTCCGCGCAGCGAGACCTTCGCGGTCTCCGGGATGATCAGGATCGGCACGATCGCCACCGCCCCGGCGATGGTCAGGTAGAACGCCGGGATCAGGTGGTTGCCGGTCGCGTTGATCAAGGCGCTGATCACGAACGGCGCCGTGCCGCCGAACGCCGACGTGGACAGGTTGTAGCCGATGGCGAATGAGCCGTAGCGCACCCTGGTCGGGAACATCGCCGGGAACGTCGAGCCGATCACCGCCAGGATCAGCACCAGCAGCGCGCCCAGCACGGCGAACCCGACGACCAGCAGCGTGGTGTTGCCGGTGGTCATCAGCCGGACGGCCGGCGTGCTCAGCACCACGAAGCCGATCGCCGCGATGAGCAGAATCGGTTTTCGGCCCACCTTGTCCGACAGCCGGCCGATGAAGGTGATCACGACCATCATCGCCAGTTCCACCGAGATGGTGACCACCTGCGCCGTGGTGTCGGTGAACTTCAGGTAGGTGGTCAGGTAGCTGGGCATGAAGGTGAGCAGCGTGTAGTCCGCCACGTTGAGCAGCAGCACGATGCCGATCAGGTTGAGGATCATCCGCCAGTTGCCGGCGATCGTCTCGCGCAGCGGCGACTTCGCCACCTCGCCCTGCTTGGCCATGTCCTTGAACGCCGGAGTGTCCTCCAGCTTCACCCGCAGGTACAGCCCGACCATGCCCAGCGGCAGCGCGACCAGGAACGGGATGCGCCAGCCCCAGGAGTCCATCGCCGAACTGGACAGCGACAGGTTGACCAGCAGCACCAGGCTCGACCCGAGGACGAAACCGGTGAGCGTGCCGAACTCCAGCCAGCTGCCCAGGAAGCCGCGCTTTCGGTCCGGGGCGTACTCGGCGATCATCGTCGCGGCGCCGCCGTACTCGCCGCCGGTGGAGAAGCCCTGCACCATTCTGGCCAGGATCAGCAGGACGGGCGCGGCGATGCCGATCGTGGTGTACGTCGGCAGCACGCCGATCACGAACGTGGACGCGGACATCAGGATGATGGTGGTCGCCAACACCTTCTGCCGGCCCAGCCGGTCGCCCAGCGGACCGAAGAAGAAACCGCCGAACGGCCGGACCACGAACGCCACCGCGAGTACCGCGAACGACGAAAGCACCGCGGTCGTGGCATTGTGCGTGGGAAAGAACACTCGACCCACGACAGTGGTGATGGCGCCGGCGCTGTACACGCCGAAGTCGAACCATTCGATGCAGTTGCCCATTGCCGACGCGGCGACCGCGCGCCGCACACTGGCTTCGTCCGGCTGTGCGGACCGGCCCGCTGCTTCCCCTGCCGCAACCTTGCTGACCTGCGATTTACCGGCTGATTGCCCGGTGGTTATCCCCGACTCGACCATCGTCTCAGCTCCGACCCCGACCGTGTTCCGTGTGCTTTCAAGTTCCGTGTCGTCGACGTTGGTGAACATAGTGGAAACGGCATGGATCTTCCAACATGCGCGTGTGGTCAACGGTTAATTCGGTGTCAGGTCTGGGCGGAACGGGCCTGATCAGGCACGGTGGGATCATGCGAACCGGAATCGCCGCAGTGACCGGAGTGACGTTGCTGGCAGCACTGGCCGGCGTGTCCTCGACCGCCGCCGCGCCCGCCTCGGCCCACCCGTTTCGGCCGTTCAACGAGGATGGCGGCAACTGGTCCGGCTACGTCGCCAGCGGATCCGGGTTCAGCTCGGTGACGGCCACCTGGACCGAGCCCGACGTCAGCTGTACCTCCAACAGCGACCTGTACGCGCCGTGGGTCGGCATCGACGGCTCGGGCAGCCGCTCGGTCGAGCAGACCGGCGTGCAGACCGACTGCTCGTCCGGTTCGCCGGTCAACTCGCCCTGGTATGAGATGTATCCGCAGAACCCGGTGTACTGGTCGGACACGGTGCGGGCCGGCGACACCATCACCGCCGGCGTCAGCCGCAGCGGCACCAGCTACACGCTGACGTTGAGCGACAAGACGCGCGGCTGGACCGAGCACACCACCCAGTCGTACAACGGCAAGAACGTGTCCGCCGAGGTGATCCTGGAATCGCCGTCCTCGTCGTACCCGAACTTCGGCACGATCGGCTTCAGCGGCGCGACCATCGACGGCTCGGCGCTGTCCGCCGCGCACCCGTCCGCGCTGGACGCCAACAGCAGCGCGGGCACCGAAGACCACACCAGCGCGATCGGTTCCGGCGGCGAGAGCTTCTCGGTCAACTACCTTCAGGAGTGACCGGCTCGTCGGTGGCCCACAAATGTGCGATCAACTCATAGGACCGCACCCGGTCGGCCGGGTCGTAGGTCATCGCGGTGATCATCAGTTCGTCCACTGTGGTCGCCGCCAGCAGGTCCTCGATGCCGCGCCGGACGGTCTTCGGGCCGCCGATCACCTGGCCGGCCATCCGCTCGTCGACGATCAACCGCTCCAACTCGGAGTACGGGTACTCGGCGGCTTCCTCGGGACTGGGCAGCGGCACCGGCTGGCGCTGGCGCAACTTGAGGAACGACAGCCCGGACGAGCCGGCCAGCCACCGCGCCCGCTCGTCGTCCTCGGCGCACAGCACGCTCGCCGCGATCATCGCGTAGGGCTCGTCCAGCACGCCGGAGGGCTCGAAACTGGACCGGTAGGTGTGCAGCGCGGGCAGGGTGTTCTCCGAGCTGAAATGGTGCGCGAAGGCGAACGGCAGGCCGAGCACGCCGGCCAGTCGCGCGCTGTACAGGCTTGAGCCGAGCAGCCACGTCGCCGGCTCGTTGCCGGCGGCCGGCACCGCCGCCCGGCCACCGCGGCCGTCGCCGACCGGGTCGGACCGGAAGTAGCCGATGAGTTCGGCGAGCTGGCGCGGGAAATCGTCGGCGGACAACGGGGCTGCCGAGCGGCGCAGCGCCGCGGCCGTCTGCTGGTCGGTGCCGGGCGCGCGGCCGAGCCCGAGATCGATCCGGCCGGGGTGCAGCGCCTCCAACATGCCGAACTGCTCGGCCACCACCAGCGGCGGATGGTTGGGCAGCATCACCCCGCCCGAGCCGACCCGCATCCGGGACGTGGCGGCGGCGACCTGCCCGATCAGCACCGCCGGGGCGGAACTGGCGATGCCGGGCATGTTGTGGTGCTCGGCCAGCCAGTACCGGTGGAAGCCCAGGCGGTCGGCGCGACGGGCCAGGTCGAGGGTGGCGCGGAGGGCCTGTCCCGCCGTTGCGCCGGCGGACACGGGCGCGAGGTCGAGCACGGACAGCGGCACAGGCCAGGACTCGGAGTTCACCTTCGGTCCCAACACGCGGGCTCGTCCCGAGCTTCCCGATCGCCCCAGGCGCTGCCGCTACCGCCAGCTCGTGGGACTGCGATAGCTGGGCAGCCGGTCCAGTCGTTGCCAGCGGGCCCGCCGGTGTTCGTCGGCGGGGTCCACTGTGGCCGGCTGGCCGGCGGCGACCCGGGCCAGTAGCGCGGCGGTCAGCGCGGCGAGTTCCTCGTCGGTCAGGGCCGCGCCGACGACACGTACCAGGGGTCGGTCAACCGTTTCCACCAGATACCTCCCATGAACGATGGCGACTTGATGCGAATGTGACTTAATGTGAATGTGGCAGGGCGAGAATGTGGCTGGGCGACTGGGTGACTACTGCGGTGGATTGCCGTGCTTGCGGGCCGGCAGGTCGGCGTGCTTGGCGTGCAGCACACGCAGCGCGCGGATCAGCACGACGCGGGTGTCCGCCGGATCGATCACGTCATCGACCAGGCCCCGCTCGGCCGCGTAGTAGGGGTGCATCAGCTCGTCCTGGTACTGCTTCACCAGGCCGGCGCGGGTCGCCTCCTGGTCGTCGGCGGTGGCGATCTGGCGCCGGAAGATCACGTTCGCCGCTCCCTCGGCGCCCATCACCGCGATCTCGTTGGTGGGCCAGGCATAGGCGAGGTCGGCGCCGACACTGCGCGAGTCCATCACGATGTACGCGCCGCCGTACGCTTTGCGGACAACCAGCGAGATCCGTGGCACGGTGGCGTTGCAGTAGGCGTAGAGCAGCTTCGCGCCGTGCCGGATGATGCCACCGTGCTCCTGATCCACGCCGGGCAGGAAGCCGGGCACGTCCAGCAGGGTGATCAGCGGAATGTTGAACGCGTCACAGAGCTGCACGAAGCGGGCCGCCTTCTCGCTCGCGTGGATGTCCAACACCCCGGCCAGGGACAGCGGCTGGTTGGCCACGAAGCCGACGACCTGGCCGTCCATCCGTCCTAACGCGACGATCACGTTCGTCGCCCAGCGTTCGTGCACCTCCAGGAACTGGCCGTCATCGGTGATCTCTTCCAGCACCCGACGCATGTCGTAGGGTCGGTTACCGTCTTCGGGCACCAGATCCAGCAGCGCGGCACAACGCCGATCGGCCGGATCATCGGTCGTCTCGATCGGCGGCGTCTCCCTATTGTTCTGCGGCAGCAACGACAGCAGGAATCGGACATCATCCAAACAGGACTGCTCGTCGGCATAGACGAAATGGGACACGCCGGACACGCCGGCGTGTACGTCCGCGCCGCCGAGGCCGTCCATGTCGATCTCCTCGCCGGTGACCGAGCGCACCACGTCCGGTCCGGTGATGAACATCTGCGCGGTTTCCCGGACCATGAAAACGAAGTCGGTCAGCGCGGGCGAGTAGGCCGCGCCACCCGCGCACGGACCGAGTATCACGCTGATCTGGGGGATCACCCCGGACGCCTGGGTGTTGCGCCGGAAGATCCCGCCATAGCCGGCCAGCGCGGTGACGCCCTCCTGGATGCGCGCCCCCGCGCCGTCGTTGAGTGAGACCAGCGGCGCGCCGGCCGTGATGGCCATGTCCATGATCTTGTGGATCTTCTGCGCGTGCGCCTCACCGAGCGCGCCGCCGAAGATCCGGAAATCGTGCGCGTAGACGAACACCGGCCGGCCGGCCACCGCGCCCCAGCCGGTGATCACGCCGTCGGTGTGCGGCTGGCGATCTTCCAGCCCGAAACCGGTGGCGCGGTGTCGGCGCAGCGACTCGATCTCGCTGAACGATCCCTTGTCCAGCAACAGGTCGATCCGTTCCCGTGCGGTCAGCTTGCCCTTCGCGTGCTGTCGCTCGGTCGCCCCGACATCTGGTCCGTTGTGGACGATCCTTTTGAGATCGGCCAGCTCCGCGACCTTGCCCCTCATCGCATCTCTCCCTGTTCAGGTCGTGCCGGTCAGCGGGCCGCCATCGGCTCGCCGAACCATCGGCGCGACGCGGCGTGCAGGCTGGCCGGATCGCCGTCCGCCCAGGCGATGTAGCCGTCGGGCCGGACCAGCAGCGCGGTGGCGCCGGCCAAGGCGTCCGGATCCGCCGCGCTGGCGGTGACGACCCGCACCCGGTTCGGCCAGCCCGCCGCGACGGCCCGCGTCTCGGCGTTGTCCGCGAGGTCCAGCAGCACACCCAGGCCGCCGTGCAGCAACTCGGTGGTGCTGACCTGACCGCCGGTGGCGCGCAGCGATCGCGGCGGCAGCCGCCGACCGAGCAACGCGCCGTCGCCGGCGCCGACGTCGTAGCGGACGTCCAGGCCGCTGACGATGCCGGCCAGGTGCCGCTTGACCTCGTCATGGCCGATCAACTCGGTGAACAGCTCGCGCAGCGGATCGGCCTCGTCGCCGCCGAGGAACACCAGGCCCTGCGCCCGGGTGTTCCACAGCAGCCGTTCGCCGACCGGGTGCCGCTCGCTGTGATAGGTGTCCAGCAGGCCCGCCGGCGCCCAACCGCGGACTACGGCGGCCAGTTTCCAGCCGAGGTTGGCGGCGTCCTGCACGCCGGTGCTCAACCCCTGGCCGGCGGCCGGCAGGTGGATGTGCGCGGCGTCGCCGGCGAGCAACACCCGGCCGCGCCGGTATTCGGTGACCTGACGAGTCGCGTCGGTGAACGAGCTGACCCAGTCGGCGCGGCCGTGGTGAATGTTCTCGCCGGTGATCCGCTGCCAGGCGTCGGCGACCTCGGCGAAGCTCGTCTCCTCGGTCCGGTCCGCGGCCGGGGCGCCGTGCTCGCAGACGATGACGCGATCCACGCCGGGACTCAGGGGGGCGGCCATCACCATGCCGTTCGGCAGTCGTTCACCGAGAAACCGGGGCCGCAGTTCACAACCGACGACGTCGGCGAGATACATGCCGCGGGTGGCCGAGGCGCCGGGGAACTCGAACCTGGCCAGCTTCCGCACGGTGCTGTGCCCGCCGTCGCAGCCGACCAGGTACCTGGCCCGCAGCTCATGCACACCGCGCGGGGTGTTGGCGGTGATCCGCACGCCGTCGCCGTCGTCGCGGAGGTCGATCAACTCCCAGCCGCGCCGGACCTCGACGCCCTGTTCGGTGACCCACTTCTCCAACACCGCCTCGGTCTGCGACTGCGGGATGCCACGCGCGCCGAAGTGCCCGTCGGGCAGCACCGTGTAGTCGAACCGCACACCACCGAAGTGGCCCATCGGGCTGGTTTCCAGGTCGCCGAACATCGGCAGCAGACCGCGCTGGTCGAACGTCTCCATGGCCCGAGCGGTGAAGCCGAGCCCGCGGGACTGTCCGGTGGGCGCTTCGAGCTGTTCCAGCACGATCACCCGCGCCCCGCCCAGGCGAGCCTCGCCGGCCACCATCAGGCCGGTCGGGCCGGCGCCGACCACGATCACATCGGTGTCCAGTCCGGTGTCCGGTCCAATGTCCAGCCCAGTGTCCACAGTGGAGTTCATAGCCGTTCCCTTCGTTCCCGGTGGATCTGTCACCGGCCCGCGTTGGGCGGGCCGAACCAGCGCCGCAGCGCGTCGAGCAGACCGGACTCCGGCGAGCCGATCCAGGCCACATAGCCGTCCGGCCGCACCAGCACGGCCGGCGCGTCCGACAGCGGGTCGCCGCCAGCACCGACGCGATGGGCGGCGGCCACGCCGTTGACCCGGTCGCTCCAGCGGCCGACGATCCGCTCCGGTGGCGCGACCGGTCCGGTGGCGAAGTCGAGCAACAGGCCCCGACCCGCGCGCAGCAGCGCGGTCGTGCTGGTCGGTCCGTCCGGCGTGTCCAGCTCGACGTCCGGCAACCGGGCACCGACCAGCGGTGGATCGTCGGGACCGACCGGGTAGCGGATGTCCAGTCCGCTGATCGTCCCGGCCAGTCGCGCGCGGACCCGTTCGTGCCCGATCAGCTCGCCGAGCAGCGTCCGCACCGGCTCGACTTCGGGACCGCCGAGCAGCAACAGCGCCTGCGCCCGGATATTGGCCAGCACTCGGGCGCCGACCGCGTGCCGCTCCGCGTGATACGTGTCGAGCAGCTCATCAGCCGTCCGACCGCGCACCCGCAGCGCCAGTTTCCAGCCGAGGTTGACGGCGTCCTGCAGGCCGAGGTTCAGCGCCTGCCCGCCGGCCGGCAGCTGTCGGTGGGCGGCGTCTCCGGCGTAGAGCACCCGGCCGTCGCGATACCGGGTGAGTTGCGCGTTGGCGTCGCCGAACGAGTTGACCCACAACGGTTCGCCACCGCTGATGTCCTCACCGGTCACCCGCTTCCACCGGTCGACCAACTGGCCGAAATCCGGTGTGCCGGCGAAGGTCGGCGGGTCCGCGCCGAACTCGTGCACCATCACCCTGGTGACGCCGTCCTTGTTCCGCGCCGCGATGGCCAGACCGTGTGCGAGCCGCTGGAACCGCCGGTTGGGGATGTCGATGCCGGCGACGTCGGCCCGCAGCAGCTCCCGCCGCGCCGGCCAGCCGGGAAACGGCGCCCCGGTCAGCTCACGCACCGTGCTGTCCTCGCCGTCGCAGCCGACCAGGTAGTCGGCGCGCAGCCGGCGCGGACCTCGCGATGTGTCGGCGGTGATCTGGACGCTCATCGCGTCCTGGGCGAGCTCGACCAGATCCCACTCCCGCCGAACGTCCGCGCCGAGCCCGGTTGCCCAGTGCGCCAACAACTCCTCGACCCTGGTCTGCGGGACCTTCCACTGGCCGGGGTAGCGGCTGGGCAGCGTGAGGTCCAGCGGGACGCCGCCGAAATGCCCGCGCGGTTCGTTGGGCGGCTCGCCGAGCCGGCCGAGCAACCCCCGGCTGTCCAGGATCTCCATGGTGCGGGCGTGCACAGTGGACGCTCGCGACTCGGTGCTGGGCCGGCGCCGCCGTTCGAGAACCGTCACCTCGGCGCCGCCGAGGCGCAACTCGCCGGCCAGCATCAGCCCGACCGGCCCAGCACCGACCACGATGACCTGGGTGTCCATGCCACGCCCGGCCATGATCAGCGCATACTCTCGGCGTAGGCCTTGGCGTGGCCGAGAGTGGCCGTGCTGTTCGCGCTCAGCGCGCCGCGCACATAGTCGCGAGCGTCGGCGACGGTGGCCTCCGCGCCGAGCACCCGGCCGATGTTCTCGGTGTTGAGCAGGACCGCGTGCTGGGAGGTGGCGACCACCGCGTCAGCGGTCTCCGCCACCGTCCAGTAACCGGTGTGCACCGACATCAGCGCCGGCAGGGTGACCTGCTTGTAGGCGATCTTGCGATGCGGAAAGGCGACCCGATAGGACTTGGTGACGTGGGTCGAACCGTCCTGCGCGCGGGTCTCCATCTCCAGGGTCTGCAGGCCGGGCCGGGTCTCGTCCAGCCGGATGGACGCCACGTGCGGCAGCCGGGACGACCACAGCTGGGCGTCGTTGATGAAATCGAACACGTCCTTGGCCGATCCGTGCACCGAAACGCTGTCCTGGAAGGCGAACGCCAGTCCTTCGGCCCGGTGGGCCAACTCGATGTTGGTCTTCAACGCGGCGAGTTCGGCGCGGGAGTTGCCGTCGACCGCCCGGTCGATCCACGCCAGCGCGTCCGCGTCGCCGTCCACCGCCCGATAGTCGTGCAGCAGCCGGACCCGCGACTCACTGTCCGAAAGCGACTCGACGATCCAGGTGCCGCCCATCGCGGCCACCGGCGCGGAAGAGACCTCCTGGCGGAAGCCGATCCGGCGGTTGTCCGGATCGAGGACCCGACGGGACGTCCAGTCCTTGGGCTCGCCGTTGGCGACCGCCCAGATGTGGATCCGTTCGTCGCGTTCGCCCTTCTCGACGTGGTCGACGTAGATGGTCGGTGGGAAGATCCGCGGCCAACTCGCCACATCGGCGATCAGCCGATAGATGTCGGCCGCCGGGGCCGAGATGACGATGTCGTGCTCGACGTGGCGTTCGGTGGACTGTGACATGCTCGAACTCCTTGGGATGCGGGCGAATCGGAACCGGAGACGGGGATCAGAAGTTGCCCAGCCCACCGCAGACGTTCAGCGCCTGGGCGGTGATGGAGCCGGCGGTGTCCGAGGCCAGATAACCGACCAGGCCGGCGACCTCCTCGGGCGTGGAATAGCGGCCGAGCGGGATCTTCGCCTGGAACTTCGCCAGGATCGCGTCCTCGGAGGTGTGGTAGGCAGCCGCGTAACCCTGCCGAACCCGTTGCGCCATCGGGGTTTCCACATAGCCGGGGCAGACCGCGTTGACCGTGATGCCGGTGGGGGCCAGCTCGTTGCCCAGCGCCTTGGTGAACCCGACCACGCCGTGCTTGGAGGCCGAGTACGGCGCGCCGAGCACCACACCCTGCTTGCCGGCCGTCGAGGCGATGTTGATGATCCGACCCCAACCGCCGGTCCGCATGGCGCCGGTGTTCAGCACCTCGCGGGTCAGCCGGAAGACACTGTTGAGGTTGGTGTCGATGACGTCGTCCCACAGTTCGTCGGTGAGATCCGCGGTGACTCCGCCGCCGCTGCGGCCGGCGTTGTTGACCAGCACGTCGATGTTGCCGAACCGGCCGACCGCCGTCGACACGAATTCCCGGGCCGCCGTGGTGGACCGCACGTCCACCGCGGCGCCGTCGACGTCGAGTCCGGCCGCCTGGAGTTCCTTCGCGGTGGCGGCCACGTTCTCGGCGGTGCGCGCGCCGATGAACACCCGATGGTGGGCGCCGGCCAGAAGTCTGGCCACGGCGAGGCCGATCCCGCTGGTGGCGCCGGTGACAATGGCGACTCGGCCGTTCTGTTCAGACATGATTCGCTGTGCTCCCAACGGTTCAGGCGACGGTTTCGCTGAGCAGGATGTTGACGGCCTCGATCAGCGCGCGGGGGGTGTGCATGTCGACCATCGAGTCCTCAAGCGACACTCCGAACTCGCGCTCGATCAGGCCGCCGGTTTCCAGCAGGGCAAGCGATTCGTAGCCGAGTTCCTCGAAACCGGTGTCGATGATGTCGCCGTGCAGGTCGACGCTCTCGTCGGCGCCGGCGGCCACGATCAGGATGCGCCGAAGATCTTCCAGCGCGAACGTGCGGTGGGACATGATGAGCCCTTTCGTCGGTCAGAATGAGTCCGCGGTTGTCGGACCGGTCGGGTTCCGGCGGCAGCGCCGCAGCAGCATCGCCGAGTTGAAGCCGCCGTCGCCGCGGGCCAACACCAGCGCGGTGCACAGTTGGGCGGCCCGCGGCTGGCCGACCACCAGGTCGAGCTGGTACGACGGGCTGGGCTCGACATTCACCGTCGGCGGGATCAGCCCTTCCTCCATACCCAGCAGCGCCGTCGCCAGGTCCAGCGGCCCGGCGCCGGAGTAGAGCCGGCCGGTCATCGTCTTCGGCGCGGTCACCGGGACCCCGCACGGGCCGAACAGATCGGTGATGGCCCGCGCCTCGGCCAGATCGAGTTCGGGAATCCCGGCGGCGTCCGCGAACACCACGTCCACCTGGCCGGGCGCCAGCCCCGCGTCGGTCAGCGCCAGTTCCATCGCCTTCCGCAGCCCAGCGCCCCGACCGCCGGTCGGGTTCGGATCGAAGGTCGCGCCGTAGCCGGCGATCTCGCCGTAGACCCGCGCGCCCCGGGCGAGCGCGTTCTCGGCCGACTCCATGATCAGGATCGCGCCGCCCTCGCCGGCCACCTGCCCACTCGCCCGGCGATCGAACGGAAGATAGGCGGCGTCCGGATCGTCGCTGGTGCTCAGCCGGCCGCTGGCGAACTGGGCCACCCAACCCCACGGGCAGATCGACGCGTCGACCGCGCCCGAGACGACCAGGCCGGTGCCCTTGCGAATCTGCCGGCGGGCCTGTGCCACCGCGTCCAGCCCGCCGGCCTGGTCGCTGACCACCACGCCGCTGGGGCCCTTCATCCCGTTGCGGATGGAGATCTGGCCGCTGTTGACCGCGTAGAACCAGGCGAACGACTGATACGCGCTGACATACCGGCTGCCGCGGCTCCACAGCTTCCGCAACTCGCCCTGGCCGAACTCGAACCCGCCGGACGCGCTCGCGGTGATCACGCCCATGTCGAACTCGCCCCGGTCCGCCGGCCGCACACCGGCGTCCCGCAGCGCCCAGTCGGTGGCGACCAGGGCCAGCCGGGTCATCCGATCGGTCTGTGGGATCAGTCGGCCGGGCAGGTGGCGCTCGGCTACGAATCCCGGCACCTCGCCGGCCAGCCGCGCGGGGTACTGACCGGGATCGAAGTGGGTGATCCGGCCGATCCCGCTGCGGCCGGTCCGGGCGGCGGACCAGAAATCCCGCAGCCCCAGGCCATTGGGCGCGACGATGCCCAGACCGGTGACCACCACCCCGGTGGTCACCGGGGTTTCCCCGCCGCCGCTCATGACCCGGTCCGGTCCGGCCGGGCCAGCACCATCGCGCTCTGGAATCCGCCGAATCCACTGCCTACGGTGAGCACCGCGTCGGTGCGGTGGTCACGGGCGGTCAGCGGCACGTAGTCCAGATCGCACTCGGGGTCGGGGGTGTGCAGGTTCGCCGTCGGCGGCACCACGTTGTGCTCCATCGCCATGGCCGACGCGGCGATCTCGATCGAGCCGATGGCGCCCAGCGAATGGCCCACCATGGACTTGATGGAACTCATCGGAACCCGGTAGGCATGCTCGCCGATGCTGCGCTTGACCGCCGCGGTCTCGTGCCGGTCGTTCTGCTTGGTGCCGGAGCCGTGTGCGTTGATGTAGTCGATGTCCTCGGCCGGCATCCGCGCCTCGGCCAGCGCGACCCGGATCGCCTCGGCCATCTCCACGCCGTCCGGTCGCAGCCCGGTCATGTGATAGGCGTTGCTGCGGGTGGCGTATCCGGCGATCTCGGCATAGACATGCGCGCCTCGCCGGCGGGCCGCGGTCAGTTCCTCCAACACGAACACCGCCGCGCCCTCGCCGAGCACGAACCCGTTGCGGGTTCCGTCGAACGGCCGGGACGCGTGCTCGGGATCGTCGTGGCGCGGCGTGGTCGCCTTGATGGCGTCGAAGCAGGCCATGGTGATCGGCGAGATGGGCGCGTCGGACGAGCCGGCGATCATCACGTCCGCCGAGCCCTCCCGGACCAGTTCGACCGCGTAGCCGACCGAGTCGATACCGGACGTGCAGCCGGTGGACACCACGGTGCTCGGCCCCTGGGCGCCGACGGTGCTGGCGACCTCCGCGGCGAACGAGCTGGGAACCAGGTAGTTGTAGAGGTGCGGCACGGCGTATTGGTGGTCGACCAGATGCAGCCGGCCGCCGTCGCTGACGATCCGGTACTCCTGGTCCAGCCCCATGGTGGCGCCGACCGCGCTGCCGATGGTGACGCCCACCCGGTACGGGTCGAGCGTGGTCAGCTCGATTCCGCTGTCCGCGACGGCGCCGCGCGCGGCGACCACGGCGAACTGCGCGGCCCGGTCCATCCGCCGGACCTCCTGCGGGGTCAGGCCGTGTTCCTCGGGCACGAAGTCGATTTCCGCGGCGACCCTGGACCGGAACGGCGTCGGATCGAAGAAGGTGATCTTCCGGGTCGCGGTCCGGCCCTCGCTGAGCAGGCTCCAGAAGTTCTTGGCGCCCATGCCACCCGGCGCCAGCACTTCGATCCCGGTGACAACCACGCGGCGGCCGTTCATTCGCCGGCTTCCCAACTGTAGAAGCGGGTCGCCAGCGCGTCCGCCGGCGAGCGCCAGGTCGTCGGGTCGTAGGCCTCGATGAACGGCTTCAGGTCCGCGCTGATCCGCACGAACCGCGGTTCCGTCTTGGCCCGCTCGATCAGCTCGCCGCCGTTGTCCACATCGAAGTCCTGCAGATGGAAGTACAGGCCCCGATAACTGAACAGCTGACGCCGCCGGGTGCCCATTGTGTGCGGCATCTCGGTGGCATCGAAATCCGTGAAGATCCTGGCGACGTCGACGCCCAGATCCGGTTGCATTCGAGCCACGATCAACGTGCTGTGCATGTGCTCTCTCATTTCCACGGTGGTGTTCACATCAGCCCCTGATCTCGCACAGCGCGGCGCCGGTGCCGACGCTCTGGCCGACCTCGGCGGTGAGCCCGACGATGGCGCCGGCCTTGTGCGCGTTGAGGGGCTGCTCCATCTTCATGGCCTCCAGGACGGCGATCAGCTCTCCTTCGGCGACCCGCTGACCGTCCCGGACGGCGACCTTGGTGATCGTTCCGCGCATGGGCGAGGACACCGTGTCCGCCGAGGGCGCCGACGTCCTGCCGGTCGCCCGGCGGACCCGCGCGGCGGCCGGCTTCGCCGCCGCGCCGCCGACCTTTGCCCTCGGCACGCCGAGTTCGGGCGGCAGCGAGACCTCGACGCGCCGGCCGGCGACCTCGACCACCACCGTTTCGCGCGGATCGCCGTCCGCGCGATCGTGGTCGGCGTCGCGGCCGTCGGTGTGCCAAGGGGGAATCGTGTTCTCGAACTCGGTCTCGATCCACCGGGTGTGCACGGCGAAGGACTCGTCGGAGAACGCCGGGTCGGCGACGACCGCGCGGTGGAACGGCAGCACCGTCGCCATCCCGTCGACCCTGAATTCGGCCAGCGCACGGGCCGCGCGCCGCAACGCCTGGGTACGGTCGGCGCCGGTGACGATCAGCTTGGCCAGCAAGGAATCCCAGGCCGGGCCGATCACCGACCCGGATTCCACCCCGGAGTCCAGCCGGACCCCCGGGCCGGCGGGCGGCACGAACTCGCGCACCGTGCCCGGCGCGGGCAGGAAGCCCCGGCCGGGATCCTCGCCGTTGATCCGGAACTCGAAGCTGTGCCCGCGCGCGGGTGGATCGTCGTAGCCGATCGGCTCGCCGTCCGCGATCCGGAACTGCTCGCGCACCAGGTCGATGCCGGTGATCTCCTCGGTGACCGGGTGCTCGACCTGCAACCGGGTGTTGACTTCCAGGAAGGAGATGGTGCCGTCGACGCCGATCAGGAATTCGCAGGTGCCGGCGCCGACGTAGCCGGCCGCCGCGAGGATCGCCTTGGACGCGGCGTACAGCCGGGCGTTCTGGTCGGGGGTGAGGAACGGCGCCGGGGCCTCCTCGACCAGCTTCTGGTGGCGGCGCTGCAAGGAGCAGTCCCTGGTCGAGACGACCACGACCGTGCCGAAGCGGTCGGCCAGGCACTGGGTCTCCACGTGCCGGGGTCGGTCCAGATACCGCTCGACAAAGCACTCGCCCCGGCCGAACGCGGCCCGCGCCTCACGGACCGCGGACTCATACAGCTCGGGGATCTCGGTCATCGCGTGGGCGACCTTCAGGCCGCGTCCGCCACCGCCGAAGGCGGCCTTGATCGCGATCGGCAGGCCGTGCTCGGCGGCGAAGGCGACGACCTCGTCCGGTCCGCTGACCGCGTTCGCGGTGCCGGCGACCAGTGGGGCGCCGGCGCGGGCGGCGACGTGCCGGGCGGTGACCTTGTCGCCGAGTTCGCGGATGGCCCGCGGTGGTGGGCCGATCCAGGTGAGGCCGGCGTCGATGACCGCCTCGGCGAACTCGGCGTTCTCGGACAGGAAGCCGTAGCCGGGGTGCACGGCGTCCGCGCCGGAGCCGGTGGCGGCCGCGAGCACCTTGCCGATATCGAGATAGCTGGTGGCCGGGGTGTCCCCGGACAGCGCGTAGGCCTCGTCGGCGGCGCGCACCGCGGGGGCGTCGCGGTCGGGCTCGGCATAGACGGCGACGCTGGCCAGGCCCGCGTCCCGACATGCCCGCGCGACGCGAACCGCGATCTCACCACGATTGGCGATCAGCACCTTGCGCACCGAATGTCTCCTGACTCGCCGCCGTACCTGCCGCTGTCGACCCGCGCCCGACGCCGGGGATATCTTCAGCGAGCGTCGCGGTTCCTCGCTCTCCATGATTCGGGAAAGTCGGATGGTGATTCAAGACAATTGATTTCAGGCTTGAGTCAGGTTGTGCAAATACCTGCGCGCTTTGTTGGGCGACGGCCAGATCAGCGTCAAATCTCAGCAAAACCGCCGCTCACCGCGTTGGGCGCGCGGGCGGGTCGGCGGACAACGGAAAGAGGGTGAGCCGCACGGCGGCCCACCCTCTTTGTTACCGTTGTGATAGCAGTGTCAGCCGCGACCGAGTCGAAATCCAACACCGCGCACGGTAATGATCCAGTCGCTACCGCCCAGCTTGCTGCGGACGCTGCTGACATGTGTGTCGATCGTTCGTCGTGACCACGAGTCCCCCCATATCTGTTGCATGATGCGTCTTCGTGGCAGGACGGTGTCCGGATGAGATGCCAACAGGAACAGGAGGTCGAACTCCTTTCGGGTCAGCTCGACCGACCGGCCGCCGAGAAACACCTGACGTGCACTGGGGTCGATCCGAAGCGGCCCCCTGGTGACCACCTCGGCGGCCATCGGCCGCGGCCGCACTCGTCGCATGACCGCGCCCATCCGGGCCATCAGCTCGCGGAACCCGTACGGCTTGACCAGGTAGTCGTCGGCGCCGGCCTGCAACCCGAGCACGCATTCCAGCTCGGTCTGCCGAGCCGTCATGACGATCACCGGCACGTCGCAGGTCGCCCGAATCGACCGGCACACTTCCAAGCCGTCCAGATCCGGCAGCTCCAGATCAAGAAGAATGACGTCGACGTCCTCGTAACACTGCAGTGCCTTGCCACCCGTCTCGGCACTGTAAACCTCATGCCCATGGCGCCGTAGCCCCTTCGCCAAGGCTTCCCGATCTCGGATATCGTTCTCAACGATGAGCACTCGCCAGCTCGCCGAATCGCTCGTCAATTGTGGTATCCGTAATCGGGATTCAGCTGCATCGACTAGTGGTTGGCTCACCAAACTAGCCCCCTCCCGGTCCGAGTCCGCAGTGGATTCAGATCTACCCCTCAATTATGAAGAATACCGACCGTACTGCTAGGGTGTCAAGGCTTCACAATGTGCACAGCCGATCGCTGCTTGTGACCATTACCGTTGCTGCTCGTAACTATTTCCGTCGCGGATAGTGGTCAATTGGTTGAAAGTCGAACAAAAACCGGAGAGGCCTCCTGGGCGGAGCCGAGACTAGCAGAGGCTCGCACCGCCCAGGAGGCCTTCGCTGGCCGCGGATTAATTCTGAAAGGCTACGCCGCCGACCGGGTGTGGACGACGTTGTAGGTGTTCTGCTCGCGAGACGTCGCCAGCGCGGCCACCCTGGCCTCCGTCTTCTGCCGGCCCGGCGATTTCCGCGCGTCCGGCGCCGCGCGGAACGCGTCGTAGGATTCCTTGCCGTCCCACTGGGAATAGACCACGACGAACACGCCGTCGACGCCGCGGGCGGCCAGTCCGCGCAGCACCGCGTGGGACCGGTAGCCCGGCACGTCCAGCAGCCAGTCCTGGCCGGGGCCAACGGCGTCCACCAGATCGTCCTGGTCGGCCGCCGTGACCCCGATCAGCTCGATTACCGTGTAGTCGTCCCGGTTGGGCGAGATCTCCAGGACGTCACCCAGCGCGGGATGCCGCTGGGTGAACACCGGCCTGGTCTGCAACAGCTTGATCGAGGTGGTCATGTCGGTGAACACCGGCAGTGTGCGGTGCTTGAACTCCTCGCCGGCATACCGCGCCTCCAGGTCCTCGCCGCTGCGCCACTGGATGAAGTTCGCCGTGCCCGGCAGGTCCCGCCCGCTGTGCACGGTGCTGGAGATCCAGCCGGGGAAGGCCGCCGAGTCGACGATCTCGCGCATCGCCGCCAACAGCCGGTCCTGCTTCTCCGGAACATCAGTGGAGAACAGATTGACCACCGTCAGGTAGCTGTCTTGCTCGGAAATCATGGGCATGCTGCTTTCGCCTCCATGTGTGGAATATGGATCGCCGGATTTCGGTCTCGATTCTCCGGTCGGACCGGCGTCGTAACTCCAGTATCGCGAAAGCCGCCCGTCTCGGTAAACACACTGACCGACAAGCCTGTGTCAAGTACGTCAAATCTACCAAGCCGGTTGGCTGCCCACTAAGCCGGTTGGATACCCACTAAGCCAGTTGGATACCCACTAAGCCAGTTGGATACTCTGGGCGAAGCGGAAGAACTGGAAGCGGTCGTACCGGGACTTGACCAACGACAGCCGGGCGTAGTTCTCCGCGTAGTAAGATTGTTTCCAGTCCGGCAACACGGGGTCGATCCAGTTCTGGTAGGTCTCGCCGTTCGACAGCGGATTGATGGTGTCGAAGCCGTGGTAGACCCACTGGGTGGCGGCCGATATCTCGTCGTCGGTCGCGTTCTGTGCGTCGTATATCTGCGCTCGGTAGTTTACTGAGAACAGCGAATCGCGGTGCACGTAAGCGGTGTCGGTGCGGGCCGGATCGTTGGCCGCGCCGCCGAACATCTGTAGGTCGAGGAACCGCGACTGGCCGGCTGACGGGTTGGCGTTGAACGCCGTCATCACCTGGGCCCAGCCGTCGTGGGTGAACGGCGCGCCGGACAGCCGGCTGCGTTCCAGGCCGAACACCGGCCGGGACAACTGGCCCTGCGGGGTCTTGCCGGACCGTTGGCACTGCGCCTCGGTGAGCGTGGCGCAGCCGAAGACGTTCATCATCAGGTCGCGGTAGCTGGACACGCCGTCCTGCTGAAACACCGGCGCGCCGGTGAAGGTGCCCAGTCGCTGGGTTTCCGCGGCCAACTGGGCCGCGGTGCCGTGACAGGCCAACATGGCCACCAGGTTCGGCGCCGAGCCGGGTGTGCCGTCCGACGGGGCGATATAGGCGCCGCCGCCGATCGTGCGGGGCGCGTCGACCAGCCACCGCGCGAAGCCGTCGAGTACGTCCACCGCGCGGTCGAAGGGAAACACCAGGGTCGACGAGGCCATCTGATCGCCGGCGTGCGGGGTGACGGTGAACGACGTGACCACACCGAAATTGCCGCCGCCACCGCCCCGGATCGCCCAGAACAGATCGGGATGCTCCTGCTCGGACGCGGTCACCAGGCTCCCGTCGGCCAGCACGACCTGGGCGGACACCAGGGCGTCGCAGGCCATTCCGAGCGGGCGGGTCAGGAAGCCGAAGCCGCCGCCCTGGAGGAATCCGCCGGCGGCGACGGTCGGGCAGCCGCCCTCGCTGACGACCAGACCATAGGGCGCCAGCGTGTTGAGGATCTGCACGTTCTGCGCGCCGGGCTGGATCGTGACGGTGCTGTCGCCGACGGTCACCGCGTTGAGCCGGAACACATCGATGATCAGACCCGGCGTGCTGGAGTATCCGCCGTAGCTGTGGCCGCCACTGCGCACCGCGACCGGCACGCAGTAGTCCTGCGCGAACCGGACCGCGGTGGACACGTCGGCCGGGCTGACGCAGTAGGCGACGGCCTGCGGGTCGGTCCCGTCGAACTGGCCGAGTTCGAGTTCCTTGGCGATGGCGTAGTACGGATCGGTGGGCAGCACCAGTTGGCCTCGCAGGTGCTGGCCCAGCTTGGACCAGGGAATGCTGGTGGCCGCGCTGGCGGTGTTGCCCGGCAACACCGCGCTGCCACGTAACGCGGCCAGTCCCAACGCCGCGGTTCCGGCACCGAGCATTGTTCTCCGATTGACCATCCGACTCATCCGACGTCCGTCCTTCCGATCGAGCGGGTCGGCCAACATCGCCGTTGGCCGTCGAAACGCCGAGAACGCCGGCGCGCGTCGCGCTCGGACCGCCGGGGTTGGCGGTCCGAGCCCGATGGCGCGTCGGCGTCAGGGCGGCCCAGCCTAACCCGCTTTCCGGCCCTTCAGGCCGGATTTGACCATTCCGGAAAGCATGGCCCGGCCGAGTTCCTTCATCTCTGGCGGCGCCTGGGTGTTCGCCCACCACATGAACTTCATCATCTGTGGGGTGGTCGGCGCGAAGAAGCGAATGTCTTCTTCCTTCCACCCGAACGGCGTATTGACAACATCGCAGTCGTTGATCGCCTTGAACAGCTGGTCGGCCGCGTCATCACCGGAGAGCTCGCCGACCTCGTACTTCTCGCAAAGCTCAACAGTGGTGTCGACCAGCCGTTTGAAGCCGGTGCTGTCCGGCCACCACAATCCGGTGTACGGGGAATTCTCCAGCTCCTTGAAATGCCGATCATCGTGGTCGAGCGAAAAGTTCTGCCGAGCCCGGATGAGTCGCATCGTCGATGGTGTGGTGAACCCTGCCCAGACCCGGAACACCCCGCTCCACAGCCGGAAATGTGAGAACGCGATGTAGGAGCAGTTCACGATGTCGTCGTTGTAGCTCAGCAGGCCCTTCTCCAGCCGCTCCACGTATTCGTAACGCTCGACGGAGAAGTCGTCGTCGCGCAACGAGTCGAGGATCCGGCGCACCAGGGCGTCCACGATCTCGAAGGTGTTGGCCAGCCCACGGGAGTACAGCGGGTCGATGAACCCGGCGGCGTGCGACATCAGCGCCCACCGATGTCCGACGGTCTGCTTGGAGGAGTACTGCAACCGATCGGTGGACACCCACTCGCGTACCCGCTTCGCGCCGTCGAACTGCCGCTTCACCGCCGGGTAGCGGTCCAGGAAGGACTGGAACTCCTCCTCCGGCGACATGTCCGTGGGCTTCGGGTACTTCCGCTCGTCGATGGTCAGCCCGACACTGCACACCGGGTTGCTGGAATCCTTGTAGTTGTTGAACGGGATGATCCAGAACCAGCCGCGGTCGATCATGTGGTGCAGGGTTCCGTTGTGATACGGCACCGGCGGGCGGGTCTCTTCCGGGTAGAAACAGACGTCGTCGTAGGGCTTGACGCCGACATAGTGGGTGAACAGCGAGCGGGCGTGGTGCTTGAACCGCGGCGGGTTCTCCCGCAGGTCGAACTTCTCGGCCAGCGGCGAGCGGTAGCCGCTGGCGTCGATCAGGAACTTGGCGCGGAAGACCTCGCCGTTGTGGCCGGTCACGGTGACGCCGTCGTCATCGAAGTCAATGCTGGTCGCCCGCCAGTTCTGCCGGAGCGTGCAGCCGTATTTCGCGGCGACGTTGAAGTAGAAGGAATCGGTGTCCTGGCGGAACAGGTGCGCGGCCTCCGTCAACGACTTGGGGATCGCGAAGATCGCCGCCTCGTTCGGGTCCGGCTCCTTGCCCGCGTCGTGCCGGACGAACCCGAAGTGCTGCTTCTTGCCGTGGTGCGGGCCGATGTTCTTGGTGACCGCCTTCACGTCCAGCAGGTACTTGATCTCGGGCACGTCATAGCGCAGCGAGAGCACGTGCAGCCATTCCACCAACTGGGGGATCATCGACTCGCCGACCGCGAACCGCGGATGCTGGCTGGCGTCGACAAGCACGACGTTGGCGCCCTGACGGGCGAGGCAGGACGCGGTGATCGAGCCGCCGAGGCCCGAACCCAGGATCATGACGTCGCAGTTCTGCGCCGCGCGGGCCGCTGCCCGTTCTGTAGGTACAACCTCGGAACTCAAGGCCGCACTCCTTTCTTGGGAATTGCGCTTGTCGTCGGTTTCTCCGCGGCGCGCCTTCCGCGCGGCGGCCGTCATGTGGTGCTCGCCTGGGGTTCGCCGAACCACCGGGTGAGCGCGGCGGCCAGACCATCGGCGCCGCCGGTCGGGGCAAGCCAGGCGATATAGCCGTCGGGACGTACCAGCAGGCTGGCGGCGGGCGCGTCGGGATCGGGGCGGGTCGCGGTGACCGTGTCGACCCGGTCCGCCCAGCCGGCGGCGATGCCGCGCGACTCCGCCGAGTCGTGCATGTCCAGCAGCAGGCCGCGGCCGGTGCGCAGCAACTCGAAAGTGGTCGTCTTGTCCGCTCCGATCAGCAGGTCCTGGTCCGGCAGTCGGCGGCCGAGCAGCGGATGGCCGCCCGCGCCGACCTCGTAGCGGATGTCCAGGCCGGTGACCATGCCGATGAGGTGCCGGCGCACCGCGTCGTGTTCGAGCAGCTCGCCGAACACGTCCCGCAGCGGCTGCGTCTCCGGTCCGCCCAGATACAGCGAACGTTGCACCAGGGTGTTGGCCACGATCCGGGCGGCGACCGGGTGCCGCTCGCTGTGATAGGTGTCCAGCAGTGGGTCCGCCGCATGGCCGTTGATCACCGCGGCCAGCTTCCAGCCGAGGTTCACCGCGTCACCGACGCCGGCGCTGATGCCCTGCGCGCCGATGGGCAGATGGACGTGCGCCGCGTCGCCGGCCAGGAACACCCGGCCACGGCGGTAGTCGCGAGCCTGTCGGCTGGCGTCGGTGAAGAAACTGGTCCACATTGGACTACCAGCGTGGATGTCCTCGCCGGTGACCCGCTGGAAGGCGTCGGCGACTTCGGTGAAGGTCGGCGGCACCTGGGTGGTGCGGACCGGCGCGTCCCGCTCGAACACCACGACTCGGATCGCGTTCGGGCCCAGCGGCAGCACGACGACCATGCCGGCATCGCTGATCTCACCGGTCGGGCGAAGCCGCAGCGGCAGGTCGGCGAAGTCGGCCATCTTCATTTCCATGGTCGCGTCGAAGCCGGGGAAGTCGATACCGGCCAACCGTCGGACGGTGCTGCGCCCGCCGTCGCAGCCGACCACGTAGCGGGCGCGCAGCCGCCGGGGGCCGGTCGGGGTGACGACCTCCACGTCGACGCCGTCGGCGCCGACGTTCAGTCCGACCAGCTCGTTGCTCCGGCGCAGCTGTGCGCCGAGGCCGGCGGCCCAGGCGCTGATGATCGACTCGGTGAACGACTGCGGCACCCCACGCACACCGAAGTGGCCGCCTTCCACGATGGTGTAGTCAATGGGCATACCCCCGAAATGGCCGATCGGAATGATGCCCATATCGCCGAAACTGGGCAGCAGGCCACGCTGGGCGAACTCTTCGATAGTCCGCGCCGAGAATCCCAGGGCGCGTGACTGGCGTTGCGGCTCGGCGAGCTTGTCAACAATAATCGCGGTCACGCCACCGAGTCGCAGTTCGCCGGCGAGCATGAGCCCGGTCGGGCCTGCTCCTACGATAATAACGTCCGCATCGAAGTTGTCCATCAGTCCTCTTTCGGCTGGCGTTTTCTCCAGTATCCAGACGGGGTCAGACCGGGTAAACGCCTGCGGCTACAGGGTTATGACAAGTTCGTCAAGTCTCTTACAACTGTCCGACTCGTTGATCTACAGTAAAATAGAACAAGTGTTCAGTTCGTAGCATCCATGCAGGTCAACGGCGCACGATGGGAGTCTCTTCAGGTCTTTGGAAGGTTCGTCAAATGTACGACAAGGGACTTGGGTCGTGCAGCGGCAGCAGTGATGATCGAGTAATGGACGCCGTTCTACGAAAATCCGAAATCAGTGGGCTGCTGGACCGCTACCTGCTCGGTCTGGATGACGACAAGCTCGATGATGAATGGTCGCGGAGCCTGTTCACCGACGACGCCCGAGTCGAGTTCCCGATGAGTCAGCACGCCGGACTGGTCGGCCTGGCCGACTATCATGTGAACGCGCTGTCGATGTTCGCCGGCACCCAACATCTCAACTCGCCGGCCGTTGTTGAGCTGATCGGCGCAGCTGCCGCGACCTTTCGGGCGAATCTCGTCTCGACGCATGTCCACCACCCGGGCGCGGCGGCCGAGCCGCTCTTCGCGACCGGCACCCTGGTGACCGGCCGGGCCCGGCGGACTCCGGCGGGCTGGCGGCTGTCGCTGCTGTCGTTCCGGGTGGTCTGGATGACCGGCAGCCCGCCCCGGCCCGCGGGCGACGCCGCGGCCGGCGGAACTGATCGATGAGGAGCCTGGCCGCGGCCGCCGACGCGCGGACCGCGATCATGCTGGGCGGCATCGCGATCGTGCTGGTGACCGGGGTGCTGCTCGGCCGGGTCGCGAAGCGGTTTCGGCAGCCCCTGGTGATCGGCGAGATCGCCGCTGGCGTCGTGCTCGGCCCGAGCGTGCTCGGTCTGCTCCCCGGTGACCTGCCACATCTGCTGTTCCCGGCCGACGTGCGACCGCTGTTGTCGGCGGTCTCCCAGGTCGGTCTGGTGCTGTTCATGTTCGTGGTGGGCTGGGAGTTCGAGAAGCGGCTGATCAGGCCGCATGCCGCGTTGGCCGCCGGGGTGTCGTTGTCGTCCATGGTGGTCGCGTTCGGACTCGGCGCGGGCGTCGCGGCGCTGGTGTATCCGAACTATCAGGTGGTGGCCGGACACCGGATTCCGTTCACCGCGTTCGTCACGTTCATGGGCGCGGCGATGTCGGTGACCGCGTTCCCGGTGCTGGCCAGGATCCTCACCGACAACAAGCTGATGGGCACTCGGGTGGGTGGGCTCGCCCTGGCCAGCGCCGCGATTGACGACGTGCTCGCCTGGTTCCTGCTGGCGTACGTGTCCGCGCTGGTCAGCTCGGGTGGCGACGTCGCGGATCTGGCCAGGATCGGGACGGCGGGGGCCGGTTATATCGCGGTGATGTTCCTGGTGGTTCGGCCGTTGCTCACCAGGCTGGTCCGGCGCTGGGCCGCCGCGGGCCGATGGTCGGCGCTGCTGGTCGTGCTGTGCGCCGGCGCTTTCCTGTCCGCGTTCGGCACCGCGTGGATTGGCCTGCACGCGATTTTCGGCGCGTTCCTGTTCGGGTTCATCATGCCGCGCGAGCCGGCCCGGCAGTTGGCCCAGCAGCTGCGCAAACCACTCGACGACGTGAGCCTGTTGCTGTTGCCGGTGTTCTTCATCGTCACCGGGCTCGGCGTGAATCTCGCCGGGTTGGACGCCCGCGACTATCTCACCCTCGGCCTGATCACCGCGGTCGCCTGCGCGGGCAAGCTGATCGGTTCGATGGTTCCGGCGCGGTTGTTCGGTTTCTCCTGGCGCGAGTCCACCGACCTCGGGCTGCTGATGAACGCCCGCGGACTCACCGAACTGGTCATCCTCGACGTCGCGGTGAGTCTCGGAGTCCTTAATGGACGGATGTTCACCATGATGGTGGTCATGGCGTTGGTCACCACCGCGCTGGCCGGCCCGCTGTTGTCCCGGCGCCCATCGGGGCTCTTGCCCGATTCCGCGCGATCCGTATCCGTGAAGGGGCCTATCGTGAACTCTGCCAATCGTCCACCGGCCGGGCCGGAACTGATCGACGCGACGGTGTTGCGTCGGGTGTGCGCGCACTTCGCGACCGGCGTCACCGTCATCACCTCGGGCAGCACCTCGGGTGCAGCCGGCTCGGCGGCCGGAACCACGGTCAACTCGTTCACCTCGGTGTCGCTGGACCCGCCGCTGGTGCTGTTCTGCCTGCACCGCCAGTCCCGGCTGTGCCCGGTGGTGCGGGACTCCGGCGGCTTCGTGGTCAACTTCTTGACCCGTCGGCAGAAATCACTCGCCTCGGCGTTCGCCGGCCGCGAGTCGGCCGACATCGCGGGCGTGGCGCACCACTGGTCCGACGGCGGGCTGCCGATTCTCAGCGGGGCACTGGCGTTTCTGGCCTGCCGCCTGGTGGCCGAGCACGACGGCGGCGACCACATCATCTTTCTCGGCGAGGTGGTCGAGCTCGACACGCCCAGTCGGCATGAGGATCCGCTGATCTTCTACGGCGGCTCGATGCGGGCGCTGGACTATGAGCTCACCGACGTGTACCCGCACTGACGGTCGGCAGCGCGCCGGCCGCCGTCGCCGAGTCGAAATCCTGCCTGGCCTGGTTGATCTTGTCCAGGTTGGTCGTCGCCCAGCGCACCAGGCTGGCGAACACCGGCGCCAGGCTGCGGCCCAGGTCGCTGATCTCGTATTCGACCCGAGGCGGAACCTCGGGGTAGTAGGTGCGGGTGATCAGGCCGTCGCGCTCCATCTGCTTGAGCCGCTGGGTCAGCACCTTGGGCGTGATGGTGCCGACGAGGCGTTCCAACTCCACGAATCGCTGTCGGCCGAACTCGTTGAGCGTCCACAGGATGGGCGTCGTCCAGCGGCTGAAGACGATGTCGACGACCGGGCTGATCGGGCAGGCCTGCTCGGCGCTGGGCGTTTTGTTGGTCGCTGTGCCGCTCATCACACGCATCCTTATCCCTCGGCTAGCCACTTTCCTCTAGGTACCTACTATACCTCCGCTGCTAGCGTCGGTGAGTCCGCGCTGGGCGGGTGCCCAACCACCACTGATCCAGCTACCACGACCGATCGATCTGGGAGCCAGCCAGATGTCCATCTCCGAATCAAATGCCAGCCAATCGGCGGCGGTTGGGACCGCGTCACCGGGTCCGGCCGCGCGTCAGGGTCTGATCCTGGCGTTCCTGTGCGTCGCCGGATTCATGACCTTCCTGGACGTCTCCATCGTCAACGTCTCGCTGCCCACCATCGAGAAGGATCTGCACATCACCGAGACGTACCTGCAGTACGTCGTCACCACCTATGGCACCGTGCTCGGCGGGTTCCTGCTGCTGGGCGGGCGACTGGCGGACACCTTCGGCCGCCGGCGGATGCTGCAGACCGGTCTGGTGTTGTTCGCGCTGGCGTCGTTGGCGGCCGGCCTGTCCGAGACCACCGCCGAGCTGATCATCTCCCGTGGCCTGCAGGGCCTCGGCTCGGCGTTCATCGCCCCGGCCGCGCTGTCGCTGCTGACCAACACCTTCGCCGAAGGCCCCGCGCGCACCCGGGCGTTGGGGGTGTGGGGCGGCATCAGCGGTGTCGCGTCCGTCTTCGGCGTGATCCTCGGCGGCGTGCTCACCGAGGGCCCCGGCTGGCGGTGGATCTTCTTCATCAACGTGCCGATCGGCATCATCGCCGCGATTCTCGCGCCGGCGATCGTGCCGGAGAGTCGGTCCGACCAGCCACGCCGGGCCTTCGACATGGCCGGCGCCGGCACCCTCACCGCGGGTCTGGTGCTCTTCATCTTCACCCTGGGTCAGACCGTCACCTGGGGCTGGGGCTCGGCCAAGACCATCGGCTGCCTGGCCGCCGTGGTCGTGCTGCTCGCCGGCTTCATCGCCATCGAGCGGCGGACCGCGAGCCCGCTGATTCCGCTGAGCATCTTCAAGCTGAAGGTGCTGCGTTCGGCGAACATCACCGCGGTGTTCATGCTCGGCACCCTGGTGACGCTGTTCTTCTTCGCCAGCCTGTACATGCAGCAGGTGTTGGGCTACTCGCCGCTCAAGACCGGTCTGGCCTACATTCCGATCGCGCTGATCGTGTCGGTCGGCGCGGGCGTGTCGTCGCAGCTGGTCACCAAGCTGCCGGCCAAGCCGGTGCTCGTCGTCGGCCTCGTCCTCGCCGTCGTCGGCCTGCTGTTGCTGTTCCGCGCGCCGGTGCACGCGAACTACGCGATCGATGTGCTGCCGGCGTTCCTCGTCGGCGGGCTGGGACTGGGCATGGCCTTCGTCCCGATCCAGGTGGCCGCGTTCGGCGGTGTCGACCGAGAAAATCAGGGTCTGGCCGCGGGATTGATCAACACCAGCCAGGAGGCCGGCGGCGCGCTCGGCGTCGCCATCGCGGCCACCATCGCGTTCGCCCGAATTCCCGGCCTGGTGGCCTGGGCGGGCACCGACCCGGACAAGATCGCCCAGGCCCGGGCGACGGTGTTCCACACCGCCTTCCTGGTCGGCGCCGGACTGGCGGTCCTCGCGGTGCTGGTAGCGCTGACGCTGCCGATGCTGCGTCCGTCGGAGCATCCTGAGGGCGTTCCGATGGCGTAGCTGGGTGGCACAACGAGAGGAGAAGGGGAGAAAGCCATGGGCGGAATGGACAAAGCGGTGTCGCTGGCGTTGTCGGCGTCCGCTGAGACCATGCTGACCGAGAGCCACATCGGCTCGCTGACCACCTGCCGGCCAGACGGATCACCCCACGTGGCGCCGGTGCGCTTCACCTGGGACCGGGACGCCGGACTGGTTCGGGTCATGACGGTCGGCACGCGGGCCAAGGCACGCAACATCCTGGCCGACCCGCACGCGCGGGCGTCGGTGTGTCAGCTTGTCGGATACCGCTGGGTCACGCTCGAAGGCCTCGCCACGGTGTCGGACGAACCAGACCGGCTGGCCGAGGGGGTGCGCCGGTACGCCCACCGCTACCGGTCGTTTCCACCGGACCTGCCCGGACTGGTGGTGATCGAGATCGCGGTGGATCGAGTGTTGGGCCAGAACTGACGGCGTTCGCGCCGTCGGCGTGGCGGTGCCGGGAGACTCCCCTCCTCCCGG
>DASZLR010000204.1:0-6083 GCA_035552275.1 Pseudonocardiaceae bacterium | reverse complement strand
TCGGCGTTGGCTCGTGGTCGGCTCAGTCGTCGGTGGACAGCACCGGTCGCAACCAGTGCGGCGCCGGCCGGTCGGCCTGCTCACAGCCGCCGAGCAGTTCCAGTGTCCAGGCCAACATCTGCACCAGCACCGCGCCGGTGTCCGCCGGTTCGCCCAATTGGTCCACAATGTCCAGTTGGCGGTGTGCGTCGTCATCCCGGCCATGCGCCAGCGCCAACACCGTCCGCACCGCACTGCGCAGCGGCGGATCCAGCTCATCGACGGACACCGCCTGGCCACCGGTGTCGCGCAGCTCGAACTTCACCGGCCGCCCGTCGTCCGACATCTCGGGTCCGGTCAGCGTGCGCAACATCTGCACATCGGCCGAGGCCAGCTCCCACACGGCCGAGTGAATCGAATCCTCGGACATTCTGATCAGCCGTTCCAGCCGGTCCAGGGTGATGTTCTCGTCCCCGCCTCGGGCAGCGGCCAGCACACCGTCGATCGCGTCGCGCACCCGCGTCACTTCTCGGTCAGTCACTCCGGCCACCATCTCTCGCCGGTTCGCAGTCCCCGCTTCTCCTGCTCAGCGTTTCCCACCCGGCCGCCGCCCAAACAAAAGTGGACGCCAACGCCAGCGAAGCCGGTAACTTCCTCGGTCCAGAACCGGACGAAGCCCTCCCGCGCCGGGCCGGCCCGCCGAACCCACTTCCGTCGTGGACGGCCAATCAGTCCACACAGGACTGTCGAGCCAGCACCGCGAACCTGCTCTGGCGAAGCAATTCGCGCGGACCGGACTCCGCACCGGACCGGGAGTGACCGACACTCCACATGGCAACCCCTTACCCGCAAGGCTTATTCGACAAACCGGTGGCCCCCGGCTTGTCAGCGGCGACGGAGGTGGCTATGGTCGAAGGGGCAGCGGTTGAGACCACAGCCGCACCGGGGCGGGACAGTCCGCAACCGGGCAGGCGAGTGCGAGCCGGCCGAAGTCGGCCCGCCGGGAGGCTGCTGCTGCTCTCTCCTCCACTCGCCGTTCCGCCTCCGAGCACAACGCACGTAATCCAGGGAGGCGCATGGCGTTGGGGAATCTCCCCTGTGACGGCTGAACTTGCGAGCAGCGATGTCTCGGGAGGACGCTCATGACTACTACTGAGCGCACGAAACGTAACCAATATGATGATCTTGCACCGTTGTTCACCACGCTGGCAGACCACAACATCCCCAGTCCGCGCCGGCGTGAGGTTCGGGCCACGCTCGTGGTCGGGCACCTGCCGGTCGCTGAGCACATCGCGCACCGTTTCTGCGGGCGCGGCCAGCCCGAAGAAGACCTGACACAGGTCGCCACCGTCGGGTTGATCAACGCGGTCGACCGGTTCGATCCCGGTCGCGGCACCGACTTCCTGTCCTTCGCCGTGCCGACGATCACCGGCGAAGTGCGCCGGCACTTCCGCGACACCGGCTGGTCGGTTCGGGTGCCGCGCCGGTTGCAGGAGTTGCATCACGCCATCAGCCAGGCCGTCGGCGACCTCGGCAACGAGCTTGGCCGGGCGCCCCGACCTCGGGAGATCGCTCGCCGGCTGGACGTGCCGGTGGAGCAGGTCTACGAGGGCATGGAGGTCGCGCACGCCTACAACGCCGAATCACTTCAGGTCGGCGGTGACAGCGACGACGACAACGCGGCGATGGCACTCGGCGACCGGCTCGGCGTGGAGGAGCACGGGCTGGCCGACACCGAGAACCGGGTGACGCTCTACCCGGCGCTGGCGAAGCTGCCGGACCGGGAGCGCCGGATCGTCATCATGCGGTTCTTCGGCAACATGACCCAGACCCAGATCGCGCAACGGATCGGCATCTCGCAGATGCACGTGTCCCGGCTGCTGGCCCGCAGCCTGACCAAGCTCCGGGAGGTCCTCAGCGATCCCACTCCGGTCACCTGAGCCTGGCAGCTTGGCTTCCTGGGCATGAACGGGCGGGCTCGACAGCGAGCCCGCCCGCGGCTGTCCTGCTCCTTACCTGGTCATGAGATCCGCCCGGTCAACGGGCGCCCCGGTCGGCCCGCAGCGCTGCCAGGCCCACACCGGCCAGCACCACGACCGCCCCGGCCACCACGTTGGACAGCCATACCGGCGTGGTCACCGGCGGGCTGGCCACCACGTTCAGCGGCTCGTTGGCCGGCGGGTGGTAGATCACCCACGGCGCGACCACGATCCACGCCCCGATCACCGGAATCACCCAGGCGATCGAGCGCATCCGGTCGAAACCCCGCGCGCAGCCGACCGCGAGCAACGCCAGCACAACGCCGGTGATGACGTCGTTCGCGGCGACGTCGGTCAGCATGCCGAAGCCGACCACGAACGGCGAGATCACCAGGTACAGGCCGGCGAGCAGCACCAGACCGTCGAACAGGCCCACGGGCCCGGCCCGATCGGTCCGCTGGTCGCCGGACGGCCGGGTCGGACTGGCCTGGGCGCCACTGGTCGCCGGTGCGTTCTGTGCGGCCATTCGAGTGTCTGTCATCCGTTTCTCACCTCCATGTCCGGGTTTCCCGACCTGCCCGATCGGGAAACCACGATGGATAGCCAGCGGATAGCCAGCGGATAGCCAGCGACGGAGGAGGACTCCTGCGATGAACACCGGAAGTTATGTGGCTTTCCTGCTGCTGGGCGTGATCCTGATCGTCGCCGATGGTCAGCTGCTGTACCACAGCGGGCGGGAGTATCTGTCCGCCGCGTACGGCAACGGGCGGGACGCGGCGCCGATCGGGCGGCTGATCAGCGTGCTCTTCCATCTGGTGATGCTCGGGGTGCTGGGCGTGCTATCCACTGTGGACGTTCCGGTGAACGGGTCGCTGCCGGCGGTGGTGACCCGGATCGGCATTCTGCTGCTGATTCTCGGCGCCGGGCACGGCCTGACCATCTGGACCCTGGCCGGCATCCGCAACCGTCAGCAGGACCGCCGGTTGGCGACGGATCTCACCGAGCAGTACGAGGAACGGGCGCACCACGGCACAGCCGTGGAACGGGCGCACGACCGTCCGGTGTGGACACCCAGCGGCGGGTCCGAGCAGCCGTACAGCACGGCCGGCGCGCAAAGCGACATCAACAACACGGCAAACGACGAATGATCGGCAGGCATGGTGGTGGCCCGGGAGAATCCTCCCGGGCCACCAACCCTGTCGTCACCCCTGTCGTCACCGTCCGCCGCTGGGCAGGAACTCCTGCGCCTTGGTCCGAACACCCTTGGTGATCATGTCCCAGGCGTCCGGATCGCCGCGCAGAATCGCCTCGGTGGTCGACTTCACCTGCTCCAGGGTGGCGTGTGGCGGGATCGGCGGGATGTTCGGATCGCACCGGACGTCCATCACCACCGGGCGGTCGGCGGTGAACGCCGCGTCCCACGCTTCGCCGAGCAGATCCGGATCGGTCACCGAGATGCCGGCCAGGCCGACGGAATGCGCGAAGCCGGCGTACGAGATGTCCGGCAGCATCTGCGACTCCTCGAACTTCGGCGCGCCGCCCATCGCCCGCAGCTCCCAGGTGACCTGGTTGAGATCGTTGTTGTGCAGCACACAGATGACGCACCGGCAATCCGTCCACTCCGGATAGTAGCGGCCCAGGGTGAGCAGCTCGGCCAGTCCGTTCATCTGCATCGCGCCGTCGCCGACCAGCGCGACCACCGGCCGTTCCGGATGCGCGAACTTCGCGCCGATCGCGTACGGCACGCCGGAGCCCATCGTCGCCAGCGTGCCGGACAGCGATCCGCGCATCCGGCCGCGCATCCGCAGGTCCCGGGCGTACCAGTTGGCCGCCGAACCGGAGTCGGCGCAGACGATCGCGTCGTCCGGCAGCCGCTTCGACAGCTCCCACACGATGCGCATCGGGTTGATCGGATCGGCCGGCACCATCGCCTGCTTCTCCATCAGGTCCCACCAACTCGCCACGTTCCGCTCGATCTTCTCCCGCCACGAGCGGTCCGTCTTGCGGTCCAGCTTCGCGTTCAGCGCGCGCAGCGTGGTGGCCGCGTCGCCGACCAGGTTGGCCTCGGTCGGATAGCGCATCCCGATCAGCCGCGCATCGATGTCGATCTGCACCGCGCGGGCCTGGCCGAACGCCGGCAGGAACTGCGAGTACGGGAAGCTGGAGCCGATGATCACCAGGGTGTCGCAGTCGGTCATCAGCTCGTAGCTCGGCCGGGTGCCCAGCAGGCCGTTCGAGCCGGTCACGTACGGCAGGTCGTCGGAGAGCACGTCCTTGCCCAGCAACGCTTTCGCCACACCGCCGCCGGTGATCTCGGCCAGCTCACGCACCTCGGCCGCCGCGCCCCGCGCGCCCTGGCCGACCTGGATGGCGACCCGCTCGCCGGCGTTGATCACCTCGGCGGCACGGGCGATCTGGTCCTCGGGGGCCACGGTCACCGTGTCCGCCAGACCGGGCGGACTCGACGGCACGTGCTTGAACTCGTGCCCCGGCGGCTCGTAGGTCAGCTCCTGGACGTCGGCCGGGATGATCAGCGCGGTCGGCGCCCGCTCGGCCAGCGCCACCCGGATCGCCCGGTCCAGTGCGTTGGGCAGTTGCTCGGGCACGTTGACTTCCACCAGGTATTCGCTGGCCACGTCCTTGTACAGCGACTGCAGGTCGACTTCCTGCTGGTAGTGGCCGCCCATCGCGCTGCGCGCGGTCTGGCCGACGATCGCCACCACCGGCACGTGATCGAGTTTCGCGTCGTAGAGGCCGTTGAGCAGGTGAATCGCGCCGGGGCCGGAGGTGGCCGCGCAGACGCCGACCTTGCCGGCGAACTTGGCGTAGCCGACGGCCTCGAACGCGGCCATCTCCTCATGCCGGGCCTGGACGAACCTGGGCCGGTTGCCGGCTTTCCCGAAGGACGCGACGATGCCGTTGATGCCGTCGCCGGGATAGCCGAACACCTGCTCGACGCCCCATTCCCGCAGTCGCCGCAGCAGATAGTCGCCGACGGTCTCGGCCATGTCTCCTCCTCAGCTGGGTGGGCATTCCACCTGGGGTTACCCGCTGCCCGCCGGAAGACACCTGGCCGCGGTCAGCCGTACATCCGGTGCAGATCGACCAACAGCACCTGCCCCTGATCAGCCAGCCGGCGAAGGTCGTCGGTGAAGCCGACCGCGCTGTAGCAGGCCGGGTTCGCATCGGTGAGGTCAAGGTCGGGATGTCCGGCGAGCAGTGCTCGGATCCGCAGCAGGCGTTCGTAGTGCGCCAAGCCCATCCGCGCGCCCCATTTGGCTTCGCCGATCGACAGCACTTTCCGTCGCCGGCCGTGTCGCGTCGCGGTCACCAGGACATCGACCTCGTGCGACGTGCGGGCAGCCGCATCGCTCACCGTTGCCGCGCCGACATCGACCGCCGCGATCGAAGGATCAGCGATGAATGTCGCCGGCGGGGCGAACCGCGCTGCCCATGTCCGGCACATCTGCTCGAAGTGCGGCCCCAGCACGTTACTGACGAAACGTCCTTGGGCCGCGCGCCAGACCGCACTGGTCCGTTCGGGAGCCATCATGGCGCCTTCCAGCGTCGCCCAGTCCGGACGCATGACCGCGTGATAGAAGGTGATAAGCGGCTCGGCCACCCGATAGGTCGACCGGCCCTTGCGGAGCAGATCACGGTCGCGGGCGAGCAGGCCGGCGTCCTCGAGCACGTCAAGCGGATGGCCGAGGTCGGCCGAGTTGCGACCGACGTAGCCGGCGATCCCGCCACGGGTGTGGTTTCCTTCGGCGACAGCGGCCAGAACCGACGAGTACAGGGCAGTGTCGCGAATGCCCGGCTCCTCGGCGAGCAGATACCTGGCCTCGCGGAAGAGCGGCATCGCTGGCGCCAGCACGGTTCGGCACACCCAGTCGTCAAAGTCCTTGAGGTCGCGCGGTGCGTCCGATCGGACGAACTCACGCCGATAGGCGGGCGTGCCACCGACGATGGAATGGACCCGCACCGCCAATCGGGGATCAGTGATCTCCCAGAACCGGGCCGCCATCCGGTAGTCCAGCGGCGACACGATCAGCTCCAGCCCGGCCCGGCCACGCAACGGGGCGCTACCCGACAGCAGACGCCCCATGAAGGACATCGATGAACCAC
>DASZLR010000203.1:0-11120 GCA_035552275.1 Pseudonocardiaceae bacterium | reverse complement strand
CGGCCGGGTCAGGCTCAGCAGGTCCGGATCGCCGGTGACATCGCGCGGGTGATCGGCGAACCGGGCGCCCCGATAGTCCTCCGGCGACAACCCGGACTGTTGCAGCAAAGTCCCCCAGGCGCCGTCCAGCACGGCCACCCGCCGGTCCAGCAGTTCCCGAAGCCGAGCCTCGGCCGGGCTGGTGTGGCCGCCCGGATGTCCCGTCGTGGTCATGTCCTGGCTCGGTGTGCGCACAACCGATCACTATACCGGCGAGAAAGAATCGGTGACTCACCGTGACCGAGTTCATATTCGGTTTGGCAGCTACCACTGACCCCACCCGGCGCGAAATGAAACATTCCGCGCCAACTGAAATGACACCGGCGAACCGCCGCCACGCGGGTCGCCGGTGTCATTTCAGTTGGCTTCGGGAATTTACGATCAGCCCAGTTCGCGCAGCAACGGCAACACGTCTTCGGCGAACTGCGCCAGAAACCGCTCCTGGTCCTGGCCGGGACCGTGGAACACCAGGTGGTTGAGCCCGGCGTCGACATACGGCTTGATCTGCGCGACCGCCTCCTTCGGGTCGGCGGCCACGATCCACCGCCGGGCCACCTGCTCGATCGGCAGCTCGTCGGCCAGCCGCTCCATCTCCTCGGCCGAGTCCACCCCGCTCTTCTGCTCCGGGGTCAGCGACAGCGGCGCCCAGAACCGGGTGTTCTCCAGTGCCAGCGCGGCATCCCGGTCGTAGGACAGCTTGATCTCGATCATCCTGTCGACCTCGGCGGCGTCCCGCCCGGCCGCCGCCGCGCCCTCGGCGACCGCCGGCATCAGCTTCTCGGTGTAGAGATCCATGCCCTTGCCCGAGGTGCAGATGAAGCCGTCGCCGACCCGCCCGGCGTACTTGGCCACCAGCGGCCCGCCGGCCGCGACGTACACCGGCACCGGCCGCTCCGGCCGGTCGTAGATCTTCGCGTTCACCGTCGTGTAGTACTGGCCGTCGAAGGACACGCTCGGCTCGGTCCACAGCTGCCGCATCAGGGTGATCGCCTCGCGCAGCCGGGCGAACCGCTCCTTGAACTCCGGCCACTCCCGACCGGACACCGCGATCTCGTTCAGCGCCTCACCGGTGCCCACGCCCAACATCACCCGACCATCGGTGAGCAGCGACAGGGTGGCGAACAGCTGCGCGATGACCGCCGGGTTGTAGCGGAACGTCGGGGTGAGCACGCTGGTGCCGACCTGCACCCGGTTGGTCCGCTCGCCCACCGCCGCCAGCCAGGCCAACGCGGACGGAGCGTGCCCGCCCTCGTCGCGCCAGGGCAGGAAATGGTCGGACACCACCACGCTGTCCAGGCCGACCTCCTCGGCCCGGACCGCGAAATCCACCAGCTCACGCGGCCCGAACTGCTCGGCCGACGCCTTGTATCCGATCTTGAGACTCACCGCGGTTCCTCCACCTCGCGAACAACGCCTTGTCCGCATTGTTCGCCACCGATCGGACACCGCGCACCTCGGCCAGGTCAGCGGCCGATCGGGCGGCGGACCCGCACCGTGTTCATCGCGGCCGGGAGCCGTAGTCGCCGAACGGGTCGTCGCGCTCGCGCACCGCCTCGCGGATGCCGATCTCGCCGGACCGGGCGACGAAGTCGCGGCCTTCCTGGGTGTGCCGGGCGATGCCGTCGAACAGGGCCCCCAACGTCCGGGCCGAGGACATGCCCATGTTCTCCGCGGTCTGGTTGCACAGCAGCTTGAGCATCCGCAACTGGTTCAGCGGCACCAGCGCCATCCGCCGGGCGAGCGCGGTCGCGTGCGCCAGCAACTCGTCATCGGGCACGCATTCCAGGACCAGGCCGATCCGGGCGGCCTCCGGCGCGCGGATCTCGTCGCCGGTCAGCAGGTATCGCTTGGCCTTCTCGAAACCGAGCCGGTACACCCACATCGCGGTTGTCGGCGTTCCCCAGACTCGGGACGGTGGGTAGCCGAAGGTGGCCGTCTCGCCGGCGATGATGATGTCCGAGCACAGCACCAGGTCGGTGCCGCCGGCCACGCACCAGCCCTGCACGGCGGAGATCGTCGGTTTCGAGGCGTACCAGAGCTTCAGGTAGGTGTCCACGAACGTCGACATCTCGCGGAGGTCGGTCACCGAGTCCCAGACCTGGTCCGCCGAACCCTCGGCGGCCTGCAACCGGGTCGACCAGTCCAGGCCGTATCCGGCGCAGAACGCGGGACCGTCGGCGCGCAGCAGGATCACCCGCACATCCGGATCGGCGTCGGCCGCGTCGATGGCGGCGGCCAGTTCGTCGCGCAGCGCGATGGTGATCGTGTTGTACTCGGCCGGGCGGCACAGGATGATCGACCGCACGCCGGCCTCGGTCTCGGTGCGAATGGTCTCTCGGCTCGGCTCGCGATTCGACTCAGCCATCACCGACTGATTCAAGCACTGACTCGCCACCTCATCGCCGGGCGGCGTCCGGGCTGGATCGGGCGGTCGATCGCGCCCGACCCAGCCCACCAACTCAGTGCGGAAGACGGGGGCCGGAGCTGGCGTGCGCGAGCTGTTCGGCGCGCAGCGCGATCTGCAGGTTCAGCCGCTCGTCCGGGTCACTGAGCCGATCGCCGAACAACTGCTCCAACTGCCGCATGCGGTACCGGACGGTCTGCGGGTGCACGCCGAGTTTCAGCGCCAGCTCCGGCGCGCCGTTACGGGACGACAGCCACGCCAGCAGGGTCTCGGCCAGTCGGGCCCTCGGCTTCGCGCCGAGTGTCTCGAACGGCTCCAGGCTGCGGCTGGCCAACGCCGACAGCAGCGACCGCTCGGACAGCAGCCGCAACGTCAGCAGGTGCTCGTTCCACCGCGTCACCGGGGCATCGGGCAGCACTTCCCGCTGCAACAGGGCCATCGTCTGCCGCGCCCGACGCAGCGACATCGCCGCGTCGGACAGCCGCACCTCCGGCCCCACCGCCACCCGGCGGCCGTCCAACAGCGGCTCCAGCGCGGCCAGGGTCTCGTCCGGTTCGGCGGTGAGCACACACGGGCGGTCGCTGTCCAGATCGACCAGCACCGCACCGTCCAGCGACATGATCGCCGGGTCCAGTTGCTGGTCACCGGGCTCGATGGCGATCAGGACGATCCGCTTCGGCAGCTGCCACCGGGCTGCGTCGGCCAGATTGGCCAGTTCGCGCGGCGACACCGGCGGGTCGGCGAGGATCTGTTCCAGGAGGTGCCGGCGGCGGCGGGCCATCGTGCCGGACTCCTGGGACGCGGCCGACCCGTGACCGTCGATGGACAGCGCGGAGATCTCCTCCACGAACAGGAAGATCGCCTGGGCGCAGTCGCACATGACGTCCGCCGGCACGCCGCGCTCCTGGCCGAACTCGGCGACATGCCGCCAGGCCACCCGGCCGGCGATGCGGTACGTGGTCTGCAACACGTTCAGGTCGTGGCCCTCGGCGAACTCCAGCTCACCGAGCTGCCCGAACACGGCGGCGTACCGGTCCTTGGTGGTGGGCCGCCCGCTCACCTTGTCCAAGGCGTACCGGACCGACTCGCGGATGGCGGCGGTGATCAGCTCGCCGAACGGGCCGGTGAACATCTCCGCGTACTCCACGGCGGACTGCCGGACTTCGTGCAGGATCGCCTGGGCCATCACGGCGGCGCGTGGGCGGAAGTCCTCCACCAGCCAGCGCGGGTTGGTGGCGCGCACACCGGGGGCCCGAACGACCGAGGGTCGGGTGATCAACGCGGTGCTGCGGTGGTCGGTGACCGTCATGGGGTGCCTCCGCGGAGCGGACAGGGGCGGCCCGGGCGGCCGCCATTGGCAATAGCCACACCCTGCCCGGCGTGGTGCACGCCACTCATCGTGAGGACTACGTAGTCCGGATACGTATCTTCTGACTACGTGTGACGGCGCAAAATGCTCACAGCGATGACAAAGCCGCGCCCGCAGCCGGAGGTCAGGCCCGGCGGGACTCCACGTACCAGGCGGCGATCTGTGATCGGCTGGTGAATCCCAGCTTGGTCATGATGTGGTCGACGTGGGTTTCCGCGGTCCGGCGGGCGATGACCAGCCGGTCGGCGATCTCCCGGTTCGTCATACCCTGCGCGACGAGCTCGGCGATCTCCGATTCGCGCCGGGTCAGCGGACTGGACTCGGCCGCCGCGACCTCGCCCGGCTCCGCGACCGTGTCCTCACCCAGGGCATACGCGAGGGCGTCGTCGGTGGACAGGCCCGCGCCGACGATGAACTCCTTGCCCGCCGCCTCGACCCCGATCTCACCGGTGACCAACTCGATGTCCCGCTTGAACGGCTCCACGAACGCCACATAGCTCATCGGCTCCGAGCCGATCGACTTCCACGCGCTGTTCGACGCGCCCAGCAGCCGGGCCGCGCGGTGCGGCTGCCCGGTGTGCGTGGCACAGCCGGCCGCGACGGTGAGCGCGAACGCGATGACCGTGCGGTCGCCGACGCTCTGCTGCAGCCGCAGCACTTCCAGCACCGCCTCGCTCGCCGTGTCGATGTCCCCGTACAGGTACTCGGCGGCGGCGCGCGACCACAGCGCCCAGGACCGCCAGAACACCTCGCCCTGAGCGGTGTACTTCTCGATGCAGTCCCGGAGCACCTCGCGGGCGCGGTCGAGGTCGCCGGATAGCGCGACGGCGAGGCCGTAGTTGAAGGTCGACCAGAGCTCGCCGGCCTGATCGCCCTGTGTCCGGAACGCCGCCGCCGCCGCGTCGAAGAGCCCAGCCGCCTCCACGCCCCGGTCCCCCATCAGCGCGGCATAGGCGCGGACGTGATCCACGAAGGCGCGGGCGTGGTCGTCGACAGCCACCTCGGCGGCCACCGCCGCCTGCGCGAGTGAGCTCTCATAGGCGGGCATCTCGCCCTGGAGCAAGGCGAGGAACGCGTACATACACAACGCGGCGGCCCGGTCCGGCGCGTCCACCGGCGCCACGTCCAGCAGCCGGGTCAACCAGATCCGCCCCTCGGTCGCCACCCCGCCCTGGATCCAGAACTCCTTGATATTGTTGGCCATCCGCAGACCGATGACCGCCTCGGCGCCATCGGTGGTGCAGAACTCCATCGCGGCGCGGAAGTTGGCGTGCTCCAACGTGACCCGGTTGATCCACGCGAGCTGGTTCGGCCCCAACCATTCGACCGCGAACCGGGTGCTCAGGTCCACGCACCAGTCGCGGTGCCGGCGCCGCATCCGCGCCCAGTCACCGGCCTCGCGCAACTTGTCCTCGCCGTACTGGCGCATGGTTTCCAGCATCCGGTACCGCGCGACGCCGTGATCCTCCTCGCGGAGCAGGATCGACTTGTCGATCAGGCCATCGATCACGTCCAGCACCATCGGGCGGTCCAGCCCGTCGCCGGAGCAGACCTGCTCGGCGGCGTCCAGATCGAAGCTGCCGGAGAACACCGCGACGCGCGCCCACAGCAACCGCTCGGTCGGGGTGCACAGCTCGTGGCTCCAGTCGATCAGCGCCTGGAAAGTGAGGTGGTGGCTGGGGCCGCGCCGCCGGCCGCCGACGAGCAGGGTGAACCGCTTGTTCAACCGGTCGGCGAGTTGGCGCACCGACAGCGAGCGCAACCGAACCGCCGCCAGCTCGATGGCCAGCGGCAGGCCGTCCAGCGCCCGGCACAGCCTGATCACGTCCTCGACGTTGTCGTCGGTGAGCGTGAACGAGGGCACCACCGCGGCCGCCCGGTCGATGAACATCCGCACCGCGTCGTACTGGCCCAGTTCCGCCGGCGACTGGCCGGGTTCGGGAACGGTCAGCGGCGGCACCGGCAGCACCCGCTCGCCCTCCACGCCCAGCGACTGCCGACTGGTCGTCAGCACCACCAGATCCGGGCAGGAGGACAACAGGGTGTCCACGAACCATGCGCAGGCTTCGACCAGATGCTCGCAGTTGTCCAGCACCAACAGCAGCCGGCGATCGTGCAACTGGTCCACCAGCAGGTCGATCCGCCGCCGGGCCGAGCGGTCGCCGAGGCCGAGCCGGTCGGCGACGGTGTTCACCAACAACTCCGGCTCGCGCAACTCGGCCAGACTCACGAAAACGACGTCGTCGCCAAACGAAGCACGGGCGGCAGCGGCGACCCGCAACGCGAGCCTCGTCTTGCCGACGCCGCCGGGGCCGATCAGGGTGACCAGCGACGATGTGCCCAACAGCCGCTTGGCCTCAAGGATTTCGCTCTGCCGGCCGACATAGGTAGTGACCTCCACGGGAAGGGACTCCCGCGGAGCACCACGCATCGCCACGCCCGACACAGTCACCTCATCACCGACTACAGCACCCTCGCGAGATCATATCGACGTTGAGCCGCCCGTCGCCTGCCGAGTGACCTTGGGTTTCGCCGAACCTTGAACATAGCCACTCGGACCGACACCGCGCGAGGGTCCATCGGCTCCCGCGCCGGATCGCTACGGCTTCGATACGGCAGCACCGTCGCGCACCACCGCGGCACCACGGCCGTGGTGCCGCCGGATCGCCGCACCTCACCACCGGTCGTCGGCCAACACCCACTGACAGTGGACTTCCAGCGTCGAGTCTGATTGCATGGCCGCCGTGTCCAAATCGATGTCGATCAAGTCTGACGAGCACACAATCTGACGACCACAGATGGGATGCCGACAACGGTGAACACAACGCGGGATCTGCGGGGTCTTTGGGATCGCGGCCGGGCCGTCGTCACCGATGCCGTCAGCCGCTACCGCGCCGCCCAGGCGATCGATCCGACCAGCGTTGACCGGGCACGGCAGCAGTCCTCGGCACTGTCGCAGGAACGGTTGGCCAGCGTCTGTTCGAGTCTCGCGCTACGCAACCTGAATCTGGTCGATCTGGCCATCGAGCGTCTGGAAACGATCTACCAGAACGAGGGCGATCCGGACAAGCTCGCCAATCTGTACCACATCGACAATCTCGCGATTCGGTTGCGCCGCAACGCGGAGAACCTGCGGGTGCTGGCCGGCCGGGACAACGACGACGCCTCGGCGGACAGCGCGTCGCTGGTCGACCTGCTGCGCGCCGCGCTGTCCTCGATCCGGCAGCACGACCGGATCGCGCTGGGCCAGATCGTCTCGATCGGCGTCGTCGGCCCGGCGGCCGCCGACGTCGGCCGGGTGCTGACCGAACTGCTGGACAACGGAGCCGACAACTCGCCGCCCACCTCCCAGGTTCGGGCCAGCGCGCATCTCACCGAAACGGGCAGCGTGCTGGTGCGCGTCGAAGATGACGGCATCGGGCTGTCCGAGGAGCGGTTGGCCGTGCTCAACCGGCGGCTGACCAGCCCGGCCGCGCTGGACCGGGATGCCGTGCGGCACATGGGTTTGGCGGTGGTGTCGTCGCTGGCGCACCGGCACCGGCTGCGGGTCCGGTTGCAGCGGCGGGTGCCGCAGGGCACCACGGCGTTGGTGACCATTCCGGCTTCGCTGGTGTGCGACCTGCCGACGGCGCTGTGGTCCGGCGGGAACACCGTCACCGGACCGCGCTCCGGACGAACCATTCCGGCGAATCGGCCCTTCACGGACCCGTCGCCGCGCCAGCGGCCGCCGTCCGCCCCGGCTTCCCAGACAACACAGCCGCGTCCGCTCGCGCGGCCGAAGGTGGAGAACCCGGCCCCGCCGAGGGAACCGACAGTCAGCTCGACCACCGACAGCGGGCTGCCCCGCCGGGTGCCGGCCAGTCTCCGTTCGGAGGCTTCGGTTCCCGATCCAGAGCCGGTGACCCCGGCGACGCCGGTCGAGGCGCGGGCCGGCAACGAGCAGTTGATCGCCGACTTCGGCGCGTTCGAACGCGGTCAGCACGCCGCCGAGGCCCCGGACCAACAGTCCGGCGACCTCAACCCCGGCCCGCAACAGTAGAACTGACGGAGGAATCAAGCAGTGACGTCCGATCCGGGCGGGGGCACGAGGGGCGATTTCACCTGGCTCGTCAACGATTTCGTGCGCCGCGTCCACGGCGTCGACCATGCGCTGATCCTGTCGTCGGACGGCTTGCGGCTGACTGCCTCGGACACGATGACCGTCGATGAGTCGGATCAGCTGGCCGCTATCGCCAGTGGCGTGCTGGGTCTGGCCCGCAGCGGCGGAGGGCTGTTCGGGATGGGGAGCTGCGAGCAGATCATCCATCGGCATCGCGGCGGGTACTTCCTGTTCATGCACCTCGGCGCCGGCGGCGGGCTGGTCGTGCTCACCGCGCCGAAGTGCGACATGCAGGTGGTCGGCTACGAGATGGCGCAGTTCGTGACCAATGTCGGCGACCGGCTCACCCCCGAGGTGCGGGCCGGGCTGCGGCCCGTGGTCACCGCTCGCGCGCCGCAGAGTTGACCTGGGCGGGGACGAGGAATGTGAACGAGGTGTCCAGAAACATGAACACGGCCGGTCCGGTGAACAAGTGGGTGGCGGCCCGGATCCGGCCGTACACCCTCACCGGCGGGCGGACCCGTACGCGGCACGAACTGTTGGTGGAGACCATCATTTCGGTGCCGCATTACGACCCGTCGTTGCGCGACGGACTGATGCCCGAATCGCGGGAGCTGTACGAACTGGCCCGCACCAAGGTGTCGATCGCCGAGTTGTCCGCGCTGCTCACGATCCCGCTCGCGGTGGTACGGGTCCTGGTCAGTGATCTCGCCGATTACGGCGCGATCATGATCCACCCGACGGGACACACCTACCGGCACGACAAGGACACGCTGGAGCGGATTCTCGATGGACTCAACCAACTCTCCATCTGACGCCGAATCCGGCACCGAACCGGACGCCGACGTGATCGATCTCGTCTCGGCGAAGATCGTGGTCGCCGGTGGGTTCGGCGTCGGCAAGACGACGTTCGTCGGTTCGGTGTCCCAGGTCCCGCCGCTGAACACCGAGGCGTGGATGACCGAGGCGAGTCAGAACGTGGACGATCTCGGTCAGCTCGGCGCCAAGACGACCACCACGGTGGCGATGGATTTCGGCAAGCTGGCGCTGGGTTCCAACCTGATGCTGTATCTGTTCGGCACACCGGGCCAGCCGCGATTCTGGTTCATGTGGGACGACCTGTCCCGTGGCGCGCTGGGCGCGATCGTGCTGGTCGACCCGCGCCGGATCGACCAGTCGTTCGCGGCGATCAACTATTTCGAGAACGATTCCACTGTCCCGTTCATCGTGGTCGTCAACCGGTTCCACGGCGAGTTGCCGTACCCACTGGACGAGATCCGCGACGCCCTGGCGCTGTCCGCCGCGGTGCCGCTGATCACCTGCGACGCGCGGGATCGCGCGTCCGCGGTCAATGCCCTGCGAGAGCTGGTCACTTTTACCCTCGCGCTGACCGGGGATCCCGTGTCGGACGCGGAACGTCTGGTCCAGGCCCGGTCCTGACAACCGGTCCCCGCACAACTGGTGGAGGTAGCGCAGCATGCGGAAGATCCTCATCGTCGGCGCCGGTCAGTCGGGTCTACAGCTCGCGTTGACCCTGCTGGCCAACGACTACGACGTGACGCTGATGTCGGCCCGCACGGCCGAGGAGATCAGGTCCGGGCGAATCATGTCGACCCAGTGCATGTTCGACGCCAATCTGCGGATCGAGCGCGACCATGGGCTGAACCAGTGGGAGGACGAGACCGTCCGGGTCGAGGGCATCGGCGTGTCGATCGCCGGGCCGGACTCCAGCCGGGTGATGGACTGGGTCGGGAAGCTCGACGGGTACGCCCAGTCGGTGGACCAGCGGGTGAAAATGGCGGGCTGGCTGGAACTGTTCGAGGAACGCGGCGGCAAGCTCATCATCTCCGGCGTCACCACGGCGGACTTGAACTCGCTGGCCCCGCGCTACGACCTCACCATTGTGTCGGCTGGTAAGGGCGAGTTGGTCGGCCTGTTCGACCGCGACCCGGAACGCTCGCCGTTCACCAGCCCGCAGCGCGCGCTGTCGGTCGTTTACGTGCACGGGCTGGCGCCGCGTCCGGAGCATCCGGACTACTCGGCCGTCCGGTTCAACATCGTGCCCGGCGCGGGCGAGCTGTTCATGATTCCGGCGTACACCGTGTCCGGCAACTGCGACATCCTTTTCTGGGAAGGGGTTCCAGGCGGGCCACTGGACTGCTGGGACGATCATCCGGGGCCGGCCGAGCACCTGAGCCGCACGCTCGACCTGATGCGCCAGTTCCTGCCGTGGGAGTACGAGCGGTGCGCGAACGTCGAGCTGACCGACGCCAAGGCCAGCCTGATCGGCGGCTACACGCCGACCGTGCGGCACCCGATCGGCGAGTTGCCCTCCGGTGCGGCGGTGCTGGGCATGGCTGACGTCGTGGTCGCCAACGACCCGATTACCGGCCAGGGCTCCAACAACGCCTGCAAATGTGCGCAATCCTATTTGGACAGCATCCTGGCGCGCGGCGACCAGCCGTTCGACCGACAGTGGATGCGGAGCGCGTTCGACGGCTACTGGGACTACGCCCAGCACGTCACGCAGTGGACCAACGCGATGCTCCAGCCGCCGCCCCCGCACGTGATGAACGTCCTCGGCGCGGCGTCCCAGATCCCGGCAGTCGCCCGGCGGTTCGTCAACGGCTTCGACGACCCGACCGACTTCCAGAACTGGTTCATGTCCCCGGACAAAGCGGACGCCTACCTGGCCACCTTCGCCCCACCAGCCGCCGACGAACCGGCATCATCGGAGGCCGTGTCCTGACAACTGGGTGCCCGCTCGCCGTGACGAGCGGGCACCCACTGTCGTTGCTCTTCAGCCGGCGAGCCGGCCATCCTTGGCAGCCGCGACGAACGCGGCCAGATCGACCCGCAGGACGGGTCCGGTGCGGTTCTTGCTGTCGCGCACCCGGCGAAGGCTTCCCTCCACCTCAATACAGTTGCTTTGGGTGCCGCCCGAGTGGCTGCTCGTGCGCCACCGCGTAGTGCTACCGGTCATTGCTTGGTTAGTGCTCTCATTCGTCGGTGGATCAGCTGCGACGTCTCGGCGGGTGACAGGGCCAACGCCGACACGTCATCGAACATGGTGGTGAAGCGACTTACGTCCTCTGCATCATCCACCCAGGCATCGCTGGCGGGGTATTCGAGGTAGACGCCCGGCGTCTCATCCGGCTCCGGGTAACCGACGATCGTGCACGATCCGGACATGGTTCCGTAGGCTCCAA
>DASZLR010000202.1:0-14385 GCA_035552275.1 Pseudonocardiaceae bacterium | reverse complement strand
CGATCGGCACATGGCTGCCGGAGTTGGCCGCGCCGACCGTGGTCCGTACCCCGGACGGCCCGATCGACGACGTGGTCCCGGCGGCCCGGTCGATCACCGTCTTCGACCTGCTCAGCTCGACCGCCGGCTATGGCTTCTCGTCCGACTTCAGCACGCCGGCCGTCCAACGGCTCTTCTCGGTGCAGAAGGACGGCCGCGAGGTACAGAGCTTCCCCGCGCCGGACGTGTGGATCGCCGAGCTCGCCCAGGTGCCGCTGCTGTACCAGCCGGGCCAGGCGTGGCTGTACGACACCTGCTCCACCATTCAGGGCGTCCTGGTCAGCCGGGTCAGCGGCCAATCGCTGCCCGACTTCATGGCCGAGCGGATCTTCGCGCCGCTGGGCATGGTGGACACCGCGTTCGAGGTCCCGGCCGGCAAGCGCGACCGGTTCACCAGTTACTACCGGACCGGCGCCGCCGGTGGCCTCGAGTTGGCCGACGGTCCGGACGGGCAGTGGAGCACGATGCCGGCGCTCCCACTGGGCAGCGGCGGCCTGGCCTCGACCGCCGACGACTGGCTCGCGTTCGGCCGGATGCTGCTGGCGCGGGGAACCGTCGGCGACCGGCGACTGCTGTCACCGGAGTCGGTGCGGCTGATGACCACCGACCACACCACCGCTGCCCAGCGGGAAATCGGCGCACTGTTCCTGGAAGGCCAGGGCTGGGGTTTCGGCGCGTCGGTCGACATCGCCGCCACCGACCCGTGGAACGTGCCGGGCCGGTACGGCTGGGTCGGCGGCACCGGAACATCGGCGCACCTCACCCCGTCCACCGGCGCGGTCGCCATCCTGCTTGCCCAGACGGCGGCGGACAGCCCGGTCACGCCGGCCTGGATGCGGGACTTCTGGCGGTACGCGGCCACTGCCTGAGCTCAGCTCGCGGCGGCCGGTTCCTGGCTGGGCGCGTCGATCAGGTAGGCGTCCGGGTCGAACCGGCCGACCTGATCCCGCAGCCGGCCGGTCGACCATGGCCAGCTGAAGCTGTTGCGTCCGTTCACATCCAGGTAGTAGCTGGAGCAGCCGCCGGAGTTGTAGACGGTGCGCGGCAGCGCCGCCTGGACCCGCGCGTTGAACTCGTCCTGTGCCTCGGGCCGGACGTCGAGGGTCGCCCAGCCGGCGCGGCGCATCCGGCCGACCGCGCCGATCACGTGCGCCAGCTGCGCCTCCAGGATCGCGAACGCCGAGCTGTGCCCGGTGCCCAGGTTCGGCCCGAGCAGCAGGAACAGGTTCGGGAAACCGCTGATCGCGGTGCCCAGATACGCCTTCGGGCTGCCCTGCCAGACATCGGCCAGGCTCCGCCCGTCGCCGGCGACAACCCGGTCCGCCAGCGGCATGTCGAGGATGTGGAAGCCGGTGCCGAAGATGATCGCGTCCACCTCGGCCGCCGAGCCGTCCGCGCCGAGCACCCGGCCGCCTTCGACGCCGGTCACCGCGGTCGGGTGCACGGTCACGTTCGGCTTGGCCAGCGTCGGATAGTAGCTGTTGGACATCAGCAATCGCTTGCAGCCCAACGTGTAGTCGGGGGTCAGTGCGCGCCGCAGTTCTATGTCCTTAATGGACCTGCGTAGGTTCAGCGTACCCAGGCGCTGCACCTGGCGCAGCAGCCAGGGATGCCGAAACCCGACGCCGAGCCCTTCCAGCGCGCCGTACTCGAACGTGCGCAGCGCCCGCAGCGCGGCCGGGAACCGGCGCAGGATCCACCGCTCAAGGTGCGGGACATAGTGATCCGGTTTGGGCAGCACCCACTGCGCGGTCCGCTGGAACAGATGCAGTTCGCCGACTCGGCGCTGGATCGCCGGCACGAACTGGACGGCGGACGCGCCGCTGCCGATCACGGCGACCCGCTTGCCGGTCAGGTCGACGTCGTGATTCCACCGGGCGGAATGGAACGTGGCGCCGGGGAAGCTGTCCAGGCCGGGGAGTTCGGGCAGTTTCGGCTCGTGCCATGGGCCGGCGCCGGCGATCACCAGCCGCGCGGTGTACTCGCCGCGCGAGGTGTCCAGCCGCCAGCGATGCGCCGCCGGGTCCCAGGTGGCGCGGGTCAGCTCGGTGCCGAACCGGATGTGTTCGGCGACGCCGAACCGCTCCGCTGTGCGCCGGACGTACGCCCGGATCTCCGGCTGGGTGGCGAACGCCCGAGTCCACTCCGGATTCGGCGCGAACGAGTACGAGTAGAGCGCCGAGGGCACATCGCAGGCGCAGCCGGGATAGTCGTTGTCCCGCCAGGTTCCGCCGAGCTCGTCGGCCTTCTCCAGCACCGCGAAATCGGTCAGCCCGATCTCGCGCAACCGGATCGCCGCGCCGATGCCGGACACCCCGGCGCCGATCACGATCACCTCGAAGTCGCGCCGCCGCATGCCATCCGTGGTCACAGTCGCTCTCCCTCACCCGGCAGTTGCCGGCGCAGCAGTTTCCCGGTCGCGTTGCGCGGCAGCGCGTCGAGAAAGACGAAATCCCGCGGAACCTTGTAGCGAGCCAGGTTGTCCTTGACATACGCGGCCAGCTCGGCGGGTTCGGGCCGCTGTCCGCGCGGCACCAGGTAGGCCACCAGCCGCTGGCCGAACTCGGTGTCGTCCACGCCGATCACCGCCGCGTCGGCGACCCGCGGATGGCGGGCGAGGATGTCCTCGACCTCCTGTGGATACACGTTCTCGCCGCCGGAGACGATCATGTCGTCGGCCCGGCCGTCCACGAACAGCCGGCCGTGCGCGTCGAAGTGGCCGAGATCGCCCGAGTTCATCAGGCCGTGCGCGGTTTCCTTGCTGCCGCCGCCGCTGTAGCCGCTGAACACCAGCGGGCCGCCGACGAAGATCTCGCCGGTCTGGCCGATCGGCGCGGGCCGCCGGTCGGCGTCGAGCACCCGCACCGGGACGCCCAGCGTGGGCCGGCCGACCGTGCCGGGCGCGGCGCGCAGGTCGGCCGGGGTGGCGACGGCGGCGATGCCGGTCTCGGTCGACCCGTAGCCGTTGAACAGCACATCGCCGAACGCGGCCAGCAGGCGTTCCGCCAGTTCCGGCCGCAGCGGCGCGCCGCCGGACAGCACGGTGCGCAGGCTGTCGTGCCGGTGCCGGGCGCGCGCCTCGTCGGGCAGCGCGAGCACCCGTTGCAGCATCACCGGCACCGCCGCGACCATCGCTGCCCGATGACAGTCCACATCGGACAACAGTGCCAGTGGATCGAACCCTCGGCGCAGCACCACCGGTGAGCGCAGGATGCCGGCCAGCGTCCAGACCACCAGGCCCAGCCCGTGGAACAGCGGCGGGGCGATCAGGATCGGCTCGCCGGGCGTCAGCCGGCAGCGGCCGAGCAGGGTGACCAGTGGGCCGAGCAGCGACCGGGTGTTGGGCTTGCGCGGTGCGCCCTTGGGCTCGCCGGTGGTGCCCGAGGACAGGATGGTGATCGTTCCCGCGCGTACCCGGCCGACCGGGGGCAGCCGGTCGTGCGCCAGCACCAGATCATCCACAGTGGAATGATCCGGGATGTCCGGCTCCGGCCAGCCGACCACCACCGGGACCGGCGTGCCGGCGAACCTCGGCAGGAACTCGGCGTCCGCGATGACCAGATCCGGCCGCGGATTCGCGATGGCCTGGGCGATCTGGCGCGCGGAGAACTCGGTGTTCAGATACACCAGGTCGGCGCCCAGCCAGCCGGCGGCCAGCGAGCCGATGACGAAGCCGCGGTGGTTGCGGCACATGATCGCGACAGTTCCGCCGGCCTGGACGCCGTGCCGGTCGGCAAGACCGGCCGCGAGCCGGGCGCCGGCGTCGTCCAGGTCGGCGAAGGTCAGCGTGCCGCGTTCGTCGATCAGTCCCGGCGAATGCGGCTGACAGAGCGCGGCGATCCGGATGACGGTGGCCGGCGAGGTCCGGGTCTGTCGTAACGCGCGGACGATCCCGGGCAGTTGGCGCGGCCCGGCCAGGCGCAGCAGCACCCTGCCGGCGTGCGCCAACGGGCCGCTCATGATCTCTGCTCCTTTGTGGACTGTTGGTACAGGCGGCCGGAGATGACCTCCCACGGTCGGCGGGTCAGCACCGCGCCGGCCTCCATCGCACCGGCCCACCATGGACTGATCCGCCTGGGCCGCTCGACAATCGCCCGGCAGACCAGCTCGGCCGCCTGTTCGGCGGTGAGGCCCGGCAGGCCGCGAAAAGTTCGCGTCGGCGCGCTCATCCGGGTGCGCACCAGGGCGAGATAGACCGAGCTGGCGGTGATCCCCTCACCGGCGATCTCGGTGGCCGTGCTGCGGAAGAAGACATCGAACGCGACCTTCGACGCCTGATAGGCGGCCCAGCGCGGGCCCGGCGGCACCTGCACGCCGATGGTGGACACGTTGACCAGGTGTCCTTCCCCGCGCGCCCGGATCGACGGCAGCAGCGCCAGCAGCAGCTTCACCGGGCCGAGGTAGTTGACGCCGATGGTGCGCTCGAAATCGTGGAACCGGTCGTAGGAGTCGGCGATGGCGCGGCGGATCGACTTGCCGGCGTTGCTGACCACGACGTCGACGTGGCCGTGCTCGGTAAGGATCAGCTTGGCCAGCGCGTCCACCGCGTCCGGGTCGGCGAGGTCGGTCGGGTAGACACGCGCCTCGCCGCCGGATTCGGCGATCCGCGCGGCGGTCTCGTTCAGCGCGTCCACGGTGCGCGCCACCAACAGCACGATCGCGCCCGCGCCGCCGAGCCGGATCGCGGTGGCCCGGCCGACACCGTAGGACGCGCCGGTGACCAAGATGATCTTGCCGTCGACGGCGGCCCGCAACGCCGAGTCGGCGACGCTGCCATGAGGATTGACCAGCCAGATCACCGCCGGGGACCGAGCCAGCCGGGCGAGCACGGGATGGCGTCGCCGGCTGCCCATCCACCCTCCCCGGTGATCAGAATATCGGGATATCATTATTATCCCGATATCGGCGATGGCACAATAGCCGGGTGCCCCGTCCGACCCGAGCCGAGAGCCAGGCGCGCAACCGGGAACTGCTGCTGCGCACCGCGCGCACGCTGTTCCTGCGCGACGGCTACCAGGCGACGTCCATCGCGAAGATCGCCGACGCGGCCGGGTTCAGCACCGGCGCGGTCTACTCGAACTTCGAGGGCAAGACCGAGCTGGCGCTGCTGGTGCTGCGGGAGATCCAGCACGAACAACTCGGAACACTGGAGACGGTGATGGCCGGCTCGAAGCCGGTCGGGCAGAAGCTGGACGAGGTGCGGGAGTGGGCCGTGGCCGCGCTGGCGTCCGGCTGGCCGCGGCTGGAGCTGGAGTTCGCCCTGGAGGCGCGGGCCGACCGGTCGCTGATCGCGGCCGAGTCGGACCGGCAGCGCACCGTGGTCGACCGGCTCGCCGCGGCGATTTCCGCGCAGCTGCCCGCGAAATCGCTGTCCAGCTCGCTGCCGATCCGCACGATCGCCGAGGCGGCGGTCAATCTGGCGATCGGGCTGGCGGTGCGGCGGGTGGTCGACCCGAAGGTCACCCCGGACAGCCTCGTCGACCTGCTGCGCGGCGTGCTGGTCGTCCCGACCGGCTAGCCAATCCTGGCCAGACTGGCCGACTGGCTGCCGGGGTCCGCCGGCCCTACCGTCGCCGGCGTGCTGCCGTTCGTGCTGATGTACCACTCGATCACCGACTACGCCGACTACGCCGATGACCCCTACCTGATCACCGTCACGCCGGACCGGCTCGACCGGCAGCTTCGCTGGCTGCGGCGGCGTGGCCTGCGCGGGACGTCGATGGGCGAGCTGGTGGCGGCGTGGCGGTCCGGTCGCGCCGCCGGTCTGGTCGGCCTGACCTTTGACGACGGCTACGCGGACTTCGCCCACCACGCGCTGCCGGTGCTGCGCCGGCACGGCTGCACCGCGACCGTGTTCGTGCTCGCCGGCCAGCTCGGCGGCCATAACGTCTGGGACGCCGACGGCCCGCGCAAGCCGCTGCTCACCGCCGACCAGGTGCGGGCGGTGGCCGATGCCGGCATGGAGATCGGCTCGCACGGCCTGCGGCACGTCTGCCTGGCCGCCGCCGAGGACGCCGTGCTGGCCGAGGAGGTGATCGCCAGCCGCACGGTGCTGCGGGAGATCAGCGGACAACCCGTCGACGGGTTCTGTTACCCGTATGGGCGACTCGACCAGCGGGCGGTGGACGCGGTGCGGGCCGCCGGCTACGACTACGGTGCGGCCATCTGGCGGTCGGCGTTCACCGGTCCGAGTGCCCTGCCGCGCACCTATATCGGTGATCATGATCGCGCACCGCATCTTTTCGCCAAGCGAATTCGTCACCGGTTCGGGTTCACCCGCAAAGCGTAGGTCCGATCATCCCGATGGTTGAGGACCGCGGACCGCATCTCATGCCACCGTTTCTCCGGTGCGTCCACTGTGGTCGCACGGACAGCCGAGGAGCGATGCGGTGGCCGAACACGAACTCGCGCTCGCGATCAACGGCCGCGAGCGCCTGCTGCACAACCGACTGGTCGCGTTTCCGGGCCTGGCCGGCATTCCGGCCCAGCAGATCAGAGACAGCCAATCGGAAACCGCCAGCGCGGCGGACAGATCCGTCACCCTCGGCCCGGTCGCGGTGGTCGGCCTGGGCTACGTCGGCCTGCCCACCGCGCTGGCCCTGTACACCCGGTGCGACCGGGTGATCGGCGTCGACGTGAGCCCGGCGCGGTTGCGGGCCATCCACACCGGTGATGTCGACCTGCCCGACACCGACCGGCGCTGCCTCACGGACGCGATCGAGACCGGCCGGTTCCAGCTGACCGCGGACAGCGCGGCCATCGCCGAGGCCGACGCGGTCATCATCTGCGTGCCCACCCCGGTTGACGAGCAACACGTCCCCGACCTCGCCGCGCTGCGCGCGGCCTGCGCGACCGTCGTCGAGCGGGCCCGACCCGGCCAGACCATCGTGCTCACCTCGACCACCTTCGCCGGAACCACCCGCGACATGTTGGTGGAACCGTTGCGGCGCAGGGGATTGGTCGCCGGGTCCGACATCCACGTCGCGTTCAGCCCGGAGCGGATCGACCCCGGCAACCCCGACCACCTGCAGCGACACACGCCGCGGGTGGTGGGCGGCGCGACGGCCGGCTGCGCCCAGCGGGCCGCGAGCGTGATCGGCGAGCTGACCGAGACGGTGTACCTGGTCAGCTCGCCGGAGGCAGCCGAGCTGACCAAGCTGTACGAGAACGTGTTCCGCGCCGTCACCCTGGCGCTGGCCAACGAGTTCGCGGACATCTGCGGCTACCTCGACCTCGACCCGATCGAGGTGACGCTCGCCGCCGGCACCAAGCCGTACGGTTTCCTCGGCGCGTTCCCCGGTCCCGGCGTCGGCGGCCACTGTATTCCCTGCGATCCGCACTATCTGCTCTGGCAGATGCGGCAGATCGGCAAGGGCGCCCCGCTGATCGAGCAGACCATGCGCGCGATCGCCGACCGGCCCGGACGGGTCGTCGAGCGGGCCGTCGACATGCTGGCCGAGGCCGGTCTGGCCGCGCCCGGCGCGCGGGTGATGGTGGTGGGCGTCAGCTACAAGCCGGGCGTGCGGGACCTGCGCGAGTCGTCCGCGCTCGCGGTGATCGACGGGCTGGACCAGGTCGGCGCGAAGGTCGCGTACCACGATCCGTTGGTGCGCAGCCTTTCCACTCGCGGCGGGGTGGTGCTGGACAGCGATCCCGCACCTGACCCCGCCGACTGGGACCTGGTGGTGCTGCACACCGTGCACCCCGGCGCGGACTACTCCTGGGTGCGCGACTGCCCGCGGGTGCTGGACGCCACTTACCAGTTCGACCAGGCGCCGCACCGCCAGATCCTCTGAGGAGTGGATACAGTGGACATACGGCTGGACAGACAGTCGGACACCCCGGCGCTGGTGCTGAAGCTGGACCGGAACGTGCTGCACCATGGTGGTCTGGGCATCATCCGCAGCCTCGGCCGGCTCGGTGTGCCGGTGTACGGGGTGCAGGAGAGCCCCTGGGCGCCGGCCGCGAACTCGCGCTACCTGCGCGGACGCTGGCTGTGGCGGCCTGAGTTGGAGAACACCGGGCGGCTGCGGGACGGGCTGGCCGAGATCGGTCGGCGGATCGGCCGGCCGGCGGTGCTGATCCCGACCGACGACGCCGGCGCGATCTTCCTCGCCGAGCACGGCGCCGATCTCCGCCGCTGGTTCCTGTTCCCGGACCAGCCGCCGGGCCTGCCGCGCCGGCTGGCGGACAAGAGCACGTTGTATCAGCTGTGCCGGGACCTGGACGTGCCGTGTCCGGACAGCGCGGCGCCGGCCTCGGCGGCTGAGGCGGCCCGGTTCGCCGGTCGGGTCGGGTTCCCGCTGGTCGCCAAGCTGGCGACGCCGTGGCGGCGGGTGCCCGGACTGCCCAGCACCTCGATCGTCACCGACCGCGCCGGCCTGGACCGCGCCTGGCGGGCATGCGGCGAGCGGAACACCTTGCTGCTTCAGGAGTTCGTGCCGGCCGGACCGGATGGCGACTGGTTCTTCCACGGCTACTGCGACGCCGAATCGGTGTGCCGGCCGGCGTTCACCGGCGTCAAGCAGCGTTCCTATCCGTCGCGCGCGGGGCTGACCAGCCTCGGCCGCTGGGCCGACAATCCAGCCCTGCGCGCCGAAGCGACCGGATTTCTGGCCCGGCTGTCCTATCGAGGCGTGGTCGACCTGGACTTCCGCTGGGATGCCCGCCGGCGGCGATTCCTGTTGCTGGACGCCAATCCTCGGCTAGGCGCGCAGTTCCGGCTGTTCCGGGACACCGCCGGCATCGACGTGGCCCGGGCCGCGTACCTGGACCTGACCGGACAGCCGGTGCCGTTCGGCGATCCGGTGCCCGGCCGCGGGTTCTTCGTGGAGAACTATGCCCCGGTCGCGGCGCTGCGGCATTGGCGGCCCAGCGACGAGACCGCCTGGTTCGCGCCGGACGACCTCGCCCCGTTCGGGTTGATGTGCCTGCGGATGGCCTGGCGGGCGGCAACCCGGCCGCTCACCGGAACCGGCTCGCCGCCGGCCATCCCGACCCCCCGATACCAGTCCGGTCGAGGAGCGAACGTATGACCGACCTCGCTAGATGGGACCTCCGGTCCGCTGAGCACGGCGACGCCCGGCGAGCCGGGCGGATCGTCGACAGCACCGAGGTCGCCATCATCGGCGCCGGACCGTACGGCCTCTCGGTCGCCGCGCACCTGGCCGACCGAGGCGTGCTGGTTCGCCAGTTCGGCCGCCCGATGGCGCTGTGGGAAACCGGCATGCCGCGCGGCATGTTCCTGAAATCCCAGGGTTTCGCCTCCAATCTGTCCACTCCGGACGGACGGCGAACCCTCGCCGAGTTCTGCGCCGCCAGCGGGCACGAGTACGCCGACTACGGGCGGCCGGTGTCGGTGCGCACGTTTCTCGACTACGGCCGCTGGTTCCAGCGCGCCTGTGCGCCGGAGGTCCACGAGGCGCACGTGCGCCGGCTCAGCCGCGCGGACGGCGGCTATCGGCTCGCCCTGACCGACGGCACGGCGGTGTTCGCCCGGCAGGTGGTGGTCGCCACCGGTCTCGGGCACTTCAGCTACCTGCCGCAAACGCTTGCGGCCCTGCCGGCCCGACTCCGCACGCACAGTGGCAGTCACGCTGACCTGGGTGTTTTCCGCGACCGGCGGGTGATCGTGGTCGGCGGCGGGCAGTCCGCGCTGGAGACCGCGGTGCTGCTCGCCGAGGCCGGATCGGCGGTGACGCTGGTGTCCAGGGCGGCGCGGCTGGGCTGGAACGGCGACCCGCTGCCGGACCGGCGATGCTGGCGGGCGCGGCTGCGCGAACCCGAATCCGGCCTCGGCTCGGGCTGGTCCACCTGGCTGTACGCGGAGCGGCCGCGCTGGTTCCGGCGGCTGCCGCCGTCGACCAGGGCGCGTCGGGCGGCCACCGCGATGGGGCCGGCCGGGGCGTGGTGGCTGCGGTCCCGGTTCGACAGCCAGGTGCCGGCCCTGCCCGGCCACACCGTCACCCACGCCCGGCCGCGCGGCGACGGCCTCGCGCTCACCCTCGCGCACACCGACGGAACGCGTGAGCTGTGCGCGGATCACGTGATCGCCGCGACCGGCTATCGGCCCGATCTCCGCCGACTGTCCTTTATAGACGACGCGCTGCGGGCGTCGGTCCGGACGCTGGGCGGCGGACCGAGGGTGGGCCGGGATTTTGAGTCCTCCGCGCCGGGCCTGTACTTCGTCGGTCCGGCGGTGGCGGCGAGCTTCGGGCCGGTGATGCGGTTCGTCTACGGGACCGAGTTCACCGCCCGGGTGCTGGCCGACCGGCTTGCCGGGGCGATCCGATGAACGGCGTGCTGGTCGCACCGGCGAGGGTGCTGGATCCCCGGCGCAAGCGGGTGTTCGACATTGTGGTCGGCTCGCTGCTGCTGGTGCTGTTGTCCCCGCTGCTCGGCCTGCTCGCGCTCGCGGTGCTGCTGTCGGCGGGTCGGCCGGTGCTGTTCCGGCAGGACCGGGTGACCGGCGGCGGCCGGGTGGCCGCGATGGTCAAGCTGCGCACTGTTGATTCAGCTGATCCCGCTGACCCCAACACCCGATGGTCGGTGCCGGCGGACCGGTGCGGCGGGTTGGGCCGGTGGTTGCGCGTCACCCATCTGGATGAACTGCCGCAACTGCTGAACGTGCTGCGCGGCGAGATGTCGTTGGTCGGGCCGCGACCGGAACGGCCGTATTTCGCGGACCGGTTCGGCCGGGAGATCCCCGGATACGACAACCGGCACCGGATGCGCGGCGGGATGACCGGTTGGGCCCAGGTGCACGGCCTGCACGGCGACACCTCGATCGTCGCGCGGGCCCAGTTCGACAACCAGTACATCGAGCACTGGTCGCTGTGGCTGGACTTGGTGATCCTGGCCCGCACCCTGCGGATCATGCTGCTGATCGTGTTGGGGGTGCGGCGATGAGAGTGTTGCACGTGATCACCGGATTGGGTGTCGGCGGCGCTGAACTGCAACTCCGCTGGATTCTGCGGCACACCCGGCACGACGCCGAGGTGGTCACGCTGTACAACCCGGGCGCGGTGGCCGACATGATCACCGCTGACGGAGTCCGCGTCCGCGACCTGGGCATGGCCCGCAACACCGAGTTGGGCGCGCTGCTACGGCTGCGCGCGCTGATCCGCGACGGCGGCTACGACGTCGTGCACACCCATCTCTATCGGTCCTGTGTGTACGGTCGGCTGGCGGCGCGGCTGGCCGGCACGCCGATCGTGGTCACCACCGAGCATTCCATCGGCGAGACGCACCTGGAACGGCGGCGGATGTCGCTCGGCGTCCGGGCGCTGTACCTGGCGACGGACCTGTGCTCGGACGCGACCATCGCGGTGTCGCCGGCGGTGCGGGACCGGCTGGCGCGCTGGGGCGTGCCGGCAGACAAGATCGTGCTGATCCCGAACGGGTTGGACTTCGGGCGCACCGCGTTCGATCCCGCTGCCCGGCGACGGATTCGCGGTGAGCTCGGCATCGGCGTGGATGAGCACCTGATCGGCGTGCTCGGCCGGCTCGATCCGATGAAGCGGTTCGACCTGGTGGTCACGGCCACCGCCCCGCTGTTGGACCGGGCGCGGCTGCTGATCGTCGGCGACGGAACCGAGCGTGCCCGGTTGGCCGAGGTGGCTCGGGCGGCCGGCGTGTCGGACCGGGTGGTGTTCGCCGGTGAACGGCACGACGTCGCCGCCATACTGTCCACAATGGATTTGTTTGTGGCTTCGTCGGCGCAGGAGACCTTCGGGCTGTCGGTGTTGGAGGCGCTGGCCAACGGATTGCCCGCGCTGTACACCGCCTGCCCGGCGCTGGAGGGGATATCGACCGGCCTCGCCCGGCGGATACCCGGCGACGCCGCCGGAATGCGCACTGAGATCGCCGCCGAACTGGCTCGTGGGCCCCGGCCGCGTGCGGGCGCGCCCGCCGAAATCCGCCAACGGTACGACATGCCGGCCGTCGCCGCCGCGATCGACGACCTCTACGACCGCCTGGCCGACCGTCGGCAACGCCGCCCGCGCGTACGCAGACCCCCACCCACCCGGGGGCTCCCCAGGGCCAGTCTATCGGCGGCGAGGGGGGAGACGAAATGAGTAATCGTGCCCTGTGGACAACGTGGGGGCTGTGGACAACCGGTGCGGTCCTCATGGGAACCGTGGTAGCAAAGGAGTATGACTCATGAGGGCAGTAGTGACCGGCGCGGCCGGCTTCATTGGCTCACATCTGGTGGAGCGGCTGTTGGCCGACGGGCACGAGGTTGTCGGGTTGGACGATCTGAGCACCGGTCGGCCGGCCAATCTGTGCACAGTGGACCGTCACCCCCGGTGGACGTTCCGCCGTGGCTCCATCCTGGACCGCGACCTGGTTGACCGGCTGGTCGCCGGCGCGGACGCGGTGTTCCACCTGGCTGCCGCGGTCGGCGCGTTCGTGATCCAGGGCCGCACGCTGGACAGCCTGCGCACCAACATCCACGGAACCGAGCACGTGATCGAGGCGGCGTGTCGGCACCGGGCACGGCTGCTCGTCACGTCCACGAGCGAGGTCTACGGCAAGAACACCGCGATCGGGCTGGCTGAGGGCGATGACCGGGTGCTCGGCTCGCCGCTGAAGTCGCGCTGGTCCTATGCCGAGGCCAAAGCGGTGGACGAGACACTGACCCATGCCTATGTGCGGGAACGCGGCCTGTGGGCGGTGATCGTGCGGCCGTTCAACACCGTTGGCCCCCGGCAGACCGGCCGCTACGGCATGGTGATTCCGCGGTTTGTCGGCCAAGCTCTGGCTGGTGAGCCGCTGACCGTGTTCGGCACTGGCGAGCAGGTGCGCTGTTTCTGCCACGTCGCGGACGTCGTGCCCGCGCTGGCGGCGCTGATCGGCGCCGACGCCGCGCTCGGCCGGGCGGTGAACCTCGGCAGCTCCGAGCAGGTGTCGATCGGTGAGCTGGCCAGGCGGGTGCGGGCGATCACCGGCTCGTCCAGCGAGATCACCCACCAGTCGTACGAACAGGCCTACGGCGACGGCTACGAGGACATGCAGCGGCGAGTGCCGGACTGCGCGCTGGCCAAGGAACTGGTCGGCTTCCGCGCCAGCCGCGACCTGGACGCGATCCTCCGTTCAGTGATCGCCGACCAGACCGCCGCCCGGTCGAGCGATGGGTCGACCGCTGAGTCGACCGCCAAGCCAACCGCGGTGCGCACGCCGCTGCCGACACCACTGACGGCGTAGCCGATGAGGCGGGCGTTGGGATGCGGAGCCGCGCTGGTGCTGATCGCGGTCCCGTCGCCGGCCCTTGCCATGGCCCCGGCGGCACCGGGGCCGGGGCCGGAACCGCCGCCGGCCGCGTCGACCGCGTCGGCTGCGGTGGTGGCGTCGCTGCCGTACTGGTATCTCGACACCGGCACGGGCGTCGTGCTGGCCAACCGGTCCGAGATCACCGAGGCATCGCCGTGGCTGTACGGGATCGCGGACAACGGCGCGATCGTGCCGCAGTATCCGGCGGCACAGGCCGGCGCGGTCGCCGCCGACCTCAGTCGGCTGCGGCGGGCCGGCCTGCCGATCGTGCCGACCATCGCCAACGTCACCGGCGGCGCGTTCGCGTACCAGCCGATCGCGGGCATCCTGCACGACGTCGCCCGGACCAGCCAGCTGATCAGCGGCATCGTCGCGCTGGCCAACGCGAACGACTTCACCGGCATCGACATCGACTATGAGGACCTCGCGGCCGGCGACCGCGCCGCGTTCACCAGTTTCGCGTTCCAGCTCGGCGAAGCCCTGCACGCCGCGCACCGCACGCTGTCGGTGACGGTGTTCGCCAAGACCAGCGACGACGGCGACGATCCGCGCGATGTCGGCCAGGACTACATCGGACTCGGCCAGTCCGCCGACGAACTGCGCGTCATGGGCTACGGCGAACACTGGGAGTCCTCACCGCCCGGGCCGGTCGCGCCGGTCGACTGGGTCACCTCGGTGCTGGCGTACGCGGTGACCCGCGTCCCACCCGCCAAGATCGTGCTCGGTGTTCCGCTGTACGGCATGGACTGGATCGGCGGTCACGGCACACCGATCAGCTGGGCGCGGGCCATCGGCCTGGCCACCGCCGGGCACGTCGCGGTGACCGTCGACCAGCCGAGCCAGACCCCGTGGTTTCGCTACCTCGACGGAGCCGGCCAGACCCACGAGGTGTGGTTCGAGGACGCGGCCAGCTCCACCGCCAAGCTGACCGCCGCGCGTCAGGCCGGAGTCGGCGTCTACCTGTGGATGTATGGCGACGCGGACTTCGGCACCTGGGCAGCCCTGCGGAACGCCGGAAGATCGGGGTGAGCCGATGATTCCACTGTGGATGATGGTGCTGTTCGCGTTCGGGGT
>DASZLR010000201.1:0-19681 GCA_035552275.1 Pseudonocardiaceae bacterium | reverse complement strand
GGGCACGGGACGGTGCGGCGGTTCCGGGTGACCCAGGTGATCACCGTGCCCAAGGACCTGTTGCCGGCCCAGGCGCCGACTCTGTTCGGCCAAAGCGGCCCCCGCCGGATCGTCCTCGCCACCTGCGGCGGCGAGTGGGTCGGCGGCCAGGAGGGCTACAACGAAAACCGCGTGCTCATCGCCACCCCGGTCTGACCCACCGCCACGCACCCGTCCGGGCCGAACTGCCGCAAGCCGAAACCCGCCAGCACGCAGACCCCCTCCCTCCCGGGGGCGGCCCCGAAGGTAAGCCTATTGGCGCAGGTCGGCGGCTACAAAATTGAATTGTGGCTGCCTGTGGACAACTTTCCCGCCTGTGGATAGCCGGCGAGGCGATCGTCCGCTAGCAGGTATCAAGGTCGCTATGACAACACGCCTACGACTCCACCGCGCCGCCGGAACCGGCACGCAACCCCGCACCTTGGCCTCAGCCCTGCCGTCGCAGGACGCCCGAGCCGGACCGACTGCGCGCCGGTGCGGCCGGACGGCACTATGGCAGATCCGAGCTTGGTGCCATCGTCACGCCGTAGGCGGCCAGTTCTGGTGCCAGTGGCTGAAAGTAGTCCGTCTGGCCGTCCCCGCCCGACACCGTGCCCAGGCCGACGGCGCCGTCAAACAGCGGGCCGCCCGAGTCCCCGTGATCGGTGTGCACGTTCGTCTCGATGAGGCCGTGCACCACGTTGCCGTCGTCAAAGTCGACGGTCTGGTTGAGGGCGGTCACCGCGCCGCAGGTCATGCCGGTGGCCTGGCCGCTGGCGCAGACATGCTCACCGACCGCGGCGGTGCCGACGCCGGTGATCGGGATGCTGCTGCCGTCATATCGGTCGACCGCACCCGGGCCGTCCCAGGAGTCGTCGCGCACCAGGCCGAAATCGACGCCCGGAAAGTCCGACGCGACCGACGGGCCGATGTCCTGCCAGTAAGGCAGGCCCTGGGTGCAGTGCCCGGCGGTGAGCAGAAAGGACTGGTCGCCCTTGATCACATTGAAGCCGGCCGAGCACACGATCTGGCCGTCGGTGATGGCGTCGCCACCGAGCACCTGCTCGGTGAGCCGGCTCGCGGTGTGCCGCACCCGAACCTGGCCGGCGAACTGGCCGGCGATGGCCAGCAGCCGGCGGACCCCGTCGGCCGGTGCGGCGGTCGAGATGGTCAACAGCTCGTGGTCGCCGTCCGCGGTCGGCCCCCAGGCCGTGTCCGGCGTGGCTGGCAACGCCTCAAGCGCCTGCTCGACCGCGGCGAGGCCGGCGATCACGGGGCTCGCGGCGGCTGGGGCGACGCCGACGAGTCCCACCGCACCGAGCACGCAAGGCCCGAGGAACGCCGAGACACTGGCACACAGGACGGCCTGGCGCCGCCGCGATCGGTTGCTCACGACGGGCCACGTTATCGGCTCGGCGGTGACACTGCGAGAACGTTCGCTCCATGGAGTGACGTTGCCGCGGACACTGCATCAGTGGTGCGGCAGAGTGATCGCCGTGAGGACGTAGCCGTCCTCGGCGAGAAACCGGCCGGAAAGCTCGGACAGCGGCGGGCCGGATTCGACGGTTCCGTCGACCAACAGCCGGACCGCGAACGTTCCGGCGTCGGGATCGAAGGTGATCAGCGCGTCCTCGAAGCCGAGCCACCGCCTGGCCAGCGGGAACCACGCCTTGTAGACGCTTTCCTTGGCAGAGAACAGCAACCGTTCCCACCAAATCGCCTGATGCCGCCCGATCTCCTTCAACCAGGCCAGTTCCTCGGCGACCGCGATGTGTCGGAGCACGCCGTCAGGCAACTGGTCGTGCACCTCGGCGTCGATGCCGACGGACCGAACCCGCCCGGCGTCGGCCACGGCAGCGGCGTAGTACCCGGCGGTGTGCGTGATGCTGCCGACCACGCCGGCCGGCCACAGCGGTTCGCCCTTGGCGCCCCGCAGAATCGGAGTGGCCGGCAGGCCAAGCCGCCCTAGTGCCCGCCGGGCGCAGGTCCGTGCGTTGGTCACCTCACGCCGACGTTTCTCCACGGACCGGGCGACCATTGCCTGTTCCTCCGGTAGCAGCGCCGCGGTGGGGTCGTCGCCGACGATCTCGGCCGAGATCACCTCGGCGGGCAGTAGGCGTTCGATCATCACGCCGCCGCCCCGCGGTTGTACGGCAACCGGTCGGGGTCGGCGGGCAGGATGCGCCGGAACGGCCACGGTGGCCTGGGCCGCTGTCGCCACTCCCGCGGATAGCCGAGCGAGACCTCCTCGAACCGGACGCCGTCGTACTCGAGGGTGAGCGGTATGTGCAGGTGGCCATAGACGGCCACAGCGGCACGGAACCGCAGGTGCCAGTCGGCGGTGCGCTCGGTGCCGCACCACATCGCCAGGTGCGGGTAGCGGAGCATCCTGGTTGGACCCCGGTGCAGTGGAAAGTGCGTGATCAGCACGGTCCGCAGGTGCTCCGGAATGGCCGCCAGCCGACGCTCGGTCAGCTCCACCCGAGTCCGGCACCACTCCTGGCGGCTGGGATGCGGGTCCGGGTGCAGAACATGCTCGTCGGTGAACACCAGGCCCATCTCGTACGCACGGCGCAGCGCCTCGTCCAGCGAGAGGTCGGGTTCGCGGAAGCTGTAGTCGTAGAGCAGGAACAGCGGGGCGACGACGAACGACTCCGAGTCCGTCTCCCACACCGGGTACTCGTCCTCCGGGGTCACCACACCCAGGCTTCGGCACACCTCGACCAAGTGGTCGTATCGCTGCTCGCCGCGCAACTGCACCGGATCGCTCTTGACCGTCCACAGTTCGTGGTTGCCCGGCGTCCAGATCACCTTCGCGAACCGGCCGGCAAACAACGTGAGCGTCGCCTCGATGGCTGGCACCGTCTCGGCCACGTCACCGGCGACGATCAACCAGTCCTCGTCGGTGTCCGGCCGGATGCGGTCGACCATCTCGGCGTTGCCCTGGTGGGTGACGTGCAGGTCACTGGTCGCGAGCAATGATCGGCGCGGCACGTTCGTCAGGTTACGGACAAAGCTCGCCTGGGTCGAGGGTCACCGGAACCGGCGCTGCCTTGACGGTGACCGTCTCACCGGAGTGCGCGGTGATCTCCGGTCGATACTCGCCGTCGTGCAGGTCGTGGGTGGTGAGCGTCAGCGCGCCCAGCCGGTCGATCACCACGGTCCACAGGAAGGGCACACCGGCGGCGGCATAGGCGGCGATCTTCGTCTCCCGCTCGCCCCGGCTGTTGTCCGGCGACCAGATCTCCACCACGAGCTGGACATGCTCCGGCACGAAGCTGACCCCGACCGGTCGGGTGTCGAGCAACACCACATCAGGGATCAGTCCGGTCCGCGTGCCTGCGGCGACCTCCACGGCCACGCCGTCCACCGCGTACAGGTCACGTCGATCACTGTGATCGACGGCGTTCTCCAGGATCGTGCGCAACCGACCGCACGCGTATTGGTGTTGGCCAGTGGGTGCTGGACTCACGTGGTAGTAACCCCAGATCAGTTCGAGACGAGAGCCGTCCGACGGGTGGTCAGCGGCCAGCCACTCCGCCACCGTGTGGGGACCGATGGGGTGTTCCACAGCGGGAACAACCGGGTGCTCCAAAGCGGCACTCATCCGACTCGACCTCCTTCAGACGGCCTCAGCAACAGTGTGGCACGGCGCCTTGATCATATCGCAGTCATTAGGCCATTTGGGCGAAGCCTTTACCCGGCAGAGGGAGTAAAGGCGTGCCGCTTACCAAGGCCCAACGTGTATCGCGTAGCGTCGAGGCATGGCGCGCCCAGAGGACCGTGACCTAGTTCCGCTCAAGCCCGGTTTCGACGTTGTCTGGCACGGCTTTGACCGTGCGCAAGTCAAGCAGTATCTGGAAGATCTTGAGGACGAGATCAAGCTGATCTCGTCCGACCGCGACGCCGCCCTGTCCCAGGTGAGCGACCTCACCGACCAGCTGACCAACTCGCATTCCCGGATCGCTGACCTCAACAAGCAGGTCACCGAGCTGGTTGAGCTGCCCAAGAACACCGATGACCTGGACGAACGTTGCAAGCGGATGGTTCAGCTTGCGCACCACCAGTCCTCGGAGATCACCGCTCGCGCGCAGGCCGCCGCGACCCACGGTTGGGCCAGCGCCGAGGACGCCGCCGCGAAGCTGCGGGCCGGCTACGACAAGCTGCTCGGCGAGCTGACCAAGCAGCACCAGGAGGTGCGCGCGCAGCACGGCCAGGTGGTCGAGCAGGCTCGCACGCAGGTCGCCGAGATGACCACGGCCGCCACCAAGCGCCGGCACGAGTTGGACGCGCAGGCCGAACAGCGGCGCATCCAGATCGAGCAGGAGTTCGAGCGCTCCATGGCCAGCAAGCGTCAGGCGCTGGCCAAGGAGATCGAGCAGCAGCGGGCGGGCAGCCGGTCGGAGGCTGAGCGCCTGGTGCGGGACGCCACCGAAGAAGCCGAGCGGCGGGTCCGCGAGTCCAGCGAGCGTGCCGAGCGCAAGCTCCGCGAGACCGTGGAGGACTGCAACCGGCGGATCACCGACGCCACCCGGCAGGTGCAGGAGTTGCAGTCGCTGCGGCAGCGGCTCACCGAGCAGCTTCGGTCGGCGCACGCGCTCATGCGGGACGCCTCCCCGATGTTGGAGCCGATGGAGGACGAGCAGCACACCGTCGACGGTGTGTCGTCCAACGCGGCGGGCCAGGGTGGCCAGCGCAACCAGCCATCCGGTGGCCAGCAAGCCCGGAAGGCCGCCGCGGCAGCCAACTGAGCCGCAGGCAGCCTGGGCTTCCGGCTGCTAGGCGACGTCCGCGCCGAGCGAGGGACGAGGTTGGCCCTTGCTCCGCGGCCGTCGGGCGGCCCGGCGGGAACGGCGGCGGCCACTCGCCGCGTCGGCGAGGGCCTGCTCGGTCGTGCGCCGCACGAACGCGCCGATCTCGGTGATGGCCGCCATGCTCTCCGGCAGCAGGTTGGCCAGCACCGGGAACGCGTGCACCTGGCCCGCCCAGATCTGCAGCGTGCACGGCACGTCCGCAGCGGACAGCCGGGTCGCCATCAGCTCGGCGTCCGGAAGCAGCATCTCGCTTTCGGCCGCCATGATCAGCACCGGCGGCAGCCCACCGAGATGGCCGTTGACCGGCGACAGGCTCGGGTCGATCGTGGCATCTCCGGTCGGGGCGCACAGCGCGGCCAACTGGGGCAGCCGGGCCACCGGCGCGTACGCGTCTCGCAGGGCGTTCGGGTGGGCCATCTTGGCGGCGATGTCGAAGTCCAGCCACGGCGACAGGGCCACGATGCCGGCCGGGCGCGGCAGGCCCTCAGCGAGTGCGCGCAGCGCGGTGGCGAACGCCAGGTGCCCGCCGGCCGAGTCACCGGCGAAGACCACGTGGCGGGGATCGATGCCCTGGTCCAGCAGAAAACGGTAGGCCGCGACGCAGTCGTCGACCGAGCCGGACAGCGAGGTCACCGGCAGGTGCCGATATCCGACCGACAGCACCGGCAGCCCGCTGGCCGCCGAGATCCGGGACACGGCGTGCCGGTGGGTGGCCAGGCCGCACACGACGAACGCGCCGCCGTGGAAGTACAGCACGGCGCCGGCGGGATCAACTTCGCCGGCGCGTGCCCACTCTGCCTGGAACCCCCCGAAGTCCACCGTTTCGAACGTCACCTCCCGGGGCGCCGGCAGGAGTTGGGCGGCCCGGTCGACCAGCACGAGCGGACGCATCCCCCACGTCGTCAACGGCCAGTAGGTGAGCAACGGCCGGAGGGCCAGTCTGGCCGCGCCGAACAGCACCCGCGCCCGGAGACTGACGTCCCGACGCTGGTCAACCACCAGCTCTGCGGTCATGGCCCACCTCCCGGTCAACGTTGACCGTTTCATCCCATCGTGACATGGGTTGGTAACAGGATGACCGCCAAACATGCCAGATACTCACGTTTGCTCAACCCGTTGCAATCGAGAACGTCGGCTGGTCACAACTTGGCGCGGGCGCGGGCTGCCCAGCCGGGCTGGGACCGGCTCTGGCGCGCGCGTCGATCGATCCGCGAACGCGGACCGTGACCAGAACTTCGGTGCGTATTCAAAGACGGCCAACAATATCCGTCGATTAATCGCATTCGCGCCGACCCGCCGGCCATTGATCAGGTCCGAAGATGGTGCCGCCGACCGGATTCGAACCGGCACTGGTTCCCTTTTAAGGGGAATGCCTCTGCCTGTTGGGCTACGGCGGCAGGCGAAGCCTATGGCTTTATCACCCGTTCGTGGAGCCGCTTGGGAAAAAGTCATCCGGACGGCGCACAACATCGGCGTTCACTCGGCGCAACCGAGAGCCTGCCAGCCGGACCGGCAGTCTCATCCGCGCGTCGGCAGCCTCAACTGTGCGCCGACAGCCCTGGGCGTAATGCCTCGAAGCGGTCGGCGACCCACTCGGCGACGGCCGTGGACACATCCGAGGTGCCCGACCGACGCTCGAACCACAGCCAGTCGCAGTTCACGTTCACTTCAAGGAAGACGGTCTCCGAGTCGACGTCGCCGCCGGTCACCAACAGGTCGAACGCGGCCACGTCCAGCCGCCAGTAACGAGCCAGCACCAGCAGCCGCTCGGCCAGCTCGGCCGGGATGTCGACCGGCCGCACCTCAACGGCGTCCGGATCGACCCACAGCTGCGCCGGGTCCAGCTTGTCCACCCGATAGGCGATCAGCCGCTCGCCCACCACGAACACCCGCAGCTCGTGATCGGCCGGCACGTACTGCTGCACGATGACCGGCGCGGGCTCGGGCGCCCGACCGGCCCGCCGGGGGTCCAGCGGCCGGGGAAACAGCCCGTGCTGCACGCCCGACGTGGGCTCGACCAGGTGCCGGCCGCTGGTCTTGACGATGCACTCGCCACCGCCTGGCCGGTGCCGCCCCGGCCGGGTGGTCACCGTGGTACGCGGAACGGGCAGGCCGAAGGCGGCGGCGTCGGAGAGCTGGGTGAGCCGGTCCAGCCTGCGGGTGGAGGACGCGGCGTTGACCTGGACCCAGTCACTCCGATGGGTGATCCAGTCGACGACTGACAGCCACTGGTCGGCCACGTAGGCCCCGTAGACGGTCGCCCGGTCGACGCGCAGCGCGCTCGGCTCGAAGTGCCGGCGCCACACCACCATCGGATGCAGCACCCAACGGTCCAGCTCGATCAGCGGGGTGTCGGGATACACGGTCAGGGACAGGTCCAGGCATCGGTCGACGTCCAGCCGCGCCATGCGGACGCCGCGTTCGGCCAGCGCGATCGACAAGTCGTTCATCTCCATGTCAGCCGATCGGGCGAGCACCAGCACGCACGGCTCGGGATCGCCGTCACCGTCATCGACCAACCCCAGCTTATGCACCCGCTCCTGAAAGTCGAGGTCCACGATCGGGTTACGCAGGAGGTAGTCCTGACCCTGCAACAGCAGCGGCGTCGGCCGCCGCACCGACTGAGCCGGCAACCGGCGGGCCGGCTCCGACTCCGGGCCCGGACCGGGAACCGGGTGCTGACCAGCGTCGACGCCGATCCCGTCGGGATCGGCGTCGGAGCCGTTCGCGGACAGCTCAGTCGTCTTTCTTGTTGCGGAAGATCACCTGGGCGCGGGCGTACTCATCGGCATACTCGACAAGCGCGTCCTCCTCGATCTCGCCATTGCGGAGCCGCGCGGCCAGTTCTTCGATGGACATGAGCCTTCGCTCCTCGCAGCCCGTTCAATCTTTTGGGTGACTCGCCATCGGTAGTCTCGGTTTCACATTACGTATTGTCAAGTCAGGTCAGCCGAGCGACGACGATTAGGCCGAACGAACTATATCGCTACCCGAAAAGCCGCACTCGCGGTCACCGGGAGACGGCGAAGGGTGCATAACACCCAAAACAGGTTGGGCCATCCGCGCACCGACCACACCCGCGCGAACAACAGGACGAGCCGTGCCGCGGACAGCAGCGGCACGGCCTATCCCTCCGCCCAACGAAGCGACACCCCATCGGTTCCGGTCGGTTCCCGGTCAGTTCCGGGACGCCCGATGGAACTCGGCCTTCGGGTCGTTGATCTGGCCCAGCGAGATGACCTCGCGCTGGAACAGGCTGGCCATCATCCAGTCCAGGGTGATCCGGGCCTTGCGGTTGACCGTCGGCATCCGGCTCAGGTGGTACAGCCGGTGCATGCCCCAGGCCGGGAAGCCTTTGAGCTTCACGTTGAACGTGTCGGCGACGCCCTTGTGCAGGCCGAGGCTGGCCACCGAGCCGGCGTTCTTGTGGAAGTAGTCCTTCGGCGCGTTGCCGCGCAGCACCGCGATCATGTTCTTCGCCAGCAGGCGCGCCTGCCGGACCGCGTTCTGGGCGTTCGGCGCGCAGGTGGCGCTCGGGTCGTCGGCGGTCCGGGCCAGATCCGGCACCGCGGCGCAGTCACCGGCCGACCAGACCCCGGGCACGCCTTCGACCTGCATGGAGGCGGTGCACTTGAGCCGGCCGCGCTGGTCGATCGGCAGGTCGGTCGCGCCGAGCACCGGGTTGGCCTTGACGCCGGCGTTCCACACGATGGTGTCGCTGTCGAACTCGGTGCCGTCGGAGAGCACCACATGACCGTGCTCGAACGTCTTGGCGATGGTCGACAGGTAGACCTCGATGCCGCGCTTCTCCAGCTGCTCCACCGTCCACACGCCGAGACTTTCCCGAACCTCGGGCAGAATCCGGCCGGCCGCCTCGATCAGCACCCAGCGCAGATCCTCGGGTTCGAGGTTCTCGTAGTAGCGGGTGGCGTAGCGGGCCATGTCCTCCAGCTCCGCCAGCGCCTCGACCCCGGCGAAGCCGCCGCCCACGAAGGTGAAGGTGAGCAAACGCTTGCGGAGGTCGGGATCGAGCGTGCTGGCGGCCAGGTCCAGCCGGGACAGCACCTGGTTGCGCAGGTAGATCGCCTCGCCGACGGTCTTGAACGCGATCCCGCGCTCAGCCAGCCCCGGCACCGGCAGCAGCCGGGCCACCGAGCCGAGCGCGACGACCAGCACGTCGTAGCCGATCATCTCGACCTGACCGTCCAGTGCCTCGACGGTGACCGTCTTGCGGGCGTGCTCGATCTTCTGCACCCGGGCGGTCACCACGTGGCAGTGCTTGAGGACGCGGCGCAGCGGGACGACGACATGCCGCGGTTCGATGGAACCAGCCGCCGCTTCCGGTAGGAAGGGCTGGTAGGTCATGTGCGGCTGGGAGTCGACGACGGTGACCGACGCCTCCTTCAGCCGCAACTTCTTCTGTAGTCCCAGTGCGGTGTACAAGCCAACGTAACCACCACCGAGGATCAAGATCCGAGTCGGTTGCGACTTTCCTGCGGCCATAGCCCTATCGTCGCACTACGCTCGGCCGCGCGGACGACCACCCACCGAGGTTGCGGCCGGTTACTGAATCGTGTCTGCCTGCACACACCGCCGATATTCGACAGAACACCCAGGTCAGTCGAGGCCGGCCAAACACTGGGCGCGGGTCAGCACATCCGCCACCATCGCCGGGGTGAGCCGGCCGGTGAAGGTGTTCTGCTGGCTCACGTGGTAGCAGCCGAGCAGGTGCAGCGGCGCTCCGCCGTCGGTGGCCGGCAGGCACACGTCGACGCCGTGGCCGAACACCGGTCGCGGCCGGGGCACCCGCCAGGATGCCTGGTCCAGCACCGGAAGCAGGGCCTGCCAGCCGAAACCGCCGAGCACCACGATCACCCGCAGGGTCGGCCGCAACAGCGTCAGCTCGCGGGCCAGCCACGGCCGGCAGTTGTCCCGTTCGGCCGGTGTCGGCTTGTTGGCCGGCGGCGCGCAGCGCACCGGGGCTGTGATTCTGGTCCCAAACAGCGTCAATCCGTCGTCCCGGCCGGTCGCGGTCGGCTGGGACGCGAGGCCGACGGCGTGCAGCGCCGCGTACAGCACCTCGCCGGACCGGTCACCGGTGAACATCCGGCCGGTTCGGTTCGCGCCGTGCGCCGCCGGCGCCAGTCCGACGATCGCCAGCGCCGCGTCGGCCGGCCCGAACCCGGGCACCGGCCGGCCCCAGTACTCCTGATCGGCGAACGCGGCCCGCTTGACCTGGGCCACTTCCTCGCGCCAGGCCACCAACCGCGGACAGGCCCGACACCGGGTCACCTGGTCGTCCAACTCGGCGAGGCTGGTGGCGCCGGCGGGCCTGGGGTTGGTCACCGGCACCAGTTTTCCGGTTCGCGCGACGATCTTCGCGCCTAGGCTGTGCTTATGGCAGACGAGGCCACGGACAGCGATGTCAGCGACGACAAGGCCGGCAAGGCCGGCGAAGAGAACGCGGACCAGCAGGAGCCGGTTGACGATCTCGTCAGCACCGGCCACTCGATCACCGTCGACGGCGCCGAACTGCGCTACACCGCGACCACCGGACGGCTGGTGCTGCGCGAGGAAGTGGTCACCGACGGCAAGTCCGACGGGCATCAGGCCAAGGCCGAGATGTTCCTCACCGCGTACACCCTCGACGGCGCTGACCCGGCCCGCCGGCCGGTGACCTTCGCGTTCAACGGCGGTCCCGGCTCGTCCAGCGTCTGGCTGCATCTGGGCCTGCTCGGCCCGCGCCGGGTGCTCTCCGGCGACGTCGACGACCCGGCGCCGCCGCCGTACGGGCTCGCGGACAACGCGGAAACCCTGCTGGCGGTCAGCGATCTGGTGTTCATCGACCCGGTGTCCACCGGCTACTCCCGCGCGCTCAAGGGCGAGAAACCCGCCGAGTACCACGGTTTCACCGGCGACCTGAACTCGGTCGGCGAGGTGATCCGGCTGTGGACATCCCGCAACGGCCGATGGCTGTCGCCGAAGTTCCTGGCCGGTGAGTCCTACGGCACGATCCGCGCGGCCGGTCTGGCCGGGCATCTGTTGGAGCGGCATGGCCTGTACCTCAACGGAGTTATGCTCATCTCGTCCGTTCTGGACATGAGCACCATCCGCTTCACCGAGGGCAACGACCTGCCGTACGTGCTGTTCCTGCCGACCTACGCGGCCATCGCGCACTACCACGGCCTGCACGGCGACCGGCCGCTGCCGGACCTGCTCGCCGAGGCCGAGGAGTTCGCTGAACGCGACTATCCGTGGGCACTGGCCAGGGGAAACCGGCTGACCGCCGAGCAACGCGCCGCGACCGCGGCGAGGGTCGCCGCCCTGACTGGATTGTCAGTGGACTACGTGGACCGCGCCAACCTGCGCGTCGAGCACCAGCGGTTCTACACCGAGCTGCTGCGCGACCGGCGGCTGGTGACCGGGCGGCTGGACGGCCGGTTCACCGGCTGGGACCCGGATTCGGCGCGGGAGCGGTTCGTGGAGGACCCGTCCTACACCGCGATTCTCGGCCCGTACACCGCCGCGCTCAACCACTACGTGCGCACCGAGCTGGAGTTCGCCAACGATCTGCCCTACGAGATCCTCACCGGCAAGGTGTCGCCGTGGTCGTACAAGGAGTTCGAGGGCTCGGCGGTCACGGTCGCCGACAAGCTGGCGTTCGCGATGCGCGGCAACCCGCACCTGAAAGTGCAGGTGGCCTGCGGCTATCACGATGGCGCGACGCCGTACTACGCGGCCGAGCATCTGCTGGCGCACCTGGCCATTCCGGAGCGGCTGCACGACAACATCGACGTCCAGTACTACCCGGCCGGACACATGATGTACGTGCACGAGCCGAGCCGGCTGAAGCAGTCCGCCGATCTGGCCCGGTTCGTCCTGGACGCGGCCAATCTCGCCGAGTGACGGTCAGGCCAGGGAAAGCGCGATGCCGTCCAGGATGTCGTGCTCGCTGACGACCAGCTCGGCGATGCCGGCGCGGGCCGCCAACTGCTCGGCGAGGGTCCGCACGATCAGCGCGCCGGCGCCGATCACGTCCACCCGACCGGGGTGGATCGCCGGAATGGCCGCGCGCTCATCGTGCGACAGGGCCAGCAGTCTCGCGGCGGTCGAGCCGATCGTCCCCGTCGACATCCGGGACAGGTGGGTGCGCTCGGCGTCGTATTCGGCGAGGTTCTGGCTGACCGCCGACAGCGTGGTGACGGTGCCGGCGACGCCGATGAAGGTGCGCGCCCGGTCGACCGGAACCACCTCGAACGCCTCGCCCAGCACCTGGTCGGCCAGCCGCGCCGCGTCCGCGATCTGCTCCACGGTCGGCGGATCGTCGCGCAGGCATCGCTCGGTCAGCCGCACACAGCCGATGTCCACCGAACGGGCGGCGGTCACCTCGGCTTTGGCCCCGTCCCAGCTGCCCAGCACAAGTTCGGTCGAGCCACCGCCGACGTCGGCGACCACGAACGGACCGTCGGCCGGGTCGAGATCGCCGACCGCGCCGGTGAACGACAGCCGGGCCTCCTCGTCGCCGGAGATCACCTCGGCCTCGACGCCCAGCACGGTCCGGGTCATCGCGAAGAAATCGTCCCGGTTGCCGGCGTCCCGGGTCGCCGAGGTGGCCACCATCCGCGCCCGTTCAACGCCCTTGCGGGCCGCGATCACCGCGTAGTCGGCCAGTGCGACCCGAGTTCGCTCCAATGCCTCGGGCGCGAGCCGGCCGGTCGCGTCCACGCCCTGACCGAGCCGGACGATGCGCATCTCGCGGTGCACATCGCGCAGCCAGGCGCTGCCGTCCGCGCGAGTGGTCAGGTCGGCGACCAGCAGGCGGATCGAGTTCGTTCCACAGTCGATCGCCGCGACCCTGCCCACGCCGCCACCTCCAGGTCAACCCGCCAGCCTTGCCGACCACGGTAGCGGCCGGCGCCGGTCAGGGGGTGGCCGGCGTGCTGCTCGACGACGAACTCGACGAACCGGTGCTCGACCCGGTGGTGCCACTGGTGCCGCTGGACGAGGAAGCGGGCGTCGTGGTGGTCGTGCTCGGCGGCGGGGTCGTCGTGCTGGTCGGGCTGGTCGCTGTGCCCGAGGTCGGACTGGTCGGGCTGCTGCCACTGGTCGGGCTGCTGCTTGACGTGCCCGAGGTCGGGCTCGACCCGCTGGTGCCCGAGGTCGGCGAGCTGGTCGTGGTGGTCGATGTGGTGCCACTGGTCGGCGACGTTGGTGAGGTAGGCGAAGTGGGCGACGTCGGCGAAGTCGGGCCGGTGCCGGAGGTCGGCGGCGCGGTCGGCAGGGTGACCGGCGGCGCCACCGGGAGCGGCGGCGGAGGCGGCGGGGCCGGGTTGCTGCCGGTGAAGGTCCGCAGGCCCGGCGGGACCGGCGTCTCGGCGACCGGCGTGACACCCGACTTGTAGGCGTAGGCCCAGGTCAGCACCTTCTGCACGTAGGCGTCCGAGTGGTTGTAGCTGAACACCGCGGTCGCCTGGTTCGCCGGCAGCGACAGGTCCAGCCCGCCGGCGCACAGGTAGCGGCCGGCGGCGAGGGCGGCGTCGTAGACGTTGTTCGGGTTGCCGCCGTTGCCGTACCGGGACCAGGTGGACGGCAGGAACTGCATCGGACCGACCGCCTGCGACCAGCCGTTGCTGGTCGGGATGGCCGCGAAACCGTTGCTGCCGTTGAGAGCCGGGCCGAGAATCGGCCGGAGGCTGTTGCCGTTGGCGTCCACCTCGCCGTTCTCGGCCTGGTTGGACTCGATCTTGCCGATGCCGGCGAGCAGCCACCAGGGCAGGTGACAACCCGACTGTTCGACCGCCATGGTCTTCTCGGCCTTGAGGTACGCGTCCAGCACGACGCCGGGGATGCCCAGCGGGCCGGTGGGCACGTCCGCGCCCGGCTGCACGTCGGAGACCAGCATGTTGTTGTTGCCGGCGTTGGCCAGCAACTGGGGTGACAGCTGGGTGTTCTGCGGGGCGGCGCCCGTCGCGCCGTACTGCTGCGGGTTGGCGGAGAAGTAGAACTGGTTGGGCCAGGACGCCGGCTTGGTCTGCGGGGCGGCCTGTGGCGAGGTGTGGTGCACCGAACTCGCGGACGCGGAGACTGGGATCGCGATCAGCGCGCCGGCGAGGAAGCCCACCGCGCGCCGTCGGTCGCCCTGCTGTCGATGACGACCCCGACGCGGGCTGATATGCACGCCCCCGTCGAACTCCTCGTTCGATACCACGAGTAACCACCTTCCCCGTCTTCGTTAACCGGGCCGGGGCCTCACGATGCCCCATTGGTGGGGTGATGTCACCAGCCTGGACACAGAGTCGTCAGAATTCCGAACGCCGTTACCAGCCCGGGAACAAATTCTTGTCAGTGTCGCCCAGGGTTCGCGGAAATCGGGCTACTGGCAGGTAGCAGATCACGTTAGGTTGATGTGATGGCAGCCACTGGATCCGGATTCAGCACACACGAGGTCGCCAACCAGCCCGCCCCGCTCGCCGGCTTCGATCCGCTGGCCTGCGACCCGGCGCTCACCGACGCGCTCCGGCTCGCCGGAGTGCCCGACGCCGGCGAACTGGACACGCTGGCCAAGCAGGCCGGCTCGACCGAGGCGCGGGAACACGGCCGGCTCGCCAACGAGCACCCTCCGGTGCTGCACGGTTACGACCGGTACGGCCATCGGGTGGACGAGGTCGAGTTCCACCCGTCGTGGCACTGGCTGATGTCGCACGCGGTGCGGTTCGGACTGCACGGCGCACCATGGGCGCCCAACGCCGGCCGGCACGCGCACCTGCGCCGCGCGGCCGGGTTCTACCTGTGGTCGCAGGTCGAGGCGGGGCACAGCTGCCCGATCTCGATGACCTACGCGGCGATCCCGGCGTTGCGGCACGCACCCGAGTTGGCCGACCGGTACGAGCCCGGCCTGCGGGCCAGCGTCTACGACTTCGGGCTGCGGCCGCCGGAGCACAAGTCGGGGCTGCTGGCCGGCATGTCGATGACCGAGAAACAGGGCGGCTCCGACGTCCGGGCCAACACCACGACGGCGACGCCCAACGCCGACGGCACGTACACCCTGGTGGGACACAAGTGGTTCACCTCGGCCCCGATGAACGACCTGTTCTTGACCCTCGCCCAGGCGCCCGGCGGGCTGACCTGCTTCCTGCTGCCCAGGATGCTGCCGGACGGCGCCCGCAACGGGATCCGGTTGCAGCGGCTGAAGGACAAACTGGGCAACCGGTCCAACGCGTCCGCCGAGATCGAGTACCAGGGCGCGGTCGGCTGGCGGGTCGGCGAGGAAGGGCGCGGCGTGCGGACGATCATCGAGATGGTGTCGATGACCAGGCTGGACTGCGTGCTCGGCTCGGCCGCGAACATGCGGATCGCGTTGACCGAGGCGGCCTGGCACGCCGCGCACCGGCAGGCGTTCGGCGAGCGGCTGTCCGACGCGCCGGCGATGTCGGCGGTGCTGGCCGACCTGGCGCTGGAGAGCGAGGCGGCCGTCGCCGTGGGGCTGCGGCTGGCTTCGCTGGTCGACGGGACCGGCGACCGGGAGCACGAGGCCGCGTTGCTCCGGATCGCGCTGCCGGCGACCAAGTACTACGTCTGCAAGCGGACGCCGGCTGTAGTGGCGGAAGCTCTGGAATGCCTGGGCGGCAACGGATATGTCGAGGAATCCGGGATGCCCAGGCTGTACCGGGAGGCTCCGCTGATGTCCATTTGGGAGGGTTCTGGCAACGTCACCGCGCTGGACGTGCTGCGGGCGCTGGGTCGTGATCCATCCACAATGGATGCTCTGCGGACCGAGCTCGACACGGCACGCGGTGGTCATCCGGTGTACGACCGCGCGCTGGGCGTGCTGGCCGACGAGTTGGCCGACCAGCGTCCCGAGCGGGCCCGCCGCCTGGCGGAGCTGATCGCCCTGTGCTTGCAGGCGTCTCTGCTGCTCCGTCAGGCGCCGGTCAAGGTGTCCGAGGCGTTCGTGGCGTCCAGGCTCGGCGACAGCCGGCACACCCTCGGCATCCTGCCCAGCGTGGTCAACGCCGGCGGGTTGGCCGCTCGGATCACGCCCCGCGACTGACCGGAGTCCGGCGCAGCCGGCGGGTGACGGTCGGAATGATGATCGCGGCGGTCTCCTTGGTGGGTGGAGTGTTGCTGTCGACCAGGAGCCGGAGCCCGTCGAGAATTCTCTACATCGGGCGTTCACCGAGAGTGCGGTTGGCCTGCTCAGCCGCTACACTGCTGGTAGCGGCTCGCTAGGAGCCTGCCAGGGATTGCCAGCGGTGCTGCCATCGCTCTCCTTGAGTGGATCGGCCCCTGGAGGCTCCTAGCGAGCCGCTTGCTGCGGGCATCTCCGACAAGGAAACCACGGGTTCCTGCACAGCAACGCGTTGCTTGGCATCGACATGATCCCCAAGGGGATCGCACACGTGTCACTGTTTCGGATCTGGTGCCACACACTCAGCAGATAGGCAGGTTCCACATAGCCGAACTCGCCCTGCGGCCACAGCGCCGCCTTCAGAAAGCCGCCGTAGAGATCCGCGGCCTGACTCTCCACATACGTGTCCGCAGATACCCATCGAAGACCTTGCTCCATTTCGAATGGAACACGCTGGTCCAACTGGGCCTCCTGCCGAATGTACTTTTCAGTGCTGCGATGGTCGTGGTTCTTGACATGGCCGAAGCGTGTCCACACCTTGGCGCCACGGCCCTTCCAAGCGCGGGCTGCCCACAACACCGACTTGTACATCTTGAAGGCCACGTAGTTGTAGAACCTCTGCGGGTCGTCTCGGTACGTGCCGACTCTCAGCGCGCTCTTCACACTGTAGGCATAGCAGACCTTGATGCCAGTGACCGCACCCAACACCTTCGCCGCACGCTTTCGGCGATCGTGTGTCTTGACGTAGTCCTTCCAGGACAGCACCTTGTCCGCCGGGACATTGAAATCGCCGCGAAGCTGGCTAATCGCCGACCGTACAGCCGGGACGCCGACCTCATCCAGAACGATCGCGGCCATGCCGAAGATGGGGCTGGATTTGAGTGATGCGCCTCTATCGCCTGTTTCATCGATATAGACATGAATGCGTGATGCGGCAGGCAAGTCCACGGACCTTTCGAAGCTCAGGAGTGCGCGGCGCAGTCGCCGGTGGGCCACCATTCGCGGATGCGGGCCAGGGTCTCGTCACCGAACGGGTTGACGCCCTGGCCGACCGCGAGAGTGTGCGCGAGATGCACGTGCAGGCACTTGACCCGGCCCGGCATGCCGCCCGCGCTGACCTGGGTTCCCAATGGCGCGACGGCGTCCCGGTCGGCCAGATACCGCTCGTGCGCTCGCTGGTAGGCACGGGCGAGGTCCGGATCGGCAGCCAGCCGGTCGGTCATCGCCCGCATCAGCCCGCTGGCTTCCAGTCGCCCCACGAGCGAGCACAGCCGTGGACAGGTCAGGTAGTACAGCGTGGGGAACGGGGTGCCGTCGGGCAGTCGCGGGTTGGTCGCGATCGCCGCCGGATGGCCGCTCGGGCACCGCGCGGCCACCGCGCGCATGGCTCGTGGCGGGCGGCCCAACTGGGTTTGGACGGCGACGCGGTCGGCCTCGCTGACCGACACCATCATCGCTGCTCCTGAATCATCGCTGCCCTGAATCACGGCTGCCCATGCGTGATCGACTGCCACAATCGTTGGTACCACACCGAATTCGACGAGTTCTGTGGTTCGGGCTGTCCCGAGCCGCCGGCTGGGCCGGCACCGGGCAACTGCACCACGTACGGCGTCTCGCCCGGCAGCACATAGTGCAGCCGGGTGCGCGCCTCGGCCTCCACCTGAGCCGGATCGGACAGTTTGGTCTGCGCCTGCGCGAGTTGGCTGGCCTGCGCGCGCAACGCCTGCTGCTGCGCCAACTGCGCCCGCAGGTCGTCGCGCTGGCCCAGATACGTGCGTAGCGGCACCGCGATGCTCAGCGCCAGCGCGCACACCACCAGCGCCAGCACCGCCGCACGGCGCGTGGTGAGCCGGCCGACCAGCCGACTCGCCGCCGAGGTTCCCGCCGGACGGCCGGCCGCGCGGCCACTGGCCCGGCCCCGACGCCGGCCGGCGGCCCCGCCGCCGGCCGGAGCCTCCAGCCGTTCCGAAGTTTCCCGGCGGTCCGAGGTCTTCCGGCGGTCCGAGGTTTCCCGGTGCCGCGGAGTGTCCCGGCGGCCCCGGGCGGCCGGCTCGTCGCCGACCTGGTCCGACTCGTCCGAGGCGGTCATCGCACGCCCAGCCCCTTACTCCTCCGGCCCGAACCGGGGGAAGGCGAGATCACCGGCGTAGCGCGCGGCGTCCGCGAGCGACTCCTCGATCCGCAGCAACTGGTTGTACTTGGCCACCCGCTCGCTGCGCGCCGGCGCGCCGGTCTTGATCTGGCCGGCGCCGGTGGCGACCGCGAGATCGGCGATCGTGGTGTCTTCCGTCTCGCCCGAGCGGTGGCTGATCATGCAGCGGTAACCGCAGGTCAGCGCGAGCGTCACGGCGTCCAGGGTCTCGGACAGCGTGCCGATCTGGTTGACCTTGACCAGCAGCGCGTTCGCCGCCCGGCGGGAGATGCCCTCCTCCAACCGCTCCGGGTTGGTGACGAACAGGTCGTCGCCGACGATCTGCACCCGGTCGCCCACCTCCGCGGTCAACCGCACCCAGCCGTCCCAGTCGTCCTCGGCCAGTGGGTCCTCAATGGACACCAGCGGGTAGTTGTCGACCAGTTCGGTGTAGTAGCTGACCATCTGTTCCGCGCTGCGCTTGCTGCCCTCGAAGTTGTACGCACCGTCGGCGTAGAACTCGGTGGCCGCCGCGTCGAGCGCGAGCGCGATGTCCTCGCCCAGCTTGTAACCGGCCTTGTCCACCGCGACGGCGATCAGGTCCAGCGCCTCGCGGTTGCTCGGCAGGTTCGGCGCGAAGCCGCCCTCATCGCCGAGACCGGTGGCCAGGCCCTTGCTCTTGAGCACCGACTTGAGCGCGTGATACACCTCCGCGCCCCAGCGCAGCGCCTCTCGGAACGACTCGGCTCCGATCGGGGCGATCATGAACTCCTGAATGTCCACATCGCTGTCGGCGTGCGCGCCGCCGTTGAGGATGTTCATCATCGGCACCGGCAGCACGTGCGCGTTCGGGCCGCCGAGGTAGCGGAACAGCTCCAGACCGGCCGAATCGGCGGCCGCCTTCGCCACCGCCAGCGACACGCCGAGGATGGAGTTGGCGCCCAACCGCGACTTGTCCGGGGTGCCGTCCAGATCGACCAGCTTCTGGTCCACGATCCGCTGGTCCACCACGTCGGTGCCGACCAGCTCGGGGCCGATCTCGTCCAGCACCGCGTTGACCGCTTTCTCCACGCCCTTGCCGCCGAACCGGCTCGCGTCGCCGTCCCGCAACTCGACAGCCTCGTGCTCACCGGTCGACGCGCCGGATGGCACCGCCGCCCTGGCCAGCGTGCCGTCGTCCAGCGCGACTTCGACCTCAACGGTCGGGTTGCCCCGCGAGTCCAGAATCTCTCGCGCGCCAACCTGTTCGATGACCGCCACCTGCGCTCCTCATCAACCTTCGACGTGTGGGTTGGGGTGTCTCGGCGTCGAGCCTAGCGGCAGGCCGGCATGGCCCGACGCAGGCGCGCTTGACGGACACCCTGGGCAGGCCCTTGACAGAACGGACCGCGCGGCATCCGTCACCGAGCGCACCGGCATGTCGGCCGCCGACCATCCGGACGGAGCAATGATGAACCGCCGCTGCCGGCGTAACGTTGATCCAATCATGACCGATGACGGCGCATTCGAGTCGTTCCGGCGTGCTGAGCGGTTGCTCGCGCAGCGCCGGCCATTGGAGGCACTACGCGAGCTGGCAGCCGTGGTCGACGC
>DASZLR010000200.1:0-22157 GCA_035552275.1 Pseudonocardiaceae bacterium | reverse complement strand
TGGCGGCGAGTTGGCGCGACGGTGCGGTTAAGGCGCTTGAGCGCCAGTATGCGGCGCTCGTGGCAGCAGAGCCGGTCAAGTCGTGAGCGCGGGGAAGAGGACGATCATGAGTGACATGTCGGATCGGACCACGCTCGTCGTGGGCGCCAGTCGGGGCCTGGGGCGCGGGATCGCCGCCGCGTTCGCGGAGGCCGGCGCTCCGGTCGTCGCGGTCGCCCGGACCGGCGCGGCGCTCGCCGAATTGGCCGCCACCAGCGCGAACATCCGGACCGAGGTCGCGGACGCGGCCGATGCGACAGCGGCGCCGAGCCTGCTGGACCAGTACGAACCGGACGTTATCGTGCTGGTCGCCGGCGCCAATCCGGCGATGGGTCCGCTTCAGGAGCAGACCTGGGAGACGTTCTCGGTCAACTGGCACACGGACGTCAAGATCGCGTTCAGCTGGTTGCGTGCGGCACTGCTGAAGCCGCTGTCGCCGGGCAGCAGGGTCGTGGTGCTGAGCAGCGGCGCCGCCGTCAACGGATCACCGGCCAGCGGAGGCTACGCCGGGGCCAAGGCCACCCAGCGGTTCATCGCGGGATACGCCCAGGAGGAGTCGCGCCGGGCCGGGCTGGACATCACCGTCACGGCGGTGCTGCCCAGGATGACGCCGTTCGGCGACGTGGGCCGACGTGGCGTCCAGGCGTATGCGGCCCGCAGCGGCCAGACCGAGGAGGCGTACCTGACCGAGATGGGGGAGCTGCTGACCCCCGAGATCGCCGGGTCGGCGCTGGTGGACCTGGTGCGGGCAGACCCGGCGACGACCGCCGCCGGGTACCTGCTCACCGCCGCCGGGTTGCGGCCGCTGCCGTGAAATCTTGCCTGTTATTCCGAGGCGACCAGACTGCTGTCCAAAAGGGACTCAACGGCGGCCAGCTCGACGCACACGGTCAGCCCGGCCACCGCCTCGGCCAGTTCGTCCAGCGACGGGAAGGTGGGCGCCAGTCGGATGTTGCTGTCCCGCGGGTCCTTGCCGTGCGGGAAGGTCGCGCCGGCCGGGGTCAGTGCGATCCCGGCTTCCTTGGCCAGCGTGACCACCCGGGCCGCGCAGCCGTCCGGCACGTCCAGGCTGACGAAGTACCCGCCCTCCGGATCACTCCAGGTCGCGATGCCGGTCAGCCGCTCGGCGAGCGTGTGCAGCACCAGGTCGAACTTGGGCCGCAACAGTTTCCGCTGCAACTCCATGTGGTCCAGCACACCGTGCGTGCTCTGCAGGAACCGCACATGTCGCAACTGGTTGATCTTGTCCGGGCCGATGGTGCGCTTCTCCATGTTGCGCACCAGCCAGTCGATGTTGGCCTGCGACCCGCCGAAGAACGCGACCCCGGAGCCGGCCCAGGTGATCTTCGAGGTCGAGCCGAACACGAACGGCCGGTCAGCGTGCCCGGCGGCCTCGGCCAGCGCCAGCACGTCGGCGACCTGGTGCCGCTGTTCGGTCAGGTGGTGCACGGCGTACGCGTTGTCCCAGAACAGCCGGAAGTCCGGCGCCGCCGTCGGCATGGTGGCGAGCCGGCGGACGGTCTCGTCCGAGTACCGCGCGCCGGTCGGGTTGCTGTACAGCGGCACGCACCAGATGCCCTTGATCGCCGGGTCGGCGGCGGCCAGCCGTTCCACCTCGGCCATGTCCGGACCGTCGTCGGTCATCGGCACACTGATCATCTCGATGCCGAACTTCTCGCACAGCGCGAAGTGCCGGTCGTAGCCGGGAACCGGGCACAGGAAGGCGATCCGGCTCTCGTCCCGCCACGGCCGCGCCGAGCCGGGCACGCCGAACAGCACCGCGTGGATCAGCGTCTCGTGCATCAGCTCCAGGCTTGAGTTGCCCAGCGCCAGCAGCCGGTCGGCCGGCACGCCCAGCGGTCCGGCGAAGATCTTCCGCAGCTCGGGCAAACCCTTGAGACCGCCGTAGTTGCGGCAGTCGGTGCCGTCGGCCGCCTGGTAGTCGCCGGGCGCGAGCGCGTTGGCCAGCGATTCGGCCAGGTCGAGCTGCTCGGCCGACGGCTTGCCCCTGGTCAGGTTCAGCGACAGTCCGCGAGCTGCCAGCGCCGCGTACTCGGCGCGCAGCTCCTCCAGGCGTTCGACAAGTTCGGGCTGACTCAATGAGGTGAGATCCACGGTGAACTCAATCCTTACTCGGGGCGACACCGGTTACCGGGCGGCGCTCCCACTATATGGATCAGCTGTGGTGCAGCGGGTAGCCACCGCCGATACCGCGCCAGGCCAGCATGGAGATCAGGGTGACCGCCTCGTCCTTGCTGATCCGGCGGTCGGCGTTGAGCCAGTAGGTCGAGCTCATCTGGGACAGCCCGACCAGTCCGACGGCCAGCAGCCGCGCCCGGTCCTCGTCCAGCCCGGCGTCGGCGGTGATCGTCTGGGTGATGGCGTCGACGGCGGCGCTGGTGGCCCGCTCGACGGCGTCCTGCACGGCCGGCTCGCCGCGCATGTCCGACTCGAAGACCATCCGGAACGCCTGGCCCTCGCGGTCCACGAAGTCGAAGTAGGCGCTGATCGTCGCCTGCACCCGCAGCTTGTTGTCGGGAGTCGTGGTCAGTGCCGTCCGCACCCGGGTCACCAACTCGTCGACGTGCGTTTCCAGTAGCGCCTGGTACAGCTCCAGCTTGCCGGGGAAGTGCTGGTACAGCACCGGCTTGCTGACGCCGGCCCGCTCGGCGATCTCGTCCATGGCGGCGGCGTGGTACCCGTTGGCCACGAACACGTCCTGCGCGGCCGCGAGCAACTGCGCCCGACGCGCGGTCCGCGGCAGTCGCACACCCCGGCTCGCCTGGGCGCCGGCCTCCTGCGCGATCTCAGTCACCTCGTCCTCCACCGGAAAACAGATCTTCGTGCGGCCCATCCGGCCATCTCGCAAAACCTTACTCGCTAGTAATACCGATCGGCGAGGGCAGCGTCCGGTTTGGTACTCGTGTGACAACGGTCTCACGTCACCTTCAGGTGACCCCCAGGTGATCATCGCATTCTGAATAGGTGAGCCTGCTGCAGTCGTTGGAAGCACCGCCGCTGAACCGGCCGTCGCTGACCACGATCCCGCTGTCCACCGTGGCGCTTCCGCCGTTGGTCGATCCGATGCCGCCGTGGCCGGGCCGCGAGATCGACTTGGGCGACCTCGTGGTGCACGTCCGGGAGACCCCCGGTCCGACGCCCGGCGCGCCACGTGCGGTGTTCGTGCACGGGCTCGGCGGCGCGGCCACGAACTGGACCGAGCTCGCCGCCGCGCTCGCCGGCGACGTGCACGGCATCGCCATCGACCTGCCCGGTTTCGGCCGGTCCCGGCCGCCGGCCACCGGCGATTTCAGCCTGGCCGGGCAGGCCGGCATCGTCTGCCGGGTGATCGACCGACTGGGTGCTGGACCGGTGCATTTGTTCGGCAATTCGCTGGGTGGCGATATCGCCCTGCTGGTCGCGGCCGAACGGCCGGACCTGGTGCGCACGCTGACCCTGGTCTCACCGGCGGTGCCGGACCTGCGGCCGTCGCTGCGCCGGTTGTCCGACCCCAGGGTGGTGCTGGCCAGCCTGCCGGTGATCGGCCGGCCGATGCGCCGCAAACTGGCCGCCAGCACCGCTTTGGAGCGCACCGAGCAGATGCTGCGGGTGTGCTTCGCGGTGCCGGACGCGGTGTCGCCGCCCCGGCTGGCGCTGGCCGTCGAGGAGACCGCCGAGCGGATGACCATGCCGTGGGCCGGTCTGGCGCTGGAGGGCGCCAGCCGTGCGCTGTTGCGGACCTGGGTGCGGCCGCCGGCCCGGTCGTTGTGGTCGGTGGCCCGCAGGGTCACCGTGCCGACCCTGGTGGTGTGGGGCAGCCAGGACCGGGTGATGAGTGTGCGCAAGGCGCCGCGGATCGCCGGGCTGCTGTCCCGGGGCCGGCTGCTGGTGCTGCCGCGCACCGGTCATGTCGCGCAGATGGAGCGGCCGCACTCGGTCGCCCGCGCGGTGCTGGGCATGTGGGAGGCCGTGGCCGCCGCCCAGTGGTGAGGCGCAGTGGTGAGGCGCAGTGGTGAGTGGCCCGCCCAGTGGTGAGGCGCAATGGTGAGTCGCGAGCGGTAGCCGGCTGGTAGCTCCGAGCTGAGCTCGTCACTCGAACGGGTGATGTGGCACGCTGTTGACCGTGAGTCGGCAGGGACGGAGGGGCACCGGGCGGTGACAGGGCGGCCTCGAAGCGTGTCCGCCGGCGCCAAACTCGCCCGGCAGTCGCGTCGACACAAGGACAACCGGCGGTACCAGTTGGACGGCCGCCGGACCACCGCCGAGCCGTTGACCGCGTCCTGGCAGCCCATCACCGACGACCGTGCCGACGACCGTGCCGAATACGGTTCCGAGGACGGCGCCGAGGAGCGCACGCCCGTCCGGTCGCGCCGGCGCGGGTTGTTCGCCACCTACGGCTGGCGGGTCTACGCGGTTCCGGTGCTGATCGTCGTCACCGTGCTCGTCCTGCTCAACACCAGTCACCAGCCCTCGACCGGCGCTGGCACGTCCGGCGTCGACGCGGCCGGCAACGGCACCCCGACGGTCACCGAGGAACAGGCCACCTCGGCCAACGCCCAGTCCGGTACCGCGGTGCTGCCGGTCGGCGGCGCCTTCCCGCAGGCCGGCGCCGGCACCTGGCGGGTGCTGCCGGGCAGCGGCCCGATCGTCGGCAAGGGCCAGGTCTTCCACTACCAGATCGCGGTCGAGGACGGCATCGATCCGTCGGTCTACGACGGCGACGACGCGTTCGCCTCGACCGTCGACGCGATCCTGGCCAACCCGAAGAGCTGGATCGGCTCGGGAACCATTGCCCTGCAACGGGTCGACGCCAGCTATCCGAACCCAGACTTCGTCATCAGCCTCACCACGCCCAACACCGACCACCGGCCGGACATCTGCGGGTACCAGATCCCGTACGAGTCGTCCTGCTGGCGGCGCAGCGCCAATCGGGTGGTCATCAACGTGGCCCGCTGGGTGCGCGGCGCGCTGGCGTTCAACGGCGATCTCGGGCTGTACCGGGAGTACGCGATCAACCACGAGGTCGGCCACGTGTTCGGCAACCAGCACGTGGGCTGCACCATCAACGGCGGCCTGGCCCCGGTGATGATGCAGCAGACCTTCGGCGTCGACGACGACTACGTCTGGCAGCTGAACCAGACCGACCCGACCAACAAGTTCCGGGTGCCGCAGGATGGCAAGGCGTGCCGGGTCAACGCCTGGCCCTACCCCGGGGGCGCCGGCTACCAAAATGGGGGTTAGTCCCTGTCGCCCCTGGCGGGGCGGCCCGTTCCGGGCTGAAAATGGGGGTCCGGTCGCTGGGCTTCGGCCCGGTGGTGAAGGCCCGTGTGGGAGGCCGGTCACGCCGGGCGTGTCCTGAGTCGGGCCACATAGGATGACGTGGTGCAGCTGCGGTTCAACTATCGCGTCGAACCGACGCCGGGCCAACAGGTCGCGTTGGCTCGGGCGTTCGGGTGTGCGCGAGTGGTGTTCAACGATGGGCTGGCCGCCCGCAGGCAGGCGTGGGCCCAAGGGTTGCGTACGTGTCGGACGGTGAACTGTCCCAGCAGGTGATCACCGGTGCCAAGGGCACCCCGGAACGCGCCTGGCTGTCGGGGGTGTCGGCGGTGGTGTTGCAGCAGGCGCTGGCGGATTTGAACGTGGCGTACCGCAACTTCTTCGCCTCGATCTCGGGGAAACGCAAGGGCCGCACGGTGGCGCCACCTCGGTTCCGGTCGCGAAAGGACAACCGGCAGGCCATCCGGTTCACCAAGAATGCCCGGTTCCGGGTGCTGGGCAATGGCAGGCTGCGGCTGCCGAAGATCGGGGATGTGCGGGTCCGCTGGTCGCGGGATCTTCCTTCGGGGCCCTCGTCGGTGACGATCATCCGGGACGCGGCGGGCCGGTACTTCGCCTCGTTCGTCGTGCGGACCACTGACGAGCCGTTGCCGCCCACGGACTCCGAGGTCGGGATCGACCTGGGGTTGACGCATTTCGCGGTCCTGTCGGACGGGAGAAAGGTGTCCGCGCCGAAGTTCCTGCGCCGCGCGGCCCGCAAGCTCAGGCGGTTGCAGCAAGGCCTGTCTCGCAAGCAGAAGGGCAGCAACCGCAGGACGAAGGCCGTCGTGAAGGTCGCCCGCGCGCACGCCCGAGTGGCCGACACCCGGCGGGACTGGCAGCACAAGCTCTCGACACGGATCATCCGCGACAACCAAGCGGTGTACGTCGAGGACCTGTGCGTGGCCGGTCTGGGCCGGACAAGGCTCGCGAAGTCCGTGCACGACGCCGGATGGGCCAGCTTCACCGGCATGCTGGAGTACAAGGCCGCCCGCTATGGGCGCACCTTCAGGAGGGTGGACCGGTTCTTCCCCAGCACGAAGATGTGTTCGGACTGCGGCCGGATCACCGACACGATGGCGTTGGACGTGCGAGCGTGGGACTGCCGTTGCGGCAGTCACCACGATCGGGACGTCAACGCCGCGATCAACATCAAGGCCGCCGGACGGGCGGACTTCAACGACCGTGGAGCGCGGGCAAGACCAGCAGCGATGCCGGCACCGCGCCGGGAAACGGTAATCCACCCAGACGCCGCGTGCTCCACCCGCGGCGTGGAGGGAATCACCGTCCCTTGAGTGCGGAGAGAACGTCAATCGCCGAACAGCCCGCCCAGTTCGTGACAAGTCCACCCCAGGACGGCTGTCCGCGGTGTCGACGTCCTAAGGCGTGGGATGACTCGGTCCCGGAAGAGCAGGGGCGTGTCCGTTGTTGACGGGTATGAGGGACACTCACAGCGCAGGCCGACGTTTTTGGAGGAGCCGATGCCGCTTCCGCCGCTGGTGGAACCCGCCGCCGAGCTGACGAAGGAAGAGGTCGCGCGCTACAGCCGCCACCTGATCATCCCGGATGTCGGGGTGGACGGGCAGAAGCGGCTGAAGAACGCGAAGGTCCTCGTCGTGGGCGCCGGTGGGCTGGGCAGCCCCGCGTTGCTGTACCTGGCCGCGGCCGGGGTCGGCACGCTGGGCATCGTCGATTTCGACGTGGTGGACGAGTCGAACCTGCAACGACAGGTGATCCACGGCCAGTCCGACATCGGCCGGCCCAAGGCCGAGTCGGCGCGCGACAAGATCGCCGAGATCAACCCGTTCGTCAAGGTGAATCTGCACCAGGTGCACCTGAACAGCGAGAACGCGCTGGACATCTTCGCCGACTACGACCTGATCCTGGACGGCACGGACAACTTCGCCACCCGCTACCTGGTCAACGACGCCGCCGTGCTGCTGGGCAAGCCGTACGTGTGGGGGTCGATCTTCCGGTTCGAGGGCCAGGTCAGCGTGTTCTGGGAGGAACACGGACCGCAGTACCGCGACCTCTACCCCGAGCCGCCGCCGCCGGGGATGGTGCCGTCCTGCGCCGAGGGCGGCGTGCTGGGCGTGCTGTGCGCGTCGATCGGCTCGATCATGGTCACCGAGGCGGTCAAGCTGATCACCGGCATCGGCGACACGTTGCTGGGCCGGCTGATGGTGTACGACGCGCTGGAGATGAGCTACCGCACCATCAGGATCCGCAAGGACCCCAACGGTGAGCCGATCGAGAAGTTGATCGACTACGACGCGTTCTGCGGTGTGGTGTCCGACGACGCGCAGCAGGCCGCCGCCGGTCACACCATCACGCCGTTGGAGCTCAAGCAGAAGATCGACGCCAAGGACAACTTCGTGCTGATCGACGTGCGCGAGCCGCACGAGTACGAGATCGTCCGGATTCCCGGCTCGGTGCTGATCCCCAAGGACCGCATCCTCTCCGGCGAGGCGCTGTCCGAGTTGCCGCAGGACAAACAGCTGGTGCTGCACTGCAAGTCGGGCGCGCGGTCGGCGGAGGCGTTGGCGGCGCTGCACAAGGCCGGCTTCGCGGACGCCGTGCACGTCGGCGGCGGGGTGCTGGCCTGGGCGCGGGAAGTCGACCCGAGCCTGCCGACCTACTGACCACCGACGCGCAGGACACTAAGCCCAGCTCGACCAGCGGCGGGGCGCTACCGGGAGAACCGCCCGGTTCGCGGTAGCGTCCCGCGCGTGACCACATTGTCCGAGCCGCCGCCCATTCACGTCCGTGCGTCGTTCGGCGTCCGGGACAGCGAACCGGAGCCGGTGGACGGCAGCCTGGGTTGGCGGTGCGGCGACATCGTGGTGCACCAGGTGGGCAATCTGGCGCAGGCGTCCTGGGTGGCGCAGACCCTGGACAGTCTGCAGGCGGACAACCTGCGGGTGGCCCGGCCGCTGCGGTCCTCGGACGGCCGGTGGGTGGTCAGTGGCTGGACCGCGACCCGATTCGTGGCCGGCCGGCCCGAGCCCCGGCACGACGAGGTGGTGTCGGTCGCGGTGCGGCTGCACGACGCCACCGCGCATCTGCCCCGGCCGCGTTTCCTGGACGACCGCCGGGACGTGTTCGCGCTCGCCGACCGGGCCGCGTGGGGCGAGGAAGAGGCGCCGCTGAAGGAGGATCTCGGCGGCCGGCTGTTCCACAAGCTCGCCGGGGCGTGCAAGCCGGTGACGCGGCGGCCGCAGGTGGTGCACGGCGATCTGTTCGGCAACGTGCTGTTCGCCGGCAACGCGCCGCCGGCGATCGCCGACTTCGAGCCCTACTGGCGGCCGGCGGAGTGGGCGGCGGCGGTGGTCGTGGTGGACGCCCTGGCCTGGGGCGGGGCCGACGACGGGATCGTCGGCCGGTGGGCGCACCTGCCCGGCTGGCCGCAGGCGCTGCTGCGCGGCCTGCTGTTCCGGCTCGCGGTGCACGCCCTGCACCCGCACTCGACGCCGACGTCGCTGTACGGCCTGGAACGGGCCGTCGACCAGATCATGCCATTGTTGTGAACCGGGTTAATGTTAACATTTGACGCAGAAGAAATCGACCGCTCACCGACCGGTCACCGAAAAATTGTGATTGATTCACCGGTTCGCGCAGCATTCTGTCGCCGGGCGGCGCACACTGCTGGCCATGACGTTCTCCCAGCGTGTGCGGCATGGCGCAATGGTTGCCAGCGCCCTCGGAACATTCACTTCCCTGTTACTGCTTGGCTCGCTCGCCGAGGCATCGGCGGCCACTAATGCCACTCCGAGTAGCATTTCGCCCAGCGCGGTGGGCCGGCATCCCGACCTGGACTGGGCGGGATCGCAATTCGCCGCACACGAACCCATGACGCCCGGCCGGATGCTCGCGGCGCCGGACGTGTCCGGCACGCCCGGCTTGGACGTGAGTTCGTACCAGGGCAATGTCAACTGGTCGGCGGCGGCCGGCAACGGCGCGAAGTTCGCCTACGTCAAGGCGACCGAGAGCACCGACTACACCAGCCCGTACTTCGCCCAGCAGTACAACGGCTCGTACGCCGTCGGCATCATTCGCGGCGCGTACCACTTCGCGACCCCGGACACGTCCGGCGGCGCGGCCCAGGCCGACTATTTCGTCAACCACGGCGGCGGTTGGTCCGGCGATGGCCGAACCCTGCCCGGCATGCTTGACCTGGAATGGAACCCGTACGGCTCGGCGTGTTACGGGCTGTCCGCCGGCGGCATGGTCAACTGGATCCTCTCGTTCAGCAACGAATACCACGCCCGCACGAGCCGGTGGCCGGTCATCTACACCGCGACGAGCTGGTGGAGCGAATGCACCGGCAACGTCGGCGACTTCTCCTCGACCAATCCGCTGATGCTGGCCTGCTACTGCGGTGGACCCGGCGCGATGCCGTACAACTGGCCGTACGAGACCATCTGGCAGTACGCCAGCTCCGGCGTTTTCCCCGGTGACCAGGACACTTTCAACGGCGCCTACAGCCAGGTCCAGGCCCTGGCCAACGGTTGACCGGCGGTCACTCCACCGAAAAGGATCAACCGATCAACTCCGGCTCTACTCACCGCGTAGAACCGCTGGTCATGGTGGGCTTCCGGGATCGACTGTGCGGATGTCGGGCGCTTGAAGAATAAAAAGGGCTGGTGGTGCTGGCTGTCGGCGGCCGCTAGTCTGATCAGCATGAACACCCGCCACGTCAGTCCTGGCGTTCCTGCCGGTGCCCTCTTGAAGATGGCCGGCCGGGCGCTGCTGCGCGTCGCGCGGACCGCGTCGGGAGATCAGGGCACGACGGCCAGGAAGAGTCGAGCGGACAGCAAGTTCGTTATGAAACGGACGAAGCCCTCCGTGTCCAGGCGGCCTCGGTGGCGGAAGGTCAGTCAAGATCGCCCAGTCAGGTACCCTCGGCCGGCGTTCGTTGGCCTCTTCAGCGGTGACCCGGATCTGGCGGAGCGCGCCAAGGACATCGCACGTGGGCGGGACGCCGGCCGTAAGTGACTGCAAGGCGCAACAGGCAGGCTCGTCGTTGTGGAAGTCTGCCGATCATTGTTGATACCGGCCCGCTGATCGCTATGGCGAACGCAGTTGATCGTTGGCATTCCGTCTGTATGGACTGGCACGACTCGGTGAATGATCGACAGCTCATCGTGCCGGCTCTCGTGTTGACCGAGGTTGCTACACGATCGACAAGGAGTTCGGTCCATCGGCGGAAGCCGAGTTCCTTCGCTCAGTAGCGATGACAGAGCAGTTTGAGCTGCATATGCCTGACCGTGACGAGCTCACTCGGATGGCCTTGCTGGTTCAGAAGTACGGTGACTGGCCCCTCGGAGCGGTCGATGCTTCGGTGGTCGCAGCCGCTGAATATTACGGGACGCCGTATGTTGCCACTGTCGACCGTCGGCACTTTCGGGCGATTGCGCCCAGACACGTTGATTGCTTCACATTGCATCCGGATGCCGAACCGTGATAGCAGCTCGGCGACTCTACACAGCGGCGACCGCAGCCGGGTGCAGGCCCTCGCCACCGGCTAGAGTCCGGCCATGTCAGCACGGCAGATCTCGGCCACCCGGACGATCGCGACCACGCCGGAAGTGATCTTCGAACTGCTCGCCGATCCGGCCAAGCACCCGCTGCTCGACGGGTCGGGCACCGTCCGAGCCGCCCGGGAAGGCAATCCCGAGCGGCTGAGCCTGGGCGCGAAGTTCGGCATGGACATGAAGATCGGCGCCTCGTACAAGATCCTCAACACGGTGGTCGAGTTCGAGGAGAACCGACTCATCGCCTGGCGGCACTTCAACGGCCATCGCTGGCGCTGGCGGCTCAACCCGTTGCCGGACGGGTCCACCGAAGTCACCGAGACGTTCGACTGGTCGACCGCGCGCAGCCCGCTGCTGATCAGCCTCAGCCCGTTCCCGCGCAAGAACAGGGCCGGCATCCGCAAGACCCTGGACCGACTGGCCGAAATGTTTCCTGGCTAGCCGCACGGCCCGCTGCCTGGGCAAACCTCACCATGCCCGGCACCGTATTGACGGGCCATGTTTTCCCCGACGCAACATGCGGGCACCCCCGAGTAACACGCCCTCCATACCGTCGAAACCAGGTCGGGTCGACGAAATGTGGAAGGTGTGTGGACGTGCGGGTTGCCCATGCGGACATCGCGGCTCCCGTCGGCACCGCCGTTGACACGCACTGTCCGTACTGCGCATTGCAGTGCGGCATGTCGCTGACCGACGGTGAGGTCGCGCCGAGGGATTTCCCCACCAATCGCGGTGGGCTGTGCCAGAAGGGCTGGACGGCGGGCAGCCTGCTGCGCGCCCAGGACCGGCTGACTACCCCGCTGGTCCGTGAGTGCGGTGTGCTGCGGCCGGCGACCTGGGACGAAGCACTGGATCTGATCGCCACCCGCATCCGCGAGACCCAGGTGCAGCACGGGCGGGACGCGGTGGCGGTGTTCGGCGGCGGCGGGCTGACCAACGAGAAGGCGTATCAGCTCGGCAAGTTCGCCCGGGTCGCGCTGGGCACCTCGCAGGTCGACTACAACGGCCGGTTCTGCATGTCCTCGGCCGCGGCCGCCGGCAACCGGGCGTTCGGCATCGACCGGGGGATGCCGTTCCCGGTCACCGATCTGGCCAACGCCGACGTGGTGCTGCTGGCCGGCGCCAACCCGGCCGAGACGATGCCCCCGTTCGTGCAGCACTTCCGCAAGTCCCGGCTGATCGTGATCGACCCGCGCCGCACCCCGACCGCCGAATCCGCGGCCCTGCACCTGCGGCCCGCCCCCGGCACCGACCTGGCGCTGGCGCTGGGCATCCTGCACGCGGTGGTCGCCGACGGCCACCTGCGCCACGACTACGTCGCCGAGCGCACCTTCGGCTTCGAGCAGACCTGGCGGGTGGTCGCCGGCTGGTGGCCGGAGCACGCCGAACGGGTCACCGGGGTGTCGGCTACTGACCAGCGCCGGGCCGCCGCGATGCTGGCCGGCGCGGACAACGCCTACATTCTCACCGGTCGCGGCACCGAGCAGCACGCTCGCGGCAGCGACATGGTCAGCGCCTGGATCAACCTGGCGCTCGCGCTGGGCCTGCCCGGTCGCGCCGGCTCCGGCTACGGCTGCCTGACCGGGCAGGGCAACGGCCAGGGCGGCCGTGAGCACGGCCAGAAGGCCGACCAGTTGCCCGGCTACCGCAAGATCAACGATCCGGCGGCGCGGGAGCACGTGGCCGGCGTGTGGGGGGTGCCGGCGGACTCGCTGCCCGGACCCGGCCGGTCCGCCTACGAGCTTCTGGACACGCTGGGCACTGACGACGGACCGAAGGCCCTGCTGGTGTTCGGCAGCAACGTGGCCGTGTCCGCGCCGCGCGCCGCGCACATCACCGACCGACTGTCCGATTTGGACCTGTTGGTGGTGGCCGATTTCGTGCTGTCCGAGACGGCCGAGATGGCCGACGTGGTGCTTCCGGTCACCCAATGGGCCGAGGAAGACGGCACCATGACCAATCTGGAGGGCCGGGTGCTGCTGCGGCAGCGCGCGGTGGTCCCGCCGATGGGCGTGCGCGCCGACCTGGATGTGTTGCAGGGCCTGGCGATCCGGCTCGGCCAGCCCGCGCAGAGATTCCCGACCGACCCGGAGACGGTGTTCGCCGAGCTGCGCCGGGCCTCGGCCGGCGGCCCCGCCGACTACTCGGGCGTCACCTATCAGCGGTTGCGCGACGGCGATGCGCTGCACTGGCCGGTGCCGGACGTCGACCACCCCGGCACGCCCCGGCTGTTTCTGGACCGGTTCGCGCATCCGGACGGTCGGGCCCGGTTCGCGCCGGTCGACCACACCGGGCCGGCCGAGCCGGCCGACGCCGAGTATCCGTTGCTGGCCACCACCGGCCGGGTGTTGCAGCACTACCAGTCCGGCGCGCAGACCCGCCGGGTGCCGGAGCTGCTGGCCGCGGTGCCCGAGCCCTACGTCGAGGTCCATCCGGACACCGCCGCCCGCGCCGGGCTTTCCGACGGCGAGTGGGCGCTGGTCAGCTCCCGGCGCGGCCAGGTGCGCGCCAGAGTTCGGCACATTCCGTCGATGCGGCTGGACGTGGTGTTCCTGCCGTTCCACTTCCCCGGCACGGGCCGGGCGAACCTGCTCACCAATCCCGCGCTCGACCCGACCAGCCGGATGCCGGAGTTCAAGGTGTGCGCGGTCCGGCTGGAGGTGGCCTGAACATGCGCCGAGTCGTCGTCGCCGGCTATGGCATGGCCGGCGCCCGGTTCGCCGAGGAACTGCGCCGCCGGGAGCCCGATCCGGAGCGGATCGCGCTGACTGTGCTCGGCGAGGAATCGCAGCGCGCCTACAACCGCATCCTGCTGTCCACTGTGGTCGCCGGCTCGATGCCCGAGGAATCAGTGCTGCTGCACGACGAGTCCTGGGCGCAGCAGCACAATGTGGACCTTCGGCTCGGCGTCGCCGCGCAGCGCATCGACCGCTCGTCCCGACAGGTCACGCTGACCGATGATTCCACAGTGGACTATGACGCGCTGGTGCTGGCCACCGGCTCGCGGGCGTTCGTGCCGCCGATCGACGGGGTGCGCGCCGATGACGGCGACCTGGCCGACGGGGTGGCCACCTTCCGCACCATCGACGACTGCCGGCGGATCGTTGGCCGGGCCAAGCAGGGCTGCTTGGCGGTGGTGCTCGGCGGCGGCCTGCTCGGCCTGGAAGCCGCCCGCGGCCTGGCCGGCCGGGGCTGTCGGGTCACCGTGGTGCATCTGGCCGGGCACCTGATGGAACGCCAGCTCGATCCCTCGGGCGGCCGGGTGCTGCGCGGCGCGCTGGAAGCGATGGGCATCGAGTTCCGGATGGGCACCTCGGTGGCCGGCTACCTGCCCGGCGACGGCGTGAAGCTCTCCGACGGCGGCTATCTGCCGGCGGATCTGCTGGTGGTCTCGGCCGGTGTGCGGGCCGAGACGACGCTGGCCGCCGAAGCCGGACTGGACGTGGCGCAGGGTGTCGTGATCGATGACGCGCTGCGCACCAGTGACGCCCGCATCCACGCCATCGGCGACTGCGCCAGCCATCCCGGCACCATCTCCGGGCTGGTCGCGCCGGCCTGGGACCAGGCGGCCGTGCTCGCCGACCTGCTGTCCGGCGTCGACCCGACCGCCCGCTACCGGGGCACCCCGGTGGTGACCAGGCTCAAGGCCAAGGGCATCGACCTGGCCGCGCTCGGCGAGACGCAGATCTCGGTCGACGCCGAGGACGCCGAGGTGGTGCGGGTGCAGGATCCGGCCCGCGGCCTCTACGCCAAGCTGGTGCTGCGCGGCGAGCGGGTCGCCGGGGCGATCGTGCTCGGCGCTCCGGACGCGGCCGCGACCATCACCCAGCTCTACGACCACGGCACGCCCGCGCCGGAGGACCGGCTGGCGCTGCTGCTCGGCCGCGCGCTGCCGGAAGCCGCCGCCGTGGCCAGTTCGCCGGCCGCGCTGCCCGCGTCCTCGGTGATCTGCCGCTGCAACACCGTCAGCAAGGCCGATCTGGTCTCGGCCTGGCGGGACGGCGCGCGGAGCGTGGACGGGCTGGCGACGGCGACCCGCGCCACCACTGGCTGCGGCAGTTGCAAGGACCTGGTCTGCGGTCTGGCCGACTGGCTGACCTCGGTCGACCCTGCGTGACAGCCGCTCACATTGCGCCGTTCGGCCGTGTGCGCACTAATTCCCGTGCGCGTCATCGCGCGCCACGCCGGGGTAATCGCTTCTTCCTAAGGTTTGTCTACCTGAGCGCAGGAGGTCAAATATGAGTGTTACGGCCGAAAGGGAGGCCGGCGTCACGCATCGCGGCGGACGTTGGATCGAGAATTGGGAGCCGGACAACCCCGGCTTCTGGGAGAGCACTGGTCGCAAGATCGCCAACCGCAACCTGATCTTTTCCATTCTCACCGAGCATATCGCGTTCTCCATCTGGAGCCTGTTCTCGGTGCTGGTGCTGTTCATGGGCCCGAAGCAGGGCTTCGGCTACATCACCGTCGGGGACAAGTTCGTCATCACCTCGCTGGCCACGGCGGTCGGCTCCGTGATGCGGATTCCGTACAACCTGTCGGTGGCGAGGGTCGGCGGTCGCAACTGGACGATCATCTCGGCGCTGCTGCTGCTGATCCCGTCGGTCTGGCTTGGGTTCGCGATGCACCCCGGCACGTCGTACGGCACTTTCCTGGTCATCGCCGCGTTCGTCGGTTTCGGCGGCGGCAATTTCGCCTCGTCGATGACCAACATCAACACGTTCTACCCCGAGGACAAGAAGGGTTCGGCGCTGGGTCTCAATGCCGGCGGCGGAAACCTGGGTGTCGCGGTCGTCCAGTTGGTCGGCCTGGCCGTGCTGGCCACGGCGGGCGTCACCCACCCGAAGGTCCTGGTGTGGATCTACATTCCGCTGATCGTGGTCGGCGCCGTGCTGGCCACGCTCTTCATGGACAACATCGCGTCGGTGAAAAATGACAGCAAAGGTATGCGGCATGCGGTGAAGGAACCGCACACGTGGGTGATGTCGTTCCTCTACATCGGCACGTTCGGCTCGTTCATCGGCTATTCGTTCGCGTTCGGTCAGGTGCTGCAGAACCAGTTCAAGCTGACTCCGGTGGCGGCCGCCGGCATCACCTTCCTCGGCCCGCTGCTGGGCTCGCTGTCCCGCCCGGTCGGCGGCTGGCTGTCCGACAAGATCGGTGGCGCCAAGATCACCGGGGCGACCTTCGTGGTCATGGCGCTGTGCGCGGCGCTGTTGATCGTGGCCGCGGGCGAGAAGTCGTTGCCGCTGTACGACACCGGCTTCATCCTGCTGTTCGTGTTCTCCGGCGTCGCGAACGGCTCGACCTACAAGATGATCCCGGCGATCTTCCGGGCCAAGGCGAAGATCGAGATCGCCTCCGGCGCGGAGGAGGGCGCGGCACTGCTGCACGCCCGCAAGCTGTCGGGTGCGGTGATCGGCATCGCGGCGGCGATCGGCGCCTTCGGCGGGGTGCTGATCAACATCGCCTTCCGGCAGTCCTTCTTGTCCTCGGCGAAGAGCGGGACCCCGGCCGTCATCGGGTTCCTGGTCTTCTACGCGGTGTGTTTCCTGGTGACCTGGGCGGTGTACCTCCGTCCGGCCACCGAACGATCGTCCCGTGCCGCACTCGCGGCGGCTCAGGTCTAACAACCTGGGCACACTCGCCGACCAGCACGCACGGCTGGTGTGGGCGCGGGAAACAGGGGAGCGGGCACCGGGCGGACCCGCTCCCCTGCCCCGCGTCCGGGTATTTCCCGGACCGCGGGACAGCTCACCTCGCACATGCTTCTGACCTGCGGATTGAGGAATCGGTAACACGGGCGCAACGGCCGTGACTCGGCTTCGACATGGCGGACTCGGAGCATTGGTAACGGGTTAGCCAACGATCGCCGGGAGGGCGAAGCATGACACGGACACTGGTCGTGGTCGGTAACGGAATGGTCGGCCACCGACTCGTCCAAGCCCTGCGGGACCGGGACACCGAGCACGGCTGGCGGGTCGTGGTCGTGGCCGAGGAGGGCCGCCCGGCGTATGACCGGGTCGCCCTGTCGTCCTACGTGGACACCTGGGAGCCCACCGCGCTGTCGCTGCCCGGCGCCGAGTTCACTGAGGACGGTGCGGTCGAGCTCCGACTCGGCGATCCGGTGACGAGCATCGACCGCGCCGCGCGCACGGTCACCACCGCCGCCGGGCACGTGCAGTCCTACGACGCGCTGGTGCTGGCCACCGGGTCCTACCCGTTCGTGCCGCCGGTGCCCGGCCACGACCTGCCCGGCTGTTTCGTCTATCGCACCATCGACGACCTGGACGCCATCCGCGCGGCCGCCGAGCGCGCCCGGTCCCGGCGCCACGCCGGCCGGCTCGCCGGCATGGTGGTCGGCGGCGGCCTGCTGGGCCTGGAAGCCGCGAACGCGTTGCGCGGAATGGGACTGTCCCCGCAGATCGTGGAGATGGCGCCCCGGCTGATGCCGATCCAGGTGGACGACGGTGGCGGCGGGCTGCTGCGCCGGCTGGTCGAGAAGCTGGGCCTGACCGTGCACGTCGGCGCGTCCACCGACAGCATCACCGCCGACGATGACCGACTGCTGGCCAAGCTGTCCAACGGCGTCGAACTGGACCTGGACGTGGTGGTGTTCTCCGCCGGAGTCCGGCCGCGGGACAACCTGGCGCGCGAGTCCGACCTGGCCGTCGGCCCGCGCGGCGGCATCGTGGTGGACGATGGCTGCCGCACCTCCGACGAGCACGTGTACGCGATCGGCGAGTGCGCGAACCTCGACGGCCGGGTGTATGGGCTGGTCGCGCCCGGTTACGCGATGGCCGAGGTGGTCGCCGACCGGCTGCTCGGCGGCTCGGCGGTGTTCCCCGGCGCGGACACCTCCACCAAGCTCAAGCTGCTCGGCGTCGACGTGGCCAGCTTCGGCGACGCGCACGCCACCGCCGAGGGCGCGCTGGAAGTCGTGCTCAACGACCCGGTGGCCGGCTCGTACTCGAAGGTGGTCGTCTCCGACGACGCCAGCACGCTGCTCGGCGGCGTCCTGGTCGGCGACGTCGCCAACTACGACACGCTGCGCGCGCTGACCGGCGAGAAGCTGCCGGCCGAGGCGGTGCAGCTGATCATGCCGGCCGGCAGCGAGTCCGCCGGCATCGGCGTCGGGTCGCTGCCCAACTCGGCGCAGATCTGCACCTGCAACGCGGTCACCAAGGGCACCCTGATCGAGGCGATCACCAGCGGCGCGGCGACCACCGTGCCGGCGCTCAAGGCCTGCACGAACGCCGGCACCGGCTGCGGCTCGTGCGTGAACACGCTGAAGCAGCTGCTGTCCACCTGCGGCGTCGAGCAGTCCAAGGCGATCTGTGAGCACTTCCCGCAGTCCCGGGCCGAACTGTTCGAGGTCGTGCAGATCACCGGCATCCGCACCTTCACCGAGCTGATCGCCAAGCACGGCAGCGGACGCGGCTGCGACCTGTGCAAGCCGGCGGTGGCGTCCATTCTGGCCTCGCTGGAGAGCGGGCACATCCTGGACGGCGAGCAGGCCACCCTGCAGGACACCAACGACCACTTCCTGGCCAACCTGCAGCGCAACGGCACCTACTCGGTGATCCCGCGCATCCCCGGCGGCGAGATCACCCCGGAGAAGCTGCTGGCCATCGCCGAGGTGGCCAGGGACTTCGGGCTGTACACCAAGATCACCGGCGCGCAGCGGATCGACATGTTCGGCGCGACCGTGGAGCAGTTGCCGCTGATCTGGCGCAGACTGGTGGACGCCGGCTTCGAGTCCGGGCACGCTTACGGCAAGGCGCTGCGCACGGTGAAGTCCTGTGTGGGCACCACCTGGTGCCGGTACGGCGTGCAGGACTCGGTGTCGCTGGCCGTCGAGCTGGAGCTGCGGTACCGCGGGTTGCGGTCGCCGCACAAGCTCAAGTCCGCGGTGTCGGGCTGCGCGCGGGAGTGCGCCGAGGCGCGCGGCAAGGACTTCGGCGTGATCGCCACCGAGCAGGGCTGGAACCTTTACGTGGGCGGCAATGGCGGGTTCCGGCCCCGCCACGCGGATCTCTTGGTGTCCGATGTGGACACCGAGACGCTGATCAGGCTGATCGACCGGTTCCTGATGTTCTACATCCGAACCGCGGACCGGTTGCAGCGGACGGCGACGTGGATCGAGGCGATGGACGGCGGCCTCGACCATCTTCGCGAGGTCATCGTGGACGACAGCCTCGGCATCTGCGCCGAGCTGGAGGCGGCGATGGCCGCGCATGTGGCCAACTACAGCGACGAGTGGCGTGGGGTGCTCGAGGATCCGGACAAGCTCGCGCGCTTCACGTCCTTCGTCAACGCGCCTGGCACCCCCGATCCGATGGTCTCCTTCCGCGAGGAGCGTGGCCAGCGGGTGCCGGTGCTGATCGGAGTTCCGGAGGTGGCGTCGCGATGACGATGATGCAGGAGACAGGGTTGACGGTGGTATGCGCATACGACCGGCTGCAGCCCGAACGCGGAGTAGCCGCGTTGCTGCCCAACGGTGAGCAGGCAGCTGTGTTTCGTACCCATGATGGTGAGCTTTATGCGATCGGGAACATAGACCCCTTCTCTGGCGCGGCGGTGCTGTCTCGTGGCATCGTGGGGGACCGTAGTGGCGTGCCGGTCGTGGCGTCCCCGATTTACAAGCAGGCATTCGATCTGCGCACCGGGATGTGCCTGGACGACCCGTCAGTGTCGGTTCGGGTGTACGAGGTTCGCCAGGTCGATGGAATGGTGTGGGTGGGATCACCATGATTCCCGTCATCGAAGAGTCCACTGTGGAAGTGCCGCCATTGGCGGGGTTCACCGTGGGAGTGACTGCTGCCCGGCGGGCGGACGAGCTCGGTTCGCTGCTGGAGCGGCGTGGCGCGTCCGTGACGCTGGGCTCGGCGATCCGGATCATCCCGCTGGCCGATGACAGCCAGTTGCTGGCCGCGACACGGAACGTGCTGGCCCAGCCGGTCGACGTCGTGGTGGCGACCACCGGCATCGGGTTTCGCGGCTGGATCGAGGCGGCCGAGGGTTGGGGCCTGGGCAATGCCCTGCTCGCCCAGCTCGGCGCCGCCAACGTGCTGACCCGCGGCCCGAAGGCCAAGGGCGCGGTCCGCGCCGCCGGCCTGGCCGACACCTGGTCCCCACGCTCCGAATCCAGCTCCGAGCTGCTGGAACACCTGTTGGCCGACGGCGTCGCGGGGAAGCGAATCGCCGTCCAACTGCACGGTGAGCCACTGCTCGACTTCGTGGAGGCGCTGCGGGTGGCCGGCGCGGACGTGGTGCCGGTGCCGGTCTACCGATGGACCGGCCCGCTGGACCCGGGGCCCATCCAGCGGCTGATCGACGCGGTGATCTGTCGGCAGGTGGACGCGCTGACCTTCACCAGCGCCCCGGCGGCCGCGAACGTGCTGGCCATGGCCGATCGCCAGGGTCGACTTGACGAGTTGCTGACCGCGCTGCGCGGCCCGGTGCTGGTGGTGTGTGTGGGCGGGATCACCGCTGGGCCGTTGGCCCGGATCGGCATCCCGGTCGTCCAGCCGGAGCGGCCGCGGATCGGCGCGCTGGTGCGGGCGACCTGTGTGGCGTTGCCGGCCAGGGCGACCAGGCTGAAGATCGGCACCCGGCTGCTGGAACTGCGCGGTCAGGCGGTGCTGGTCGACGGCGAGTTGCACCCGGTGCCGCCGGCCCCGATGGCGGTGCTGCGCGCGCTGGCCGCCAACCCGGGTCGGGTGGTGTCCCGGCAGGTGCTGCTGGCCGCGTTGCCCGGCGGTGGCGAGGAACACGCGGTGGAGACCGCGGTGGCCCGGCTGCGGTCCGCGCTGGGCGAGTCACGCCTGGTGCAGACCGTGGTGAAGCGCGGGTATCGGCTGGCGATGGAGCCGGTGGGAGCGCGGGCGTGACAGCCTCGCTGCTGAAGCACGCCCTGGTGATCGTGGCGCACGGCACCCGCGAGCCGGCCGGTGCGGTGGCTGCCGGCGAGATCGTGGACGCGGTGCGGGCCTGCCTGCCCGGGGTGCCAGTGGAGTTGGCGTTCGCCGACGTCCGAGCGCCGGGCGTGCCGGAGGTCCTGCGCGATGCGGACCCGGACCAGCCGGTGGTGGTCGTGCCGGCGTTTCTGGCCGCCGGTTATCACGTGCGGGTCGACGTGCCCGAGCAGATTGTCCGCAGTGGACGGCCGGATGTGCTGCTGGCGGACGCGATCGGGCCGGCGCCGGCCGTGGTGGACGCGGTGCGGGAACGGCTGGTCGAGGCCGGCTGGCGGCGCGGCGACACGATCGTGCTGGCCGCGGCCGGCTCGTCGGACGAGCGGGCACGAGCCGATGTGCGGCGGGCCGCGATGCTGCTGGCCGACCAGACCGGCGATCCGGTGCGCATCGGCTACGTCACCACCGCCCGGCCGAGCGTGGACGAGGCGGTGGCCGCGGTGCGCCGGGGCCACCGTCGAGGTCACCGCCGGGTCGCGGTCGCATCGTGGCTGCTCGCGCCCGGCCTGTTCCACCGGTGGGTCGCGGAGGCGGGCGCGGATCTCGTGAGTGAGCCGATCGGCGCGCATCCGCTGTTGGTGGAGCAGATCATCCGGCGGTACCGCATGGCCCTGGCCCATGCCGGTCATCCGCCGGCGCGCTGCGCTGCCCAGCCGCACGCCTGACGTATCCGTCGGCGAGGTTCGGTGGCGCGCAGGCCAGCCAGCCGTCGGTGATCGCTTCGCCGAGTTCCTTTGTGCTGACGGCGTTGAGCTGGACCAGAATGGCGGCGAACCCGTCGAAGTGCGGGATCGTGAAGAACGCCGTGGGGTTCGCGGCGAGAATGGCTTCCTTCTCGCCGAGGTCGGCAGTGCGGATGGCCAGAACGGGTCCGTCGGGTGGCGTCACGTCGCCGAACCGTTTGATGTCGGCCTTGCTGAACGGCCGCTCCCAGGCGAAGGCTTTGCCGGCCACGAACCAGGTTCGGTTGCGATGCCGCTCGCCTTCGGTGACCTCAGGCAGTTTCCGGGCCATCGCGGCCGCGTCCTCGACAGTCGCCATGCCCGCACCCTACTGCGGTCCGCGCCGCCTACTGGGTGTGTCGAACATTCGTTCGATCTATCACCCGATCGAGTGATGCGCGGTGATCCATTCGCGGTGATCATGGAGGTATGAACGACTTCGTGCAGGATACGGAAGCGGCCGCCGGGTGGTGGCGTTGTGGTGATGAGGAGTTGCTCGATCAGATCGCCGTGATCGAGCACGAGTCGCGTCGGTGGCACGCGCGGATGCTGTCGGCGGTGGGTGAGCT